>NZ_JBJZOI010000056.1:0-427 GCF_047200635.1 Saccharopolyspora antibiotica | reverse complement strand
ATGGCGGCGGTAGTGCCTCGGGGGCGACGCCGAGTGGAGAGAGCGAGGGGCTGGAGAGCTTCGACCCGTGCACGTTCTTCAACGGGGATGAACTGGCCTCGTTCGGTGTCGGGCCGCAGGCGAAGGAGTTCACCCAGGTCAGCTTCCAACCCGGGTGTTCGTGGGACGGCGAGCTCCTGAGCATCGCCGTGCAGAAGAACGCAGAGGAAACGGTGGAGAGCCTGGAAAGAGGCGGCTCCTATGACTCGTTCGACCGGGTCAACGTGGCCGGGCGCGAATCCGCTCGCATGATCGCACCCGGGTTCACTGATCAAGGCGGCTGCATCACGGTGGTTCCGGCTGGTGGAGGGGTTGTGCTTTATCAGCTCACCGCCTACATGCGGGATTCCGTGGCCGATCCGTGCGGGGAGATCGAGAAGATCGCTGA
>NZ_JBJZOI010000055.1:0-433 GCF_047200635.1 Saccharopolyspora antibiotica | reverse complement strand
CCGGGTCGACGCTGTCGAGGACGATCATGGCCTCGGTGTGGGTGACGCCCTCCACACCCCGCAACTTGCCCTGCAACAACTCCCGCAGGTGAAACGCGTCCCGCACGTAGCACTCCACGACCAGATCCCACGACCCCGTCACCACCCAGACCGTGTGCACCTCCTCCAACCCCGACAAGACCTCAGCGCACTCATCACTGCGCCGATCATCATCAGTCCGCACCACCACCAACGTGTGCATGTACCCGAGCCGCGCCAGATCCACCTCAGCGTGATACCCCGTGATCACCCCCAACGACTCCAACCGCGCCACCCGCTCCCCCACCGCACCCGGAGAACGATTCAACTCCCGAGCGATCGCACGCACCGACATCCGCGCATCAGCACGCAACAACCCCAACACCGACCGATCCAACTCATCCAACGAAACCGG
>NZ_JBJZOI010000054.1:0-466 GCF_047200635.1 Saccharopolyspora antibiotica | reverse complement strand
AGCCCCTTCCCACATCACTCCGGCAACCGCGAAGCCGTCTGACCAGCGATCTTCTCGATCTCCCCACACGGATCAGCCACGGAATCCTTAAAGAATCCCGTGAGCTGATACAGAGCAACCCCTTCGCCCGCGGGAACCACCACGTTGCAGACTCCTTGTCCGGTCGCCCCCACAGGAATCACCCGCGCAGCCCGGCGCCCCGCAATCTGCACGTCGGCATACTCGTCCCACGCGCCAGCTCTGAGGCTTTCCACCGTCTCATCCGCGTTCTTCTGCAACGCGAGGCCGAACTTGTCCCCATCCCAGGAACATCCCGGCTGGAAGCTGACCTGCGTGAACTCCTTCGCCTGAGTGGACAGGCCGAACGACGTCAGCTCCTCCGGCTGGAAAAAAACGCACGGTTCGAAGCTCTCCAGCCCCTCGCTCTCTCCACTCGGCGTCGCCCCCGAGGCACTACCGCCGCCAG
>NZ_JBJZOI010000053.1:0-545 GCF_047200635.1 Saccharopolyspora antibiotica | reverse complement strand
CGGACGTTGTTCGGGGAGCGGTACGTGTCGTTGGAGGTGCCGCGGGAGGCGTCGTCGGTGCGGTTGGCGTCGGGGGATGTGATCGCGCAGGACCGGACGGCGGCGTCGGTGGAGTTGGAGGCGGTGCTGGCGGACACGATGCCGGTGTTGCAGGCGTTGCGTCCGGCGGAGTTGGCGTCGACGTTGAACTCGTTGAGCGGGGCGTTGGACGGGCGTGGTGAGTCGGTGGGGGAGACGGTCACGCGGTTGAACGAGTACGTGGCGGGGTTGAATCCGTCGGTGCCGTTGTTGCGGGAGAACTTGCGGCGGTTGGTGGGGGTGGCGGAGACCTATGAGCAGGCGGCGCCGGATGTGCTGGCGGCGTTGGGGGATTTGTCGGTGACGTCGCGGACGTTGGTGGAGCAGCGGGCGAACGTGGAGGGGTTGACCTCGCAGTTGACGGTGACGTCGGGTGATGCGCGGGGTTTTCTGGAGGCGAACGGGGATGATCTGATCCGGTTGGGTGAGTCCGCCCGGCCCACCGCCGACGTCCTCGCCAAGTACTC
>NZ_JBJZOI010000052.1:0-662 GCF_047200635.1 Saccharopolyspora antibiotica | reverse complement strand
AGGGTTTCGAGCTGGTGTCGCCGATCTTGCGGCCGGGTGCGGAGCCGGGTACGTGGCGTGGTGTCGGTGAGTTGATGGAGTTGTTGCGTCGGCACGAGGCCACCGCGGAGAACACCGGTGGGCACGTGAACGTGAGCTTCGTCGAGCAGTTGACGCCTGCTGAGCACGTGCGGTTGGCGCGGTTGCAGAAGGCGTTCGAGTCGGTGTTGTACCGGTTGGGCAATCACCCGGGCAGCACCAAGCAGCGGCTGATGATGATGGTCGGTCCGGGGCCCCTCCCGGCCGACCCGTCCCGCGTTCCGACCGCCACCGAGGTCGGCGGTCTCAACCGGGACAAGGCGGAGGGGCTCAGCTTCCGCCACATCGAGGGTGCGGCCACCGATCGGCACGAGTTCCGGTTCTGGGCTGGGACGTTGGACGCGGGGGAGACGCAGGCGCACGCGGAGCTGAGCGCGGCGATGGTGCTGGCTGCGCGGGACGCGAGCATCGATCCGGTGCTGGACGCGTTGATGGTGGAGCCGATGCTGCTGGGTCGTTCCCCGGCGGGGTTGGCGGAGCTGACCGATCTGCTGGCGTTGCTGCCGTTGAGCCCGGAGGGTCGGGAGCAGGCCGTCGAGCTGTTCTCCGCGACCCGGGAGTGGGAGAACACCGGCAGCAACGAC
>NZ_JBJZOI010000051.1:0-793 GCF_047200635.1 Saccharopolyspora antibiotica | reverse complement strand
TGCGCTGCAGGAATTCTGGCAGCGGGCTCAGTCGCTGCGCAGCGTCCGAGGGCTCGGTGACTATCCCGATGGTCAGCAGCTGGCGAAGCGGTTCGAGGACAAAGCCGCAGACTCCGACGCGGGGGTATTCGCTCTCATTCGTGAGTTCCAGGATGAGCTGAGGAAGCAGGCCGACGCTTTCCGCGGTGCGGCGCGGGACTACCGGAACACTGACGAGCAGAACGCAGACGATCTCAGGCGAGGTATGCAGTGAGCGCACTTTCCCGTTGTTTGGCCGTTGCGATCTCGGGAATCGCCCTGATCGGCGTTTCCTCGTGCGCTCTCGGTGGAGCGGAAGACGATGCCGGCAGTGGGGATTCGAATTCCGGGCAGGATGGGCTGGAGAGTTTTGACCCCTGCACTTTCTTCAAGCCCGAGGAGCTGACTTCGTACGGGGTGTCCACCCAGGCCGAGGATTTCACGCTGGTGAGTTTCCAGCCAGGATGCAGCTGGGACGGGGACCGGATGGATGTCGCGTTGCAGAAGAACGCCGACGAGACCGTGGAGAGCTTGAGCAACGGTTCGTACGACGAGTACACGCCGATCGAGGTCGGGGGCCGTGATGGCGCACGCATGATCGTGTCGGGCGCGGAGGGGGAGGGCGGCTGCATCACGGTCGTGCCTGCTGGTGAAGGTGTCGTGCTCTATCAGCTCACCGCCTACATGCGGGACTCCGTGGCTGATCCGTGTGCCGAGATCGAGGAGATCGCAGATCAGACCGCTTCGCGGTTGCCGGAGTGATGTGGGAAGGGGC
>NZ_JBJZOI010000050.1:0-1196 GCF_047200635.1 Saccharopolyspora antibiotica | reverse complement strand
CGTTGCGGTTTCGTCGAACGGGTTGGTGAGGGCGGTGGTGATGATGTCGGCGACTTCGGTGAATTCGGTGGTGGTGAATCCGCGGGTGGCCAGGGCGGGGGTGCCGATGCGGAGTCCGGAGGTGACCATGGGGGGTCGGGGGTCGTGGGGCACGGCGTTGCGGTTGACGGTGATGCCGATGGTGTGGAGGCGGTCTTCGGCTTGTTTGCCGTCGAGGTCGATGTGGCGCAGGTCGACCAGGACGAGGTGGACGTCGGTGCCGCCGGAGACCAGGCGGATGCCGGCTTGGTGGGCGTCGTCGGCCAGGAGGCGTTCGGCCAGCAGGCGGGCGCCGTCGAGGGTGCGTTGCTGGCGGTCGGCGAATTCGGGGGTGGCGGCGAGTTTGAACAGCACGGCCTTGCCGGCGATGACGTGTTCGAGGGGGCCGCCCTGCTGGCCGGGGAAGACCGCGGAGTTGAACTTCTTGGCGAATTCCTCGCTGCCGGAGAGGATGACGCCGCCGCGGGGGCCGCCGAGGGTCTTGTGGGTGGTGGTGGTGACCACGTCGGCGTGGGGCAGGGGGGAGGGGTGCAGGCCCGCGGCCACGAGGCCGGCGAAGTGGGCCATGTCGACCATGAGGTAGGCGCCGACCTCGTCGGCGATCTGGCGGAAGCGGGCGAAGTCGAGGTGGCGGGGGTAGGCCGACCAGCCCGCGACGATCAGCCGGGGGCGGTGTTCGCGGGCCAGGCGGGCGACCTCGTCCATGTCGACGCGGTGGTCGTCCTCGCGGACGTGGTAGGCCACGACGTTGTAGAGCTTGCCGGAGAAGTTCAGCCGCATCCCGTGGGTGAGGTGGCCGCCGTGGGCCAGGTCCAGGCCCATGATGGTGTCTCCGGGTGAGAGCAGCGCGTGCATGGCCGCGGCGTTGGCCTGCGCGCCCGAGTGCGGCTGCACGTTCGCGAACGAGGCCCCGAACAGCGACTTGACCCGGTCGATCGCGAGCTGCTCGACGACGTCGACGTGCTCGCAGCCGCCGTAGTAGCGGCGCCCGGGATAGCCCTCGGCGTACTTGTTGGTCAGCACCGAACCCTGCGCCTGCAACACCGCCCGCGGAGCGAAGTTCTCCGAAGCGATCATCTCCAACGTGTTCTGCTGACGACCCAACTCCGCGCCCACCGCCGCGGCCACCTCAGGATCCACAGCGGACAGCTGGTCGT
>NZ_JBJZOI010000049.1:0-1202 GCF_047200635.1 Saccharopolyspora antibiotica | reverse complement strand
GTCGTGCGGGACGTCGATGACGACGCACTCGGAGTCGTCGCCGACGACCCAGGCGTTGTTCTCGACCTCGTGGACCTCCCCGTCCAGCGAGAAGGTCCCCGACGTCGTGGCGTGATCAACACGAACGGCCATCACAGGACCACCACCGAGCGCAGGACCTCCCCGCCACGCATCTTCTCGAACGCCGACTCCACCTGATCCAACCCGATCTCCTCAGACACGAAATCCTCCAACGGCAACCGACCCTGCTGGAACAACTCCACCAACATCGGAAAATCCCTCGACGGCAAACAATCCCCATACCACGACGACTTCACCGCACCACCACGACCGAACACATCCAACAACGGCAACTCCACCACCATCTCCGGAGTCGGCACCCCCACCAACACCACCGTCCCCGCAAGATCCCGCGCATAAAACGCCTGCTTGAACGTCCCCGGCGTACCCACCGCATCAATCACCACATCCGCACCATGCCCACCAGTCAACTCCCGCACCGCCTCCACCACATCCACCTCCGACGCATTCACCACATGCGTCGCCCCGAACCCCCGCGCCCACTCCAACTTCACCGGATCCCGATCCACCGCGATCACCCGACGCGCCCCCACCAACGCCGCACCCGCGACCGCACCATCACCCACACCACCACACCCGATCACCGCAACCGAATCCCCCAACCCCACACCCCCGGTGTTCACCGCGGAACCAATCCCCGCCATCACACCGCACCCCAACAACCCCACCACCGCCGCACGCGCCCCCGGATCCACCTTCGTGCACTGACCCGCATGCACCAACGTCTTCTCCGCGAACGCACCAATCCCCAACGCCGGCGACAACGCCGTCCCATCCAACAACCGCATCGGCCGCGCAGCATTGCGCGTATCAAAGCAATACTGCCCACGACCCCGCCGACACGCCCGACACACCCCACACACCGCACGCCAGTTCAACACCACGAAATCACCCGGCACCACATCCGACACACCCTCACCCACCGCCTCCACCACACCAGCAGCCTCATGCCCCAACAAAAACGGAAAATCATCACCGATACCCCCCTCCCGGTAATGCAAATCCGTATGACACACCCCGCACGCCCGCACCCCCACCACAGCCTCACCCGGACCAGGCTCAGGAACCTCGATCGAGACCACCTCGACCGGCTCGCCCTTCCCCCTCGCCACCACAGCGCG
>NZ_JBJZOI010000048.1:0-1535 GCF_047200635.1 Saccharopolyspora antibiotica | reverse complement strand
ACCGACGCCTGCCGGACCTCCTGGAGGTGCTGCTCGGCCTGCTCGGCGGCCGCGCGCAGGGCGTCCAGCGGGGCCCCGGTGAACGACGTCGCGCCGGCAGCCCGCACCACCTGCGCGAACCGCGTCAGCTGCTCGTCGGTGAAGCGGTGCGCGTCGACGTCCAGGTGCCTGCGCAGCAGGTCCGCCGCCGCGCGCAGCCGCGCCACGAGGCCCTGGCTCTCCGCCAGTCGCGGCTCCAGGAGTCCCGGTGCGTGCGCGGGGGCGTCGCCGATGTGCTGGCCGACGATCTCGACGTGCCGAGCGCGCAGGTCGGCGCGGCCCTCGGCGTCGGGGACGCCCATCAGGCTGCCCTCGACGTCGGGCTCGACGGGCAGGCCGAGCATCGAACCCACGGCCCGCGCCCGGTCCGGGTCGCCGAGCGCCCAGCGGGTCTGGTCGGTGCGCCCCTCCGGGGCGAGGGTCACCGAGTGGTGCGCCTCGTCCGGCCCGGCGCGCAGCACCCGGACCCGGAGCAGATCACCGTTGGGCAGCACCAGGTTCGGCCGGTTGAACCGCTGGTCCACGTCCTGCACCAACCGCGCCCAGTCGGCGTCGGCAGCGGTCCGGCTGACCGCACCGCTGCGCCGGATGCGGATCGTGGCCTCGCTGACCAGCACACCGTCCTCGGACAACGCCCGACGCACCTCGAACGCCGACCGCTGCACCGCATCACCACCCGGCAACTCCCGGACCCGACCACGCTGCACCACCGGCGCCGCGTCCAACCGCGCCCGCAACTCAGCCGACACACCCGAACGCGCCCCACCCGACTCCAGCAAACGCGGATCGAACCGCATCGGGGGCTGCTCCGGCGGGGCCGTCTCGGGCGCCGAGCGGTCCTGGCCGGGGGCCTCGTCCGCGCGGCTCGGGCGCGGGGGCTCGACGTCCTCGGGGTCGGGCGCAGGGCGGCGGCGGGAGCCCCGCTCGGGCGCGGTCTCCGGCAGCGCCTCGGTGATCCGGCCCGGCTCGGGCCGCGACGAGGTCCCGGTGTCGTGCCCGAACTCGGCGAGCGCCTGGCCCAGGTCGGCGAGACCGCTGGGGCGCGCTCCCTCGAAGTCGTGCTTGGTCCAGCCTTCCCGGTCGGGCTGGATGCGCTGGACCCCGTCGGCGCCGACCTGCAGGTGCCCGGTGATCAGCCTGCCGTCCGGGGTGTGGAAGACCTGGGCGGAGGTGGTGATGATGCCGAAGTCGGTGCCCTCCACCAGGTCCGGCAACCACGACAGCTTGCCGCCGCCGGAGACGGCCAGCACGCCCGGCACGTCCTGCCCGTAGTTGCGGTTCGTGGCGGACTCGATGAACGCCTCGGGCTCCAGGACGCCGCCGTCCCACAGCGCGATCCGCTCGTCCGGGCGCACCGAGGCCATGAGCAGGTCGACCCCGGCGTACTCGGGCGAGACGTTGCGGGCCTGCGCGACCGCGCCGCGCACCGAGGTGCCCGGCGCCGGGTAGAGCAGCCCGCCCTGCGGGATGCCGACGGTCTGCAACCGGTGGTCGCG
>NZ_JBJZOI010000047.1:0-3117 GCF_047200635.1 Saccharopolyspora antibiotica | reverse complement strand
TGCAGCGGATCAAGGAAGCCGCGGAGAAGGCCAAGATCGAGCTGTCCAGCTCGTCCACGGCCAACATCAACCTGCCGTACATCACGGTCGACTCCGAGAAGAACCCGATGTTCCTCGACGAGACCCTGAGCCGTGCGGAGTTCCAGCGCATCACCTCCGACCTGCTGGAGCGCACCCGCAAGCCGTTCGAGAACGCGGTGCGCGACGCCGGGATCTCGGTGCGGGACGTGGACCACGTGGTGATGGTCGGGGGCTCGACGCGGATGCCCGCCGTCACCGACCTGGTCAAGGAGCTCACCGGCGGGAAGGAACCGCACAAGGGCGTGAACCCGGACGAGGTCGTCGCCGTCGGCGCCGCCCTGCAGGCCGGCGTGCTGCGCGGCGAGGTCAAGGACGTCCTGCTGCTGGACGTCACCCCGCTGTCCCTGGGCATCGAGACCAAGGGCGGCATCATGACCAAGCTCATCGAGCGCAACACCACGATCCCCACGCAACGCTCCGAGACCTTCACCACCGCCGACGACAACCAGCCCTCGGTGCAGATCCAGGTCTTCCAGGGCGAGCGCGAGATCGCGGCGCACAACAAGAAGCTCGGCAGCTTCGACCTCACCGGGCTGCCGCCCGCGCCGCGCGGGGTGCCGCAGATCGAGGTCTCCTTCGACATCGACGCCAACGGCATCGTGCACGTCAACGCGAAGGACCTCGGCACCGGCAAGGAGCAGTCCATCCGGATCTCCGGCGGCTCCGCGCTGCCGAAGGAGGACATCGACCGGATGGTCTCCGACGCCGAGGCGCACGCCGAGGAGGACAAGAAGCGGCGCGAGGAGGCGGAGACCCGCAACCAGGCGGAAACGCTCGTCTACCAGACCGAGAAGGTCCTCACCGACAACGACCAGAAGCTCCCTGCTCAGGTCAAGGACCGGGTGCGCGCGACGATCGGCGAGACCAACGAGGCGTTGCGCGGCCAGGACGTCGCCGCGATCCGCGCGGCGGCCGAGAAGCTCGCGACCGAATCGCAGTCGATGGGCGAGGCCCTGTACGCCGACACGGGCACGCCCGCCGGCGGCGGCCCGGGCCCGTCCGGTTCCGGGCAGGGCGGGGACGACGAGGTGGTGGACGCGGAGATCGTCGACGAGCCCCGGGACAAGGAGTGAGACATGGGCGACGACCGCGACGTCCCGCGCCGCTCACCGCTGCCGGTTCCCGCGACGCGACGCCCCACCGGAC
This sequence comes from Saccharopolyspora antibiotica, assembly GCF_047200635.1. NCBI lineage: Bacteria > Bacillati > Actinomycetota > Actinomycetes > Pseudonocardiales > Pseudonocardiaceae > Saccharopolyspora > Saccharopolyspora antibiotica. Next base: position 1,890 of record NZ_JBJZOI010000047.1, on the reverse strand, counting down.
CGAGGCCCGTTCCGCCGCTGGGCCCCTCGGACCGGCCGGATCCGGTGCCCGAGCGGGAATCCGCCGAGCAGTTGCGCGATGAGCGCGACGCGCACCTGGAATCGCTGCGCCGCGTGACGGCCGAGTTCGACAACTACCGCAAGCGGATGCTCCGCGAGCAGACCGCGTACCTGGACCGCGCCGCCGAGGGCGTGCTCGCCGAGCTGCTGCCGGTGCTGGACGCGGTCGAGCTCGGCGCCCGGCACAACCCCGAGGCGCTGGGGGCCGTGCACCGGCAGCTCCAGCGCACCCTCGCCGCCGAGGGCCTGCACCGCCTGGAACCGCTCGGCGAGCCCTTCGACCCCGCCGAGCACGAGGCGGCCGCCCCGGAACCGTCCAGCGTCGTCCCGCTGCGCCGCCGCGCGGCCGAGCCGGACGCGGTCGTCGCCGAGGTCCTCCGCCCCGGCTACCGGATCCACGGCCACCTGCTGCGGCCCGCGCTGGTCCGCCTCTCTCCGGGGTGAGCGCGAGGATCACCGCCCCGGGAGGGAGTCGGCCCAGATCAGGTGGATCTTCCCGTGCCGGGACAGGTACGAGCGGGCGGACTCGACCGACCCGAACCGCGCCCGGGCGCGACCCCCGTCCTCGGCGCTGATCAGCTCCGCGCCCTCGCCGAAGTCGAGACCCCAGTACCGGACGAACCCGTCCTCGCGCACGCCGATCTCCTCGCACACGGCGAACAACCTCGGCACCTGCGACGCCACCAGCTTCCGCAACTCACCCTCGAACGCCGCGTCGTCCGGGGCCGCCTGGGCGTGCTCGATGTTCATGCTTCCTCCACTGCGTCGGTGTCGCGGACATCCCTGAATTCCACTGTGGACATATCGCCCGATCGGGCTGGGCGGGGCGCGGATACGATCGCGGCGCCTCGACGCCGGGAACGTAGCAATACCCCGAAGTCGCCGAGAAGCACCGAATCGCAGCGCCACGTGCAGGGGTTGCACGCGCGGCTAAGCTGCCAGGGGAGGTCAGAAGTGCCCAAGTTCGCGGGTTCCCAGGCACGGGCCATCGGAGCTGAGATACGCCGAGCCCGAGATTCACTCGATTGGACCTTGGACCAGCTGGCCTCGGCAACGGACATCTCCCGCTCAACGCTGTCCAGGATTGAGACGGGCGCACGACGACCAGGAGCGTGCGAAGTCGCTTCGATCCTGACCGCGCTCTCGGTCACGGGGAACACCAAGGAGAGGCTGATCCGCCTCGCGGGAGATGAAGCCGGGACATGGGTGGGGATCGGCACCGGGATGGCCCAGCAGCTCAGCGCCGTCGCGGCCTACGAAGCCGAAGCACACTCGATCCACGAGTTCCAGATCTCGGTGTTCCCCGGCCTGCTCCAGACGGCCGCCTACGCGAACGCGCTGATCGCCACCTCGCCGCTCGGATCAGCAGCACGAGATCGAGCCGTATTCACCCGAGTCGAAAGACAGTCCGCGCTGAGCAGGACGGGATTGCGCCACTACGCCGCCTTCGTCGACGAAGCAGCATTGCGTCGACGTGCGGGAACGGATCCGCGCTTGATGGCCGATCAGCTGCTGAGTCTGATCAAGGCGAACAGCGCGCCGACCAACTCGATCCGAGTCCTCCCCTTCACCCTCGGCGCGTACTGGGGATGCGAAGGCCCCTTCACCTTGTACTCGTTGCACGACGACCACCACGTGGTCTACCAGGAGAACGCGGGAAGCGGAGTCTTCATCGACGATCGAGCGGCCGAGACCTACGTGCGCGTCCTGAGGAACCTGGAGGACATCGCTCTGGATGCACAGGAGTCGAACGCACTCCTGGCGGAGTACGCAGAAAGGTATGCCCATGTTCTTCGAGTTCCGCAAGAGCAGCTATAGCGGTGGCGGCAGC
>NZ_JBJZOI010000046.1:0-5070 GCF_047200635.1 Saccharopolyspora antibiotica | reverse complement strand
CACCTCGGTCATGAGCTGACTTCCCTTCGTAGTTCGCGAGATGTTCCCAGCAGAGGCCCGCACGTCAACCGCCGTACTCGGCGGCGGCGTCCACGAGCCAGTCGGCCACGTAGCGCGCGAACGACGAGCGCACCACCAGCCAGTAGGTCGGCACCGACACGTCCCGGCACACCAGGATCACCGCGGCCCGCGCCAGCATCGTCTGCGCGCAGCGGCCCGCGCCGAAGCTGCGCGGGTGCAGGTCCAGCGCGCAGCCGGTGTTGAGCAGGTCCCGCGCGTGCGGGCCCGAGACCTCCAGGATCGTGCGGTGCGCCGAGACGTCGACGACCGCGCCGTGCTCCTCGCCCAGCGCCGAGCGCAGGGTGTCCATCGTGGACTCCGCCGAGCCCTCCGGTCCGATCAGCAGCCACTCGTCCGGCCCCAGGCCGAGCACGTGCGCCCCGTCGGCGTGCACCACCACCCCCGGCTGCGAGGGCAGCATCGCGTCGATCGCGGTGCCGATCCGCTCCGCCGCCGTCCCCTTCGGATCCACCCGAAGCGTGATCTGCGCGCGGAACGGGACCTCGGTGATGTGCACGGTGTCCGGTCCGGAACGCGCGGCGAGGACGTCCGCGCGGGAGGTCAGCGGGGACTCGCCGTAGGGTTCAGCCATCGCGGCGCGCTCCTTCCTTGTCGTAGAAGACGGGTTCGGTGACCTCCAGCGCGACGAGCTCGCCGCCCACCGGGCTGAAGATCGTCTGCCCGATGCGCTCCCGCCCGCCCTTGACCAGCGCCAGGCAGAACGAGCCATCGAGCACCGCGCTTCGGTAGCTGGAGGTGACGTGCCCGAGCATCGGCACCGGCGGCGCGGGCAGCTCCGCGTCGGCCACCAGCTGCGAGCCCTCGGGCACCAGCACCCCGGCGTCGGCGGGACGCAACCCGACCAGGTGCTTGCGGTCCGGTCGCTCGTTGTCGGCGCGGGCGAAGGACCGCTTGCCGAGGAAGTCGGCCTTCTTCTTCGACACCGCCCACCCCATCCCGAGGTCGTGCGGGGTGACGGTGCCGTCCGTGTCCTGCCCGACGATCGGGAAGCCCTTCTCGGCGCGCAGCACGTGCATCGCCTCGGTGCCGTACGGGGTGATCCCGAACCGGCGGCCGGCGGCGTGGATCGCCTCCCACACCTCGCGGCCGTACCACCAGGGAACGTTGATCTCGAAGGCCAGCTCGCCGGAGAAGCTGATCCGGCACACCCGGGCCCCGCGACCCGCGACGATGCCGTCCTGCCAGGACATGAACGGGAACGATTCGTTGTCCAGGGCCAGGTCCCGGGACACCTCGGCCAGCACCTCGCGGGAGCGCGGTCCGGCGAGGGCGATGGTGGCCCACTGCTCGGTGACCGAGGTCAGGTGCACCCGCAGGTGCGGCCACTCGGTCTGCGACCACTCCTCCAGCCACTCCAGCACACCGGCGGCCCCGCCGGAGGTGGTGGAGATCAGGTAGTGGTGCTCGCCGGTGCGCGTGACGGTGCCGTCGTCGAAGACCATGCCGTCGGCGGTGCACATCAGCCCGTAGCGGATCCGGCCGGGCTTCAGGGTGCTCATCTTGTTCGTGTAGACCAGATCCAGGAACTCGGCCGCGTCCGGGCCCTGCACGTCGATCTTGCCGAGGGTGGAGACGTCCTGCATCCCCACGCCGGTGCGCACCGCGCGGCACTCGCGCAGCACCGCGGTCTCCAGGTCCTCGCCCGGAAGCGGGTAGTACCAGGGTCGCTTCCACTGGCCCACGTCCTCGAACGGAGCGCCGTGCGCCACGTGCCAGTCGTGCATCGCGGTCACCCGCACCGGGTCGTAGAGCTCCCCCCGGTCCCGCCCGGCCAGCGCGGCGAAGGTCACCGGCGTGTAGGGGGCGCGGAAGGTCGTGGTCCCCGAGGGGCCGTCCTGGCCGAGCAGCTGGGCGATGATCCCCGTGGTGAGCACGCCGGAGGTCTTGCCCTGGTCGTGCGCGGTGCCGATCGTGGTGTAGCGCTTGACGTGCTCCACCGAGTCCAATCCCGCCCCGACCGCCCGGCGCACGTCGGCGACGGTGGCGTCCCGCGCCAGGTCGACGAACTGGTGCTCCCCCGCCGAATCGGCCGGGCTGGGCAGCAGCCAGGTGGTGCGTCCGGGCAGCACCGACGGGCTGGTGGCGGCGGGCAGCACGCCCGGTTCGGCCTCGAAACCGGCCGCCCGCGCGGCCTCCGCTCCCGCGTCGGCCCCGCTGCGCAGGCACTCGGCCGTGCCGAACAGCCCGGCCGCCGCCCCCGCGGAGCGCGCGGCGCGCAACCCGGGCTCGGGGACGAACGCGCCGATCTCCTCGGCGTAGCGCAGCCCGCCCCGCTGCTGGCCGTGCAGGTGCACCGCGGGGCTCCAACCGCCGGAGACCAGCAGCAGGTCGCAGCGGATCACCTGGCGCACGGTCGTCAGGTCGTTGCCCCCCGGGTGCAGCCCGGCCAGGTGGGCGGTGGCGACCCGCTCGGTGCCGGTGGTGCCGACGACGGCGGCCTCGGTGCGGACGCGGATGCCGCGCTCGATGCACAGCGAGGTCCAGTACGTCGGGGCCGACTCCCGGACGTCGACCACCGCGGCGATCTCCACGCCCGCGTCGTGCAGGTCGATCGCCGCCGCGTAGGCGCTGTCGTTGGTGGTGAACACGACCGCCCGGCGACCGGGCAGCACGCCGTAGCGGTGCAGGTAGGTCCGGGCCGCGGAGGCCAGCATCGTGCCGGGCCGGTCGTTGTTGGCGAACACCAGGGGACGCTCGTGGGCTCCGGTCGCGAACACCACCTCGCGGGCGCGGATCCGCCAGATCCGCTCCCGGCTCGGCGCGTCCTCGCCGCGGTGCTGCACGGCCACGAAGTAGTTGTCCTCGTAGTGGCCGAACACCGAGGTGCGGGTCAGCACGCGCACCTCGGGGAAGGTCGCGAGCTCGGCCAGCGCCCGCCCCACCCATTCGGTCGCGGGCTCGTGGTCCAGCTGCTCCCCGCTGCCCAGCAGCGCGCCGCCGACCTCCACGTCGGCGTCGGCGAGGATCACCCGCGCACCGCTGCGGGCGGCGCTGAGCGCGGCGGCCAGCCCGGCCGGCCCACCGCCGACGACGAGCACCTCGCAGTGCGCGTGCATCGCGTCGTAGCGCGCCGGGTCGGGCTCGGCCGCCAACCGTCCTTGACCGGGCAGCCCGGTGGCCACCAGGCCGTCGCGCAGCTCGACCGCGGTGGCGGTGAGCATCGGCTCCGGGAACGGCTCCTCGATCTGCACCAGCGCGTTGGGCTCCTCGGGCCCGGCCGCGAAGATCCCGCGCGGGCGGCCGAGCTTGATGCTGGTGGCGACCTGGTGCACCCCGTTGGCCAGCAGCGCGGACGCGAGCGTGTCGCCCTCCCGGCCCTGGTAGTCCTGCCCGTCGAAGCGGAACCGGACGGGGCGCTCGTGCTGGACGCGGCCCCTCCCGGCAAGCCTGAACTCCTCGCTCACCTCGTCACCGTCCTCATCGCCGCGTCGGTGCGGATCTCGTTGGTGGTGGTGTCCCGGTGCACGGTGAACCAGCGGCGGCATCCGGCGCGGTGCGACCACCGCTCGTGGAACACGCCCTTCGGATTGGCGCGGTAGAACAGGAATCGCGCCCAGTCCTCATCGGACACCGCGTCCGGGTCCGCCGGGTAGCGGACGTCGGCCTGGCCGCCGTAGTGGAACTCGGCCTCGTCGCGCGGTCCGCACCACGGGCAGGGGATCAGCAGCATGGTCGGACTCCTTCAGTGCGCGACGCCCGCGGCGCCGTGCTCGTCGACGAGGGCTCCGGTGGTGAACCGCTCCAGCCCGAACGGGGCGTTGAGCGGGTGCGGCTCGTCGTGGGCGATGGTGTGCGCGTAGCACCAGCCCACGCCGGGGGTAGCCTTGAAGCCTCCGGTCCCCCAGCCGCAGTTGACGTAGAGGCCGTCGAACGGCGTGCGGCCCACGATCGCCGACGCGTCCGGGGTGACGTCGACGACGCCCGCCCAGGTCCGCAGCACGTGCGCGCGGGCGAACACCGGGAACAGCTCCACCGCCGCGGTCATCTCGCGCTCGATGGTGTGGAAGGCCCCGCGCTGGCCGTAGGAGTTGTAGGAGTCGATGCCCGCGCCCAGGACGAGTTCTCCCTTGTGCGCCTGGCTGACGTACACGTGCACCGAGTTCGACATGACGACCGTGGGGTGCACGGGTTCGAGCAGTTCGGACACCAGCGCCTGCAGCGGGTGGCTCTGGATCGGCAGCGGCAGCCCGAGGGTGTCGGCGAGCACCGAGGTGTGCCCGGCAGCGGCCAGCGCGACCTTGCCCGCCCGGATGTTCCCCCGGGTGGTCTCGACGCCGACGACGCGATCGCCGACCGTCTCGAACCCGGTCACCCGGCAGTTCTGCACCAGGTCCACACCCATCCGGTCCAGGGCGCGGGCGAAGCCCCAGGCGACGTGGTCGTGCTTGGCGATGCCCGCGCGGGGCTGCCAGGTCCCGCCGAGCACCGGGTAGCGCAGCTCGTGCGAGGTGTTCAGGATCGGGCAGATCTCCTTGACCTGCGCGGGATCCAGCCATTCGGCGTCGATGCCGTTGAGCCGGTTCGCCTCCGCCCGGCGGCGGCTGTCGCGCACCTCCTGCAACGAGTGCGCCAGGTTCAGCACGCCGCGCTGGGAGAACAGCAGCGGGTAGTCCAGCTCCTCCTCCAGCCCCTCCCAGAGCTTCAGCGCGTGCTCGTAGAGCCCGGCGCTCTCGTCCCAGAGGTAGTTGGAGCGGATGATCGTGGTGTTGCGGGCCATGTTCCCGCCCGCGAGCCAGCCCGACTCCAGCACGGCGACGTTGGTGATCCCGTGGTTGACGGCGAGGTAGTAGGCGGTGGCCAGCCCGTGCCCCCCGCCTCCCACGATCACCACGTCGTAGGACCGCTTCGGATCCGGGGAGCGCCACAGCCGGTCCGGGTGCTCCGGCAGGTCGGCGCCGGGGGTGCGTGGTGGCATCACAGCGCTCCGTTCAGGTCGGGGTAGAGGGGGAATTTGGTTGCGAGGGTGTCGACGCGGTGGTGGAGGTGTGC
>NZ_JBJZOI010000045.1:0-5120 GCF_047200635.1 Saccharopolyspora antibiotica | reverse complement strand
CCCTGCCGTCGCTCGCTGATCGACCGGGGCCGCGCGCACCTTCTCCCTCATCGGACGCTCCTCCTCTGTCGGTTCCGGATGACACTTGACAACGTGTCGGGGCGCATATCGTACGTCTGTCACGCGGAACAGGGGTGAATTCCACCCACCTGTGCCCTCCGCACCCGTGCTACATGCATGTTTGACATGGGTCACTGGACTGACCAGCATGATTGCGTCACCCAGATTCCAGTGACAGGGGCCACCGCCACGAAGTGCTGGAGCGAGGACTCGCGAGATGCGGCCGAAGGGCCGGGATTCCTCATGCCCGGGACGTCCGCCCGGTTGCCGCGTCCGCCGGTGCTCGCCTCCTGCCGCGACGGGCCGGCCCCCAGGTCCCGACCACCGATGACGAACGGGTTCCGGCCGATCGCCGAGCTCCGCCATCGGGAGAACCACCAGAGCCACCAGCTCCTCGGGTTCGAGACGGAGGCAGAGATGGACCAGTGGACCGAGCGGAGCGGCCGTCCTGAACAGGAGACGCCGCCCCCGCCTGAGGTCGACGTCGCCGACAGGATGCTCATCAGCTTGCTTCGATCGAACGCCTGCGCCGAGACGCACGACCTGGCGAGCCGGGTCGGCCTGTCCCGGTCGCAGGTGCGCGCGCGGCTGCGGCGGCTGGAGCGCGCGGGGGTCGTGCGCGGTTACCACGCGCGCACCAGCGCGCTCGCGGCGGCCGACGGCTGCGTGCTCGTCTTCATCCGGTTCACCGGGGCCGGACGTGCCACCGCGATCGACCTGAGCGGTCTCGCGGGGGTGCAGCGGGTGCACACCCTCTCCTCCAGCTGGGACTACATGCTCGAGGCGATCGAACCCTGCTTCGCCACGTGCGGTGCTTCCGGAGATGGCACCCTGCTCGGCCACCAGGCCGACATCGCGCTGCTCCCGGTGGCGCACGGTCGGTGGGGGGCGACGACGGGCGCGGTCAGCGGGCTGTCGACGCTGCTGCCGCTGACCCAGACGACCCGGTAGCGGACCGCGCTCCAGGCCGGGGTCCGCCCCGGCACGACTCGCCCGGTGCGCCGACGGGATCGGGGCATCCGTGCAGTTCCCCCTGCTCGCGCTGCCCTCGCCGGGCGCCGCGTCGCGGGTCGGTGAGTGCGCCGAAGATGCTGTCACGTCAACGGATCCACGAGTGGAGTGCGAAGGTGCCCACCCCGAAGTTCGCTCCCGTCACACGAACGCGCGCTCACGAGGCGGTCAAAGCTCAGATCGAGGAGAAGATCCTCCAGGGGCAGTTCCAGCCGGGTGACCGGTTGCCGTCGGAACGCGAGCTGTGCGCCCAGATGGGCGTCAGCAGGCCGACCGTCCGCGAGGCGATGCGCACGCTGGAGAGCGCGGGAGTCGTCGTCCTGCGCCCGAACGACCCGACCGGCGGCGCCATCGTCCGGATGCCCGACGGCGCCAACCTGGAGCGGTCGCTGCTCGACCTCGTCCGGTACTCCCAGCTCTCGGTCGGCGACCTCATCGGGTTTCGCCTGCTGCTGGAGACGACCGCCTGCCACCTCGCCGCGCAGCGCCGCGACGAGACCCAGATCGCCGGCATCGTGCACGCCCAGCAGGTCGTCGAGGAGGCCGTCGAGGGCGGCACGAACGAGGCGTACATCTCCGCCGACATCGAGTTCCACGTCTCGGTCGCCCGCGCGTCGGGCAACCGGCTGCTCGAACTGTGCACCAGCGCCGTGCGGGCGGCGATGGCCGGACTGATCGGGGACGCGACGCTGAAGGGGGGTGATGCCGTCAAGCGCGACTTCGTCCGCCGGCACCGCGCCATCGTCGACGCCATCCGGCGCGGCGAGCCGGGCCGGGCGTCGTCGTGCGCCCGGCGGGACATCGTCAACTACTACCTGCCCCTGGTCGAGGGGGACGAGGCCCGCACGCTGAGCGCGCTCGAAGCGTTCGTGCAGTCAGCCACCTCCAACGCGCCCCCGTCGGCGGTGTAGCGACCGCTCGCCCGCGCCGGAGCACGGGTGCGCGGCTCGTCCTCGCCGCCGATCCCGCTCGCGCCCGGCTCGGAGCGCTCGCGATCCGGCGCGACGCCGCCCGGTGGCCGCGTCCCGGCGGGATTCCCCGGACCGCTCGCCCCCGTCGGCCGAGCGGCCCCGCGCTCCTGCCGAGCCTGGCTCCCGGACGACGGCCGAGGTCGAACTCCCGGGTCAGGGCCGCGACCGGGGCTCCGCCGCCCGCGAGGTGGTGCGCTGCCGGGCGGGCCTGACGGTGGTGCGGCGTTGCGGCAGCAGGACGCTGACCGCGGCCAGCACCCCCAGCGCGATCTGCAGGATCCACGCGTGGCCGAAGGTCCGGGCCGAGGGGGCCGCGGCGACGATCGCGACGAGCAGGGCGACTCCGACCGCGCTGCCGACCTGGCGGCTCATGTTCAGCACCGCGCTGCCGGTGGTGGCTCGGTCCGGCGGCAGAGCACCGGCGGCGGCGAACAGCGGAGCCTGGGAAAGTCCACCCGAGACACCCATCAGGACGAGACCCGGGAACATCGTCGACCAGTAGGCGGGCTCGTCGGTGACGGTGAGCAGCCAGTACCCCGCCGCCGCGGACATCGTGAGGGTGCCGACGGCGGCCGGCAGCACGCGGCCGAACCTGCGCCGGATGAGACCGGCGCTCATCGCGAATCCGACCGAGACGATCGGGGCCGCGGCGATGCCCATCCCGGCCTCCAGCACGCTGAAGTGCCACACCTGCTGGAGGAACAGCGCTCCGCCGAACAGGAAGATGGCGAAACCGGCGAACAGGCCGAGCAGGGCGAGCGCGGCGGCGGTGAACTCGCGGCTGGCGAACAGCGCCGGTTCGATGATCGGCGCTGCCGCGGTGAAGCCGCGTCGCACCGTCACCACCGCGAACACCGCCGCCGCGGCGAACAGGACGATCGTCCGCGGCGAGCTCCAGCCCCACTCGGGACCCTGGGTGGTGGCGAGGACCAGCGCGCTGACCGCCGCGAGCAGGGACACCGTGGACACGACGTCCGGCAGGGGCCGGCCGGCCGGCTCCCGGACCTCCGGCAGCAGCCAGGCGCCACCGAGGATCGTGAGGAGACCGATCGGCAGGTTGATCAGGAAGATCCACCGCCAGTCCAGGCTGCCGAGCAGTCCGCCGAGAGGCGGGCCGGCCATCGCGGCCACGCCGGCGACCCCGGCCCACAACCCGACGACCAAGGTGTGCTGCCGCCGCGGAAAGCTGGGGTAGAGCAGACCCAGCGACGGCGGCACGCTCATCGCCGCCCCGACCGCCTGCACGGCCCGGGCGGCCACCAGCACCGGCAGCGAGGGCGCGAACGACGCCAGCGCGGATCCGAGGGTGAACACCACGACGCCCGCCAGCAGCATCCGCTTCCGGCCGTGCAGGTCCGCCAGCCGTCCCGCGGGCACCAGCAGCGCGGCGAAGACGATGGCGTAGGCCGACAACACCCACGACACCGCCGACGTCGATGCCCCGCCGAAGGACCGCCCGATGCCGTCCACGGCGACGTTGACGATGAAGAAGTCCAGCTGAGCCATGAACGCCACCGCGCTCAGCACCGCCATGATCAGCCAGCGGCGCGGGTCCCCGCGCTCCTCCTCCGCCGTTGGACTGCCGCCGTCGCCATCGGAGGGTTCAGCCCCGGTGACCACTGACATCACCACCTTCGTCGATCCGAGGTCGGGGTGGCCGCAGCGCACCGAGGCGAGGCGAGGTGCGGAACCGGCCCGGGGCACGGCAAATCTCGGGTTCGTCGTTCACGGGTGCTGTGAGCTGGAAGCCGATGACCATCGTGCGGTAGCTTCGCCTCGCCACGTGCCATCGACCGTGGCATCGGCAGCGTAGCCGGGACCGCCCGGGGGTGGAGGAACGATGATCTCGCGCATAGGGGCATTCAGCCAGCTGGTCGGCCGCTGGTTCCCGCTGATCGTGCTGGTGGCCGGGGCGATCGCGCTGACCTACCCGAACCTGTTCGCGGGTTGGACCACTGTGGTGCCCTGGCTCCTGGCGATCATCATGCTGGGGATGGGCATGACCCTCGAACCGCGCGACTTCGCCTACGTGGCCCGCCGTCCGGCAGCGTTCGCGATCGGTGTCGTCGCGCATTTCGTGATCATGCCGCTGCTCGCCTGGCTGCTGACCCTGGTGCTCCCGCTGAGCCCGGAACTGGCGGTCGGGGTGATTCTGGTCGGCTGCGCGCCCAGCGGCACCGCGTCGAACGTGATGGTCTACCTGGCCAAGGGGGACACCGCCCTGTCGGTGGCGATGAGCAGCGTGTCCACTCTGGTCGCGCCGATCGTGACACCGTTCCTGGTGCTCTGGCTGGCCGGCAGCTACCTGCCGGTGGACCCGGGCGCGCTGATCCTGGAAATCCTGCAGATCGTGCTGGTCCCGGTGATCCTCGGCTTCACCTTGCGCCGGCTGGCCGGACCTGTCGTGGCGAAGGCGTTGCCGGTGCTGCCGTTGATCTCGGTCATCGGGGTCACCGGCGTGGTGGTCGCGGTGGTCTCGGGCAGTGCGGACAAGCTGCTCAGCGTGGGGCCGATCGTGGTGCTCGCGGTCGTTCTGCACAACCTGCTCGGCGTCGGACTCGGCTACGCGGCCGCCAGGCTGACCGGGATCGACGAGGCAGGGCGGCGGGCGATCGCCCTGGAGGTCGGCATGCAGAACTCCGGCCTCGCGGCCAGCCTGGCGTCGACCTACTTCTCCCCGGTCGCGGCGCTGCCCGGGGCCATCTTCTCGGTGTGGCACAACATCTCCGGCTCGTTGGTCGCGACCTACTGGGCCCGTCGGCCCGGCGCGGTGGTCGGGAGCGAGGAGCACCAGGTCGCGAGCGATGATGCGTGACCTCGTTCGGCGCATCGCCGGAGCGGTGGGCGGTCTCGCTCACCGCACCGCGCCGCGGCACCTCCCACCGGTTCCCGGGAGGCACCGCGGCAACGGGAGCGCTCCTGTCCGGATGCGACTCCGCCGGAGTCCCGCCGGTTCTCGGTCCGGACGGGGGCGGGCCCGTCCGGTGGCGACCGCGGCGGTCCCAGTCCCAGCCACGGAGGAAGCACGTGTTGAACGGCAAGATGCGCGCGGTACCGCCTGACGACCAGCCGCCAGCT
>NZ_JBJZOI010000044.1:0-5325 GCF_047200635.1 Saccharopolyspora antibiotica | reverse complement strand
GCCGCGAGGTTGACCCCCCTGAAAACGCCGAGAATCGGGCCTGCTAGAGTTTGAAACATCGCAAGACGGAATACGGAATGACAGGCTCCCTGGAGTTCGCGGCCCTGGTTTGGGGTTGTGGGTGATGGTGTGGGTGTGTTCTTTGAGAACTCAACAGCGTGCCGATGATGATGAGTGGTAACTCATTTATTTGATTTTTGCCCTGGTTGGCTTTCGGGTTGATCGGGGTGCCTCGTTTATTTCGGGGCAGGATTTTTCTCTGAACATTGTTGGAGAGTTTGATCCTGGCTCAGGACGAACGCTGGCGGCGTGCTTAACACATGCAAGTCGAACGCTGAAGCCCTTCGGGGTGGATGAGTGGCGAACGGGTGAGTAACACGTGGGTAATCTGCCCTGCACTCTGGGATAAGCCTTGGAAACGAGGTCTAATACCGGATAGGACACGTGGCCGCATGGTCTGCGTGTGGAAAGTTCCGGCGGTGCAGGTTGAGCCCGCGGCCTATCAGCTTGTTGGTGGGGTGATGGCCTACCAAGGCGACGACGGGTAGCCGGCCTGAGAGGGTGACCGGCCACACTGGGACTGAGACACGGCCCAGACTCCTACGGGAGGCAGCAGTGGGGAATCTTGCGCAATGGGCGAAAGCCTGACGCAGCAACGCCGCGTGGGGGATGACGGCCTTCGGGTTGTAAACCTCTTTCGACCGGGACGAAGGATTCGTTTGACGGTACCGGTAGAAGAAGCACCGGCTAACTACGTGCCAGCAGCCGCGGTAATACGTAGGGTGCGAGCGTTGTCCGGAATTATTGGGCGTAAAGAGCTCGTAGGCGGTTTGTCGCGTCGGCCGTGAAAACCTGCCGCTTAACGGTGGGCGTGCGGTCGATACGGGCAGACTTGAGTTCGGTAGGGGAGACTGGAATTCCTGGTGTAGCGGTGAAATGCGCAGATATCAGGAGGAACACCGGTGGCGAAGGCGGGTCTCTGGGCCGATACTGACGCTGAGGAGCGAAAGCGTGGGGAGCGAACAGGATTAGATACCCTGGTAGTCCACGCCGTAAACGGTGGGCGCTAGGTGTGGGGACTGTTTCCACGGTCCCTGTGCCGTAGCTAACGCATTAAGCGCCCCGCCTGGGGAGTACGGCCGCAAGGCTAAAACTCAAAGGAATTGACGGGGGCCCGCACAAGCGGCGGAGCATGTGGATTAATTCGATGCAACGCGAAGAACCTTACCTGGGTTTGACATGCACAGGATCGCCCCTGAGAGGGGGTTTCCCTTGTGGCCTGTGTGCAGGTGGTGCATGGCTGTCGTCAGCTCGTGTCGTGAGATGTTGGGTTAAGTCCCGCAACGAGCGCAACCCTTGTCCTGTGTTGCCAGCACGTGATGGTGGGGACTCGCAGGAGACTGCCGGGGTCAACTCGGAGGAAGGTGGGGATGACGTCAAGTCATCATGCCCCTTATGCCCAGGGCTTCACACATGCTACAATGGCTGGTACAGAGGGTTGCGATACCGTGAGGTGGAGCGAATCCTTAAAGCCGGTCTCAGTTCGGATCGGGGTCTGCAACTCGACCCCGTGAAGTCGGAGTCGCTAGTAATCGCAGATCAGCAGTGCTGCGGTGAATACGTTCCCGGGCCTTGTACACACCGCCCGTCACGTCATGAAAGTCGGTAACACCCGAAGCCCATGGCCCAACCGGTTCGCCCGGGGGGAGTGGTCGAAGGTGGGACTGGCGATTGGGACGAAGTCGTAACAAGGTAGCCGTACCGGAAGGTGCGGCTGGATCACCTCCTTTCTAAGGAGCATGACACGTCCGCTGGTGCTGCCCTGTGTGGTGGTGTTGGTGGGGTGTCCATGGTTGAGAAGGCGTGTGTTCTTCTGCTGTGGGTGCTCGAGGATTTAGTGGAAATGCCGCTCTGTTGTTTGTTGTCGGTACGCTGTTGGGTGTCTGAGAGGGCACACGTGTGTGTTCTGTCGGTTGTTGTTTGAGAACTGTATAGTGGATGCGAGCATCTTTGTGGCCAAGTTATGTAGGGCACATGGTGGATGCCTTGGTACCAGGGGCCGATGAAGGACGTGGGAGGCTGCGAAATGCCTCGGGGAGCTGTCAACCGAGCTGTGATCCGAGGATGTCCGAATGGGGAAACCCGGCCCGAGTGATGTCGGGTCACCGCTTCCTGAATGTATAGGGTTGCGGGGGGAACGCGGGGAAGTGAAACATCTTAGTACCCGTAGGAAGAGAAAACACTAGTGATTCCGTGAGTAGTGGCGAGCGAAAGCGGAAGAGGCTAAACCGGGCGCGTGGGATACCTGACAGGGGTTGCGTGTTCGGTGTTGTGGGGCATTTCTTGAGATGGCTGTCACTGTTTCAGCGTGGTTGTGTGTGTTAGTTGAACAGGTTGGGATGCCTGGCCGGAGTGGGTGAGAGTCCCGTAGGCGAAAATGCACATGGCGCGTGTGGGAATGTTCCCGAGTAGCAGCGTTTCCGTGGAGGGCGCTGTGAATCTGGCGGGACCACTCGCTAAGCCTAAATACTTCCTGGTGACCGATAGTGGATAGTACCGTGAGGGAATGGTGAAAAGTACCCCGGGAGGGGAGTGAAATAGTTCCTGAAACCATGTGCCTGCAATCCGTCAGAGCATGATCTTTGGTTGTGTGATGGCGTGCCTTTTGAAGAATGAGCCTGCGAGTTGCTGCTGCGTGGCGAGGTTAACCTGTGTTGGGGTAGCCGGAGCGAAAGCGAGTCTGAAGAGGGCGTGGAGTCGCGTGGTGCAGACCCGAAGCGGAGTGATCTACCCATGGCCAGGGTGAAGCGCGGGTAAGACCGTGTGGAGGCCCGAACCCACCAGGGTTGAAAACCTGGGGGATGAGTTGTGGGTAGGGGTGAAAGGCCAATCAAACTTCGTGATAGCTGGTTCTCCCCGAAATGCATTTAGGTGCAGCGTTGCGTGTTGCCTGGGTGGGGTAGAGCACTGGTTGGCCGATGGGCCTTATGGGTTACTGACGTCAGCTAAACTCCGAATACGCCTGGGTTGAGCGTGGCAGTGAGACGGTGGGGGAGAAGCTTCATCGTCGAGAGGGAAACAGCCCAGAACACCGGCTAAGGCCCCTAAGTGTGTGCTCAGTGGGAAAGGATGTGGGATTGCCCAGACAACCAGGAGGTTGGCTTAGAAGCAGCCATCCTTGAAAGAGTGCGTAATAGCTCACTGGTCAAGTGGTCCTGCGCCGACAATGTAGCGGGGCTGAAGCACACCGCCGAAGCCGTGTCAATCAGGACTTGGTTCTGGTTGGGTAGGGGAGCGTCCTGCATGCGGTGAAGCGTCCGGGTGACCGTGGCGTGGAGTGTGTGGGAGTGAGAATGCAGGCATGAGTAGCGAGAGCAGAGTGAGAATCTCTGCCGCCGATTGACTAAGGGTTCCTGGGGCAGGTTCGTCCGCCCAGGGTGAGTCGGGGCCTAAGGCGAGGCCGACAGGCGTAGTCGATGGAGAACGGGTTGATATTCCCGTACCCGTGTGCACGCGCCCATGGTGAAACGGTTGAGACTAACCATCCGCGAGCATGGTGGCTCTTCGGAGTTGTTGTGTGAGTGCATGGGACCTGATTCCGCGGTAGTCAAGTGATGGGGTGACGTAGTGGGGTAGCTGTGCCAGTGAGTGGTGGTACTGGTGTAAGCCTGTAGCCTGTCGTCCAGGTAAATCCGGGCGGCGTGAAGGGTGAGAGGTGATGCGTAGCCGTTGTGGTGAAGTCAGTGATCCCGTGCTACCGAGAAAAGCCTCTAGCGATGTGTGTGCATGGCCCGTACCCGAAACCGACACAGGTGGTCAGGTAGAGTATACCGAGGCGGTCGGGTGAACTGTGGTTAAGGAATTCGGCAAATTGCCCCCGTAACTTCGGGAGAAGGGGGGCCACGGCTGGTGAAGGGATTTTCTCCTGGAGCTGGTGGTGGCCGCAGAGGCCAGGGAGAAGCGACTGTTTACTAAAAACACAGGTCCGTGCGAAGTCGTAAGACGATGTATACGGACTGACGCCTGCCCGGTGCTGGAACGTTAAGAGGACCCGTTAGCACATTTCGGTGTGTGAAGCGGAGAATTTAAGCGCCAGTAAACGGCGGTGGTAACTATAACCATCCTAAGGTAGCGAAATTCCTTGTCGGGTAAGTTCCGACCTGCACGAATGGCGTAACGACTTCTCCGCTGTCTCGACCACAGGCCCGGTGAAATTGCAGTACGAGTAAAGATGCTCGTTTCGCGCGGCAGGACGGAAAGACCCCGGGACCTTTACTATAGCTTGGTATTGGTGTCTGGTGCGGCTTGTGTAGGATAGGTGGGAGACTGTGAAGTGCTCACGCTAGTGGGTGTGGAGTCGTTGTTGAAATACCACTCTGGTCGTTCTGGGCATCTGAACCTCGGACCCTGATCGGGTTCAGGGACAGTGCCTGGTGGGTAGTTTAACTGGGGCGGTTGCCTCCCAAAGGGTAACGGAGGCGCCCAAAGGTTCCCTCAGCCTGGTTGGTCATCAGGTGTTGAGTGTAAGTGTATAAGGGAGCTTGACTGTGAGACTGACGGGTCGAGCAGGTGCGAAAGCAGGGACTAGTGATCCGGCACTGGCTGGTGGAAGCGGTGTCGCTCAACGGATAAAAGGTACCCCGGGGATAACAGGCTGATCTTGCCCAAGAGTCCATATCGACGGCATGGTTTGGCACCTCGATGTCGGCTCGTCGCATCCTGGGGCTGGAGTTGGTCCCAAGGGTTGGGCTGTTCGCCCATTAAAGCGGCACGCGAGCTGGGTTTAGAACGTCGTGAGACAGTTCGGTCCCTATCCGCCGCGCGCGTAGGAGATGTGAGGAAGGCTGTCCCTAGTACGAGAGGACCGGGACGGACGGACCTCTGGTGTGCCAGTTGTTCCGCCAGGAGCATGGCTGGTTGGCTACGTTCGGGAGGGATAACCGCTGAAAGCATCTAAGCGGGAAGCCTGTTCCAAGATGACGTCTCCCACCCCTTTGTGGGTTAAGGCCTCCTAGAGATGATGGGGTTGATAGGCTCGGCATGGAAGCACAGTAATGTGTGGAGTGGACGGGTACTAATAGGCCGAGGACTTGTTCACAAAGATTGCTACGCATCCACTATACGGTATCTGAGGCAGCAACCTGGGGTTGTTGTAATTGGATAGAGGTTTCCACCGCCCCTGTTGTGGGGTGTGTGGTTGTGGTTTGTCGGTGGTTTTAGCGGAGCGGGGAACGCCCGGTCCCATTCCGAACCCGGAAGCTAAGCCCTCCAGCGCCGATGGTACTGCACTCGATAGGGTGTGGGAGAGTAGGACACCGCCGACAA
>NZ_JBJZOI010000043.1:0-8938 GCF_047200635.1 Saccharopolyspora antibiotica | reverse complement strand
GCTCCGGTCTCCCCGCTCCGGCCTCCCCGCTCCGGTCTCCCCGCTCCGGCCTCCGCGCTCCGGTCTCCCCGCTTCCGCGATTTCCCGCGAAATCTCCCCGCCCACCACCACCCGCAGCGGGAGGCGGACGCGATTTCTCGCGAAATGTCGCCGCCCGCGGTGGTGGGAGGCGCGATTTCTCGCGAAATCTCCACCTCCCTGCACCGCTCCCGCAACGGCGCAACGTCCCCGCAACGGATGCACCGACGCTGCATCGCCTGACCAGCGCTGAGGGGGAGTCCGCGTGATTTCTCGCGAAATGTCGGGCCGTCCGCGGCGGGTGGGGCGCGATTTCTCGCGAAATCTCGGCCGTGGCGGCGGGTGGGGCGCGATTTCTCGTGAAATCCGTGCTCCGTGCGGGGTGCGCCGGGGATCGGTGGGCTGGATCGGTGCGGGGTGGTGGACGTGCGGAAAGGGCGCGCCCGCGGGGGTGTGGAGGCGAGGCGGCTGTTGACCGGGCGGAGCGGCCGGGCCTAGTTTCCGTATACCTCAAAGTATACTTTCACGATGTGGAATCGGAGCGGCCATGTCGACGGATCACGCCGGAGCCGCCACCGCGCCGGACGGGCAGCTGAGCCCCCGGCTCTACAACGCCGACCTGGCGCCGCCGAAGCAGCGCCGCTGGAAGACCTACAGCATCTTCGCGCTGTGGATGAACGACGTGCACAACATCGGCAACTACACCTTCGCCGCAGGCCTGTTCGCGCTCGGCCTCGGCGCGGTGCCCTCGTTCTTCGCGCTGCTCATCGGAGTCCTCGTCGTGTTCTGGGGGATGAACCTGATGGGACGGATGGGCCAGCGCACCGGTGTGCCGTTCCCGGTGCTGGCGCGGATCTCCTTCGGCGTGCACGGCGCGCAGCTGCCCGCCCTGATCCGCGCGGTGATCGCGATCGCCTGGTACGGCATCCAGACCTACCTCGCCTCGCTGGCGGTGGTGGTGCTGGCGCTGCGCATCGACCCCGCGCTGGAGCCCCACACGCGGAACTCGATCCTCGGGCTGTCCACCCTGGGCTGGATCTGCTTCCTGGCGCTGTGGGCGGTGCAGCTGGTGATCCTCAGCTTCGGCATGGAGATGATCCGCCGCTTCCAGGACTGGGCGGGGCCGATCGTGTGGGTCGTGATGCTCGCGATGGCGGGGTGGGTGCTGGTCCTGTCGGGCGGGCGCATCGCGTGGAACCCGCCGAACGCGCTCAGCGGCGGGGCGATGTGGTGGGAGATGCTCGGTGCCGCGGGCCTGACGATCTCCACGTACGGCGCGCTGATGCTGAACTTCTGCGACTTCTCCCGCTTCTCGCCGGACCGCAGGTCGGTGATCCGGGGGAACTTCTGGGGCTTGCCGGTGAACTTCACCGCCTTCGCGATGGTGTCGATCACCGTCACGGCCGGGACCTACACCCTCTTCGGTGAGATCATCACCGACCCGGCGGAGATCATCGCCAAGGTGCCGAACACCGCCGTGCTCGTGGCCGGAGCGCTGATGTTCGCGCTGGCCACCATCGGGGTGAACATCGTGGCGAACTTCGTCTCGCCCGCCTACGACCTGGCGAACCTCGCGCCGAAGCACATCACCTTCCGGCGCGGCGGGCTGATCAGCGCCGTGCTCGCCGTGGTGGTGCTGCCGTGGAACCTCTACAACAGCCCGGCGACGGTGAACTACTTCCTCGGCGGGCTCGGCGCGGTGCTCGGGCCGCTGTTCGGGGTGCTCGTCGTGGACTACTGGCTGGTGCGCCGGGCGCGGATCAACGTCCCCGACCTCTACACCGAGGACCCCGCCGGCGAGTACGCCTACCGGCGGGGCGTGAACCCGCGGGCGCTCGCGGCGTTCCTGCCCGCCTCGGCGATCGGCATCGTGATCGCGCTGCTGCCGGTGTTCGCGCCGGTCTCGGCGTTCTCCTGGCTCATCGGCGCCGTGGCCGCGGGCGCGCTCCACCACCTGATCGCGGATCGGAGCCGGGAGTTCACCGACGTCTCCGGCGAGCACCTGGCGGGGGACACCGCCGCCGAAGGCATCCACTGACCGGGAGGGTTCCGTGCGGATCGTCGTCGCCAACGTCAACACCACCGAGGCGGTCACCGGGGTGATCGCGGAGCAGGCCGGGAAGGTCGCCGCGCCGGGCACCGACATCGTGGCCGTCACCCCGTTCTTCGGCCCGACCTCGGTGGAGGGCAACTTCGAGAGCCACCTCGCCGCCGTCGCCGTGATGGACCGGGTGCGGGCGATCGAGGAGCCCTACGACGCGGTGGTGCTGGCCGGGTTCGGCGAGCACGGCAAGGAGGGGTTGGCCGAGCTGCTCGAAGTGCCGGTCGTCGACATCACCGAGGCGGCCGCGCACACCGCGAGCCTGCTGGGCCGGCGGTTCTCGGTGGTCACCTCGCTGTCCCGCACGACCGGGCAGATCCGGGACCGGCTGGCGCTGATCGGCCTGGACTCGCGCTGCGCCTCGGTGCGGGCCACCGGCCTGGCGGTGCTGGAGCTGGAGGCCGATCCGGCGCGCGCCCGGGACCGGCTCGTCGCGGAGGCCGAGCGCGCGGTGCGGGAGGACGGCGCGGAGGTGGTCTGCCTCGGCTGCGCGGGCATGGCCGGGCTGGCCGAGCAGGTCGAGGCCGGCGCGGGCGTGCCGGTGGTGGACGGCGTGCCCGCCGCGGTCGGGCTCGCCGAGTCGCTGGTGCGCCAGGGGTTGCGCACCTCGAAGGTGGGTGGCTGGGCGGCGCCGCTGCCGAAGCGGATCACCGGCTGGCCGATCACCGGCCCTTGACCGGAGCCGCCACGACGTTCAACATTTTGTTGAAAATACCAGGGAGGTAGGGGTGGCCAGCAACTCCGAGCGGTACGACGTGGTGTTCCGGGCCCGCCGCCTGATCGGCCCGCACGGCGAGACGTCCGGATCCCTCGGCGTCCGGGACGGCCGCATCGCCGCCGTCGAACCGCTCGGCGCCCCGCTCACCGGGGAGCGCGTCGTCGAGCTCGCCGACGACGAGGTGCTGCTGCCCGGCCTCGTCGACACCCACGTGCACGTCAACGACCCCGGCCGCGCCGAGTGGGAGGGATTCCCCACCGCCACCCGGGCCGCCGCCGCCGGCGGGATCACCACGCTGCTGGACATGCCGCTCAACAGCCTGCCGCCGACCGTCGACCCCGAGTCCCTGGCCGTCAAGCGGGAAGCCGCGCGCGGCCGGGTGCACGTGGACGTCGGGTTCTGGGGCGGCGCGATCCCCGGCAACCGGGCACGGCTCGGCCCGCTGCACGCCGCCGGGGTCTTCGGCTTCAAGTGCTTCCTGCTGCACTCCGGCGTCGACGAGTTCCCGCCGCTGGACTCCGCCGGGCTGCACGAGGCCCTCACCGAACTCGCCGCGCACGACGCGCTGCTCATCGTGCACGCGGAGGATTCCGAGGCCATAGACCGAGCCCCCAGCGCGCACGGATCGCGGTACCGGGACTTCCTGGACTCCCGCCCGCGCGGGGCCGAGAACCTCGCGATCGCGCAGGTGCTGGAGGCCGCGCGGCGCACCGGCTGCCGGGTGCACGTGCTGCACCTGTCCTCCGCCGACGCGCTGCCGATGATCGCCTCGGCGAAGGCGGACGGCGTGCCGGTGACCGTCGAGACGTGCCCGCACTACCTGTGCTTCACCGCCGAGGAGGTGCCCGACGGCGCCACCCAGTTCAAGTGCTGCCCGCCGATCCGGGAGGCCGCGAACCGCGAGGCGCTGTGGCGGGGGCTCGCCGACGGCACCATCGACACCGTCGTCAGCGACCACTCGCCCTGCACCCCCGAGCTCAAGCGGCTCGACAGCGGCGACTTCGGCGTCGCCTGGGGCGGGGTGTCGAGCCTGCAGCTCGGGTTGTCCGCGGTCTGGACGCAGGCCCGGCTGCGCGGACACCCGCTGACCGACGTGGTGCGCTGGATGGCCGGGCGCACCGCCGAGCTCGCCGGGCTGCACCGGAAGGGCTCGCTGTCGGTCGGAGCCGATGCGGACCTCTGCGCCTTCGCCCCCGACGAGGCCTTCGTCGTCGACCCCGGCCGACTGCACCACCGCAACCCCGTCTCGGCCTACCAGGGCCGCGCGCTGGCCGGACGGGTCCGGCGCACCTGGCTGCGCGGTGCGGAGATCGACGTGCTGGGCGAACCACGAGGAACGCTGCTGAACAGGGGAGAGGCATGAACGACCGGTCCAGGCTGCCCGACCTCGCGTCCCGCGCGGTCGGCGGCGCGGTGGTCCACGCGAACGACGAGCTGTTCGCCGAGCGGGAGAACCTGATCAAACCCTCGGCTCCCGAGTACCGCCCGCACACCTTCGGGCACAAGGGCCAGGTCTACGACGGATGGGAGACCCGGCGGCGCCGCGAACCCGGCGTGGACTTCGCGCTCATCCGCCTCGGGCTGCCCGGGATCGTGCGCCGCCTCGTCGTCGACACCGCGTTCTTCAAGGGCAACTACCCGCCCCGGGTCTCGGTGCAGGCCGCCGCCGTCGACGGGTACCCGAGCCCCGCGGAACTGCTCGCCGCCGAGTGGACCGAGCTGCTGGCCCCCGCCGAGGTCGAGGGCGACGCCGAGAACGCGTTCGACGTCGACGCACCGCTGCACAGCACCCACCTGCGGCTGTGCATGCACCCCGACGGCGGCATCGCCCGGCTCCGCGCGCGGGGCGAACCCGTCGCCGACCCCCGCTGGGCGCGCGGCGAGTTCGACCTCGCCGCCCTCGAACACGGCGGACGGATCACCGGGTGCAGCAACATGTTCTACAGCTCGCCCGCCAACCTGCTCGCACCCGATCGGGCCGCCGTGATGGGTGAGGGCTGGGAGACCGCGCGGCGCCGCGACGACGGCAACGACTGGGTCGAGATCGGACTCGCCGCGCCAGGCGAGCTCGCCCACGTCGAGCTCGACACCAGCCACTTCGTCGGCAACGCTCCCGGCTGGGCGACCCTGTCCGGAGTGGACGAACGCGGCGCTGATCCGGCCGACCCGGCGGCGTGGCGCGAGCTCCTGCCGCGCACCCGGCTGCAACCCGACACCCGGCACCGGTTCCGCGTCGCGCCGACCGGCGAGCTCACCCGGGTGCGGCTCGACGTCCACCCCGACGGCGGCATGGCGCGGCTGCGACTGCACGGCACCCCGACCGACGAGGGGCGCGCCGAGCTGATGCGGCGCTGGTTCGGGCTGCTGCCCGCGGCCTTCGCGCGCTCCGTGCTCACCGGTGCCGGAGTGCCCGAGGCCCGCGCGGCCGAGCTCGCCGCCGCCGAACTCACCCCGGAGCACGTCGCGGAGCTGCTCGCCGCGCTCGGCTGACCCGATCGGATCGGGCACCGGGAGTCGGGTGCGCGGGACCGTCCCCTCCCTGGCTTGGTGGACGTCAACGGGAGGAGAACGCGGTGCTGGAGCGCTGGAACCGGGCACTGGAGCAGGTCGAGGACCGCCTCGATCGACAGGTCGACGTCGCCGAGCTGGCGCGGATCGCCGCCACCTCGGAACACCACTGCCGCCGGGTGTTCTCCGCGCTGGCCGGGATGCCGTTCTCGGAGTACCTGCGGCGCAGGCGGCTCACCGTCGCCGGCGCCGGGGTGCTGGCCGGGCAGCGGACCTTGCTGGACGTCGCGGTGCGCTACGACTACGGGTCCGGGGAGGCGTTCGCGCGGGCGTTCCGCTCGCCGCACGGCGTCGGCCCCGGCGAGGCCCGGCGCACGGGGGCGGCCCTGCGCTCCCAGCAGCGGATCTCCTTCCGACTCACCGTCGAGGGGAGCAACGACATGCGCTATCGGATCGTGCACCGCGAGGCGTTCCACGTGGTCGGGAAGAAGGCCCGCGTTCCGCTCGTGCACGAGGGGCTCAACCCCGGGATCGTCGAGCACGTGCGCGGGATCGGGGCCGACGAGCTGCGGCGCATCACCGAGCTCTCCGACCAGGAGCCGGCCGGGATCATCGCGGCCACCGACGGCCTGGCGGAGGGGCGGGCGGAGGGCAGCGAGCTCGACCACTACCACGGCGTGGTGCGGGGGAGCGCCGGTCCGGCCGACCTCGACTCGCTCGCCGTGCCCGCCGGGACGTGGGCGGTGTTCGAGGCCTCCGGGGAGTTCCCGCACGCCCTCCAGCACCTGTGGCGGGACGTGTTCACCCAGTGGTTCCCGTCGAACCCCTACCGAAGCAGGCCCGGCCCGGAGATCCTGCGCACCAGCGCCCCGGCGGAGGGAGCGCACGGCGAGGCCGAGCTCTGGGTCCCCGTCGAGCCCGCCTGACCCCGCCCGCACCCGCGATTTCTCGAGAAATCGCGTCCCCTGCCCGCGCCGCGACCCGGCCAACCCGAGCCGTCGCCCCGCCCCGCACCCGCGATTTCGCGAGAAATCGCGGCTGCCCAGGCGGGGTGTGCCTCGATTTCTCGCGAAATCGCGGGTGCTCCCGAGACGGGGATCGCGATTTCTCGCGAAATCGCGGGTGCCGAGGCGGGTGGGGGCGTGATTTCTCGCGAAATCGCTCTTGGTCGTGCGGGCGGGGCCTCGGGCGGGTGCGGGTGCTCAGGGCAGGACGATGGTCTCCACCGGGAGGCCCGGGGTGGCGGCGAGGTCGGGGGCGGAGGGCTTCGCGCCCGAGGCGACCACGTGCGCGCCGAGCGCGGCGATCATCGCCCCGTTGTCCGTGCACAGCCGTGGGCGAGGCACCCGCAGCGCGATCCCCGCCGCCGCGCAGCGCTCCGCCGCCAGCGCGGAGAGCCGCGAGTTCGCGGCCACCCCGCCGGAGATCACCAGCGTGTCGACCCCGAGATCCCCCGCGGCCCGGACCGCCTTCGCGGTGAGCACGTCCGCGACCGCTTCCTGGAACGAGGCGCACACGTCGGCGACCGGGATCTCCCGGCCCGCCCGCTGCTCACCCTCCACCCAGCGCGCCACCGCCGTCTTCAACCCGGAGAAGGAGAAGTCGTGGCGCGAGTCGCGCGGCCCGGTCAGCCCGCGCGGGAAGGCGATCGCCTTCGGATCCCCGCGCCGGGCCAGCGCGTCGATCGGCGGGCCGCCGGGGTACGGCAGGTCGAGGATGCGGGCGACCTTGTCGTAGGCCTCCCCGGCGGCGTCGTCGATGGTGGAGCCGATCTGGGTGATCCGCTCCGCGACGCCCTCCACCAGCAGCAGCTGGCTGTGCCCACCGGAGACCAGCATCGCCAGGCAGCGGGGCGGCAGCGGGCCGTGCTCCAGGGTGTCCACGGCGACGTGCCCGCCGAGGTGGTTCACCCCGTACAGCGGCACGTCGAGCGCGGCGGCGTAGGCCTTCGCAGCGGACACGCCGACCATCAGCGCCCCGGCCAGGCCGGGCCCCGCGGTCACCGCGATCGCGTCCACGTCGGAGAGGCCGAGCTCCGCCTCGGCGAGCGCCCGGCGCATCGTCGGGGCCATCGCGGTCAGGTGCGCCCGGCTGGCGATCTCCGGCACGACGCCGCCGAAGCGGGCGTGCTCGTCGACGCTGGAGGCCACGGCGTCGGCGAGCAGCCGCACCGAGCCGTCCGAGCCGAGGCGCACCAGCCCGACTCCGGTCTCGTCGCAGGAGCTCTCGATGCCGAGCACGATCCGGTCGGTGGTGGTCATCGCGCACCACCTCCCTCCGGGGTGGGGGAACCGGCCGCGGGCCGGCGCATCGTGTGCGCGTCCGCGCCCGAGGGCTGGTAGTAGCGCTTGCGCAGGCCGACGACCTCGAAGCCGTGCGCGCGGTAGAGCGCGAGCGCGGGCTCGTTGTCGGTGCGCACTTCGAGGAAGGTGGTCGCGCGGTGCTCGTCGGCGCGGGCGAGCAGCCCGCGCAGCAGCGCCCGGCCCACCCCGCGTCCCTGGTGCGCCGGGTCGACGGCCATCGTGTGCACCTCCGCCTCCGCCTCCGGCGGACGTCCCAGCAGGGACAGGCCCGCGTAGCCGATCAGCTCCTCCGCCGCGTCGTAGGCGCCGAGGTAGTGGTGGCCGCGGTCGAGCTCGGCGGCGAAGGCCTCCAGCGACCACGGGTCGTCGCCGGGGAACAGCACCTGCTCCAGCTCGGCGCAGCGCCTCAGGTCGCGGCGTCGCAGCTTCGCGACGAACGGTTCGGGAGCGCTCATGGCGTGGCCCGCCCGCCGTCGGAGCTGACCTGCTTGCGCGGTCCCGGCGCGGTGGCGTCCGGCCGCCGCAGGTACATCGGGACCAGCGGAATCGGATCGGCCCCGGTTCGCAGGTCGTGGCGCGCGACGGCGACGAGGCCGGTCGGCGTGGGGTACTCGGTGTCGAGCACCTCCAACCCGAACGCCTCCCGGTGCGGGCCGGCCATCTCGCCCGCGGCGAAGTCCAGGCCCAACCCCTCGATCTCGGCGGGCACGTCGGACGGGCGGTGCACGTGCGGGCCGGTGAGCCGTTCGCGGTCCGGACCGTAGGCGGCCCAGTAGACCTCCTTGCGCCGCGCGTCGGTGGCGACCAGCAGGCGCAGCCCCCCGGGGCCGGCGATCGCGGCGCCCGGCTCGCCGACGTCGGCGAGCACGCCGCGCCCGGCGGCGTCCTCCGGGACCGCGGCCGCGATCGCGTCCAGGCTGCACACCGGGTGCACCGGGACGTCCAGCGCCTGCCCGAGCGCGGCGGCCGTGACCATGCCCGCGCGCAACCCGGTGAACGGCCCCGGTCCGGAGCCCACCACGATCGCGTCGGCGTCGGCGAGCCGGTGACCCGCCTCGGACACCGCCGCCATCAGGTGCGGGGTGAGCAGTTCGCCGTGCGCTCGCGCGTTGATCGTCACGCGCTGCGCGAGGGGCCGGGGTCCGCCGCCGTCCAGGGCGACCAGGCCCGCGGTGACCGCGGGCGTCGAGGTGTCCAGCGCGATGACGAGCACAGCGCAACAGAGTACGTCAGCCCAGGTCACCGCCCCGTCGCGGGTGCTGAGCAGGGCAGGAGCGGGGGGGGGGGGGG
>NZ_JBJZOI010000042.1:0-10293 GCF_047200635.1 Saccharopolyspora antibiotica | reverse complement strand
CCGCGTCACTGGGCGTCGAGGTCCGAACCGACGAGTTCCGCGAGCTGGTCCAGGGCCGCGTCGGCGCCGTCGCCCTCGGCGGCGAGCACCACCTCGTCACCGTGCCCGGCTCCGAGCGTCATCAGCCCGAGGATGCTGCCCGCCTGCACCGGTTCGGTGTCGGACTTGCGGATGGTGATCTGCACGGACTGCGCCGCGGCGGCCTTGGCGACCAGCGCCGCGGGACGCGCGTGCAGGCCGACCTTGCTGGCCACGGTGACCCGTCGTTCGGGCATGGACTTCCCCTTCCTGGAGCGGCCTCTCGTGGTGGCCCGTCGGTGGTGGTGCGGGCGGGTTCAGGACTGGCCGGAACCCTTGCCGTCCTCGGTGGCGGCCCCCCGCTCGGGCGGTCCGTCCGAGGAGATCGTCCCCGTGCCGGTGCCGGGCGACGTCGCCGCCTCGGCGGCCGGGGTGCCCTGGCCCTCGTCGACCAGTGCGGAAGTCTCGCCGTCGGCCTCGCGGCCGGGGGTGCGCAGGTTCCACTTCGTGATGACGAAGCGGAACACGAAGTAGTAGATCACCGCGTAGCCCAGGCCGATGGGGATCAGCCACAGCGACCGCTGCGAGATGCCGAAGTTGAGCACGTAGTCGATGGCGCCGGCGGAGAACCCGAAGCCGGAGTGGATGTCCAGGAAGTTCACCAGCGCGTGCGAGGTCCCGGTGAGCACCGCGTGGACCAGCAGCAGCGGCCAGGCCACGAAGATGAACGAGAACTCCAGCGGTTCGGTGATGCCGGTGAGGAACGAGGTGAGCCCGACCGAGAGCATCACGCCACCGACGACCTTGCGCTGGTGGGGCGGCGCGCTGCGCCAGATCGCCAGCGCCGCGGCGGGCAGCGCGAACATGAAGATCGGGAAGAAACCGGTCTGGAAGGTGCCCGCGGTGGGGTCACCCGCGAAGAACCGGGCGATGTCGCCCTTCTCGCCCTGGTAGTCGCCGAACAGGAACCACACCACGTTGTTCGGGATGTGGTGCAGGCCGAACGGCAGCAGCAGCCGGTTGATCACGCCGTAGATGCCGCCGCCGATCACGGCGTTCGCGGTCACCAGGTCGCTGAACGCGGTCAGCCCGGCGTCGAACAGCGGGAACAGCAGGCCGAGCACGGTGCCGATGACCAGCATCGCGACCGCGGTCACGATCGGCACGAACCGG
Source organism: Saccharopolyspora antibiotica (assembly GCF_047200635.1). NCBI lineage: Bacteria > Bacillati > Actinomycetota > Actinomycetes > Pseudonocardiales > Pseudonocardiaceae > Saccharopolyspora > Saccharopolyspora antibiotica. Next base: position 9,102 of record NZ_JBJZOI010000042.1, on the reverse strand, counting down.
CGCCCGCCGAAGAACCCGAGGTAGTCGGGGAGCTTGATCCGGTGGTAGCGCTGCCACAACCAGGCCGCGACGAGACCGGCGATGATCCCGCCGAGCACCCCGTACGGGCCCTTGTTGAAGGTGGTGCCGTCCTCCTGCTCGGTGATCTGCCACATGACGCCGGAGAGCACCAGGTACCCGACGGCCGCCGACAGCGCGGTGGTGCCGTCCGCCTTGCGCGCGAAGCCGATCGCGACGCCGATGGCGAACAGCAGCGGCAGGTTGTCGAACAGGGCGCCGCCGGCGGCGCCGATCACCCCGGCGACGGTCTGCAACCCCCCGACGCTGCCCAGCAGGTCATCCTGGCCGAGCCGCTGCAGCAGCGCCGCGGCGGGCAGCACTGCGATGGGCAGCATGAGGCTCCGGCCGAGCCGTTGCAGCAGCGCGAAGCCCTTCGAGCTCGCGCCGCCGCTCGCTGAGCCGACGGTCATGGGGCTACCTCCTCGGGTGGGCGGCCGGTGCTCCCGGCCTGGGTTCGCAGGGGCATCGTGACTTGGTAGGCGTCGCCGCGGTACCACGAGCGCGTGTCCTCGACCGGGGCGTCGCGTGCGGTGGAGATCCGGCGGAACACCAGCAGCGGGCTCCCCGGCCGCACGCCGAGCAGCGCCGCGGTCTCGGCGTCCGCGCCCTCGGCGAGCACGGTCTGCATCGCGTGCTCGAGCCGGATCCCGTAGTGCAGGTCCAGCAGCGAGTACAGCGATTCGGTGAGGTCGAGGTCGAGCAGCCCGGGCGCCGCGCCGGGGTGGAACCAGCCGCGCTCCACCGCCAGCGGTGCGCCGTCGGCCTTGCGCAGCCGGGTCAGCCAGTAGGCGGGCTGGCCGGGGGCGAGGCCGAGGGCCTCGGCGGTGTCCGGCGGAGGCGGCAGCTCGGCGTGGCCGAGCACCGCGGTCTCGGGTTCCAGGCCGCGGCTGCGCATGTCCTCGGTGAACGAGGTCAGGTGCAGCCGGACGTCCACGCGCGGCAGCGCGGTGAAGGTCCCCTTGCCGCGCACCCGCACCAGCAGGCCCTCGGCGACGAGCTGCCCGATGGCTTCGCGGACGGTGAGCCGGGAGACCCCGTAGCGCAGGGTGAGATCGCGTTCGGAGGGCAGCGCGGAACCGGGTCGCAATTCCCGGGTGGCGATCTCGCGCAGGATTTCGCGCAGCTGGGCGTGCTTGGGCGTGGGGCCGTCGAGCAGCGTGTCCGCTGCGCTGCGCTGGGCCACGTCACCCTCCCTGATCAGGCCTTTCCGGCCGCCCCGCGGTGTCGGCCGGATCGATCCGGGTGCTCGGCGGGAAGTCGCTCCACCGGGTGAGGATCATTGGTACTGTCCGGTCTATACCAGTTGATGCGGAAGAATGCTGCCTCACACGGATGGGTGTCAAGACGAGGTTGTTTTTGTTGCCGCTTCGACACTCGGTAACGCAAGATCGACCAAGTGCGGGACCCTTTCGGATCGACGCACCAACAACCGGACGGACCACTCCGCCGGGAGGACGAAGGGAGCACGGGTGGCTGAGAACAAGGCCGCCGCGATCCTGGCCGCGCTGGGCGGCGGGGACAACGTGGTGGAGATCGAACCGTGCATCACGCGCCTGCGCTGCGAGGTCCGCGACGACGCGCGCGTCGACGAGCCCGCGCTGAAGTCGGCCGGTGCGCACGGGGTGCTGCGGCAGGGCTCGGTCGTGCAGGTCGTCGTCGGCCCCGAGGCCGACACGCTGGCCGCGGACATCGAGGACCTGTTGTGAGCACCGAGGTCCGGAGTCCCGTGGCGGGGCTGGCGGTGTCGTTGACCGATGTGCCGGACCCGGTGTTCTCGCAGGCCATGGTCGGGCCGGGCGTGGCGGTGAAACCGGCCTCCGGCCGGGCCGACGCGGTCGCCCCGATCGCCGGGACGATCGCCACGCTGCACCCGCACGCGTTCGTCGTCGCCGCCGCGACCGGCACCGCGGTCCTGGTGCACCTCGGCATCGACACGGTCCAGCTCAAGGGCGAGGGATTCGCGCTGCACGTCGCCAAGGGCGATGTCGTCGAGGCGGGCCAGCCGGTCGTGTCCTGGGATCCGACGGCGGTCGAGGAGCACGGCTACTCCTCGGTGTGCCCGGTGATCGCCCTGGACCTGCCCCCCGACGCCCTCGGCGACCTCCGCGAGGACGGCCAGGTGACGGCGGGGGACCCGCTGTTCACCGTCGAGGGCTGACCGCGAGGGGAGCGGCCCGCTGACCCGTCCCCGCGGGCGGGCGGGCCCTCCGGATCGCGTTCGCCCGCGCGGCCGACTCGCCGGGGCGCGTCCGCCCCGGGTGCGCCCCGCCGGGGGGCCAGGCTGTGCGGCGTGGACGTGGTGGTGGCGCTCGCCGGTGGCGGGCTCGGGGCGGTGGCCGGACGCGCCGGGCGGCGATTGCTGGCGTCGCGGCTGGTCGGCCTCCCCGTGCCGGGGTACCGGTGCGAGGCCGGGGTGGGGCTGCTGTGGGCGGTGCTGGCCGCCCGGATCGCCTCCGGGGCGGTCCCGCTGAACTGGGCCCCGGTGCCGCTGCTGCTCGGCTGGGCCGGGGTCCTGCTGGCGGTCGCCGATCTGCGGGCGCACCGGCTCCCGGACGCGCTCACGCTGCCCGCGCTCCCGCTGGCCTGCGCCCTGGTGGCGCTCGCGGGCGGGGCCGGGGCGCTGCGCGCCGCCCTGCTCGGGGCCGTGCTGCACGCGGGCGCGTACGCGCTGGTGCGGCTGCTGGCGCCGGCGGCGCTGGGCCCGGGCGACGTGAAGCTGGCCGCCCCGCTCGGAACCGTGGTGGGCGCGGTCTCGCCGTCCGCCGTGCTCGGCTGCCTCGTGAGCGCCGCGGTGCTCTCCGCGCTGCACGCCTGCTGCGCCCGCAGCCGCGCGGTGCCGCACGGCCCGGCGATGCTGTTGCCCGCGTGGCTGGTCGCGGCACTCGGCTCGCCCCCGGCAGGAGGCTGAGCGCTGCGGCACCCAGCGGGGCCGCCCGTCGGCGCGACGTGGCAGGATTTCGGTGTGTTGCGTTGGATGACAGCCGGAGAATCGCACGGTCCCGCACTGGTGGCGGTGCTGGAGGGCATGGTCGCCGGGGTGGAGGTGACCACCACCGACATCGCGACCGAACTGGAGCGCCGCAAGCTCGGTTTCGGGCGCAGCCCGCGGATGAACTTCGAATCCGACGAGCTGGAGATCATCGGCGGCGTGCGGCACGGCCGCACCCAGGGCGGACCGATCGCGGTCCGCATCGGCAACACCGAGTGGCCCAAGTGGGAACAGGTGATGGCCGCCGACCCGGTCGACGAGGACGTGCTCGCCGGCCTGGCTCGCAACGAGCCGCTCACCCGCCCCCGGCCCGGCCACGCCGACCTGCCGGGGATGCAGAAGTACGGCTTCGAGGAGTCCCGCCCGGTCCTGGAGCGGGCGAGCGCCCGGGAGACCGCGGCCCGCGTCGCCGCGGGCACCGTGGCGCGCCGCTTCCTGCGCCAGCTGCTCGGCGTCGAGATCGTCAGCCACGTCGTGAGCCTCGGCTCCGTCAGCGTCGCCGGGGAGGCCCTGCCCGGCCCGGAGGACCTCGCCGCGATCGACGAGAACCCGGTCCGCGCCTTCGGCGACGAGGCCACCGAGCGGATGATGGCCGAGGTGGAGGCCGCCAAGGCCGACGGCGACACCCTCGGCGGCGTCGTCGAGGTCATCGCCTACGGGCTGCCGCCGGGGATCGGCTCGCACGTGCACTGGGACCGCAAGCTCGACGCCCGCCTGGCCGGGGCGCTGATGAGCATCCAGGCCGTCAAGGGCGTGGAGATCGGCGAGGCCTTTGCCAACGCCGCCCGCCGGGGCAGCGCCGCGCACGACGAGATCTACCCCGCCGAGGGCGCCCGCTGGGTCGACCGCGGCAGCAACCGCGCGGGCGGGCTCGAAGGTGGCATCACCAACGGCGAACCGCTGGTGGTGCGGGCCGCGAAGAAGCCGATCTCCAGCCTGCCGCGCGCGCTGGCCACCGTGGACACCGACACCGGCGAACCGGCTCAGGCCATGCACCAGCGCTCCGACATCACCGCCGTCCCCCGGGCGGCCGTGGTCGCCGAGACGATGGTCGCGCTGGTGCTCGCCGAGGCGGTGCTGGAGAAGTTCGGCGGCGACTCGCTGCCGGAGACCCGCCGCAACGTGGAGGGCTACCTCGCCGCGCTGGCCGAACGGGCCGAGAAGCGGCAGGTGCGGTGATGTCCCCGCGCGCCGTCGTGATCGGACCGCCCGGCTCGGGCAAGACGACGGTCGGCAGGCTGCTCGCCGAACACCTCGGCGTGGGGTTCCGCGACACCGACGACGACGTGGTGCGGGCCGCGGGCAAGCCGATCCCGGAGATCTTCACCACCGACGGGGAGCCCCGCTTCCGGGAGCTGGAGGAGCGGGCGGTGGCGACCGCGCTCGCCGAGCACTCCGGCGTGCTCTCCCTCGGCGGCGGCGCGGTGATCTCCGAGCGCACCCGGCAGCTGCTCGCCGAGCACCCGGTGGTGTTCCTGTCCGTCGGGCTCGCCGAAGGAGCCCGCCGCACCGGCCTCGCCCAGTCCTCCCGTCCGTTGCTGGCGGGGGTGAACCCGCGCGCCACCTTCAAGGCGCTGCTCGACGAGCGGTTGCCGCTGTACCGGGAGGCCGCCGACCTGGAGCAGCCCACCGACGGGCTGGAACCGTGGCGCCTGGTGGAGCTCGTGGCGGAGGGTCTCGCGCGGATTCGTCCGGGCGGCGCCGCCCCCGCGCCCGGGGCGTGAATAATCGCGGGGGAACACCGCGGGCCGCTCGGCGGCCCGGCAGGCGGGTGCCGAGTCGCGACTGAATGAGTGGGAGAACGATGTCCGAACCGGTGCGGATCAGGGTCGAATCCGAACAGCCCTACGACGTGGTGGTCGGGCGCGGCCTGCTCGGGGATCTCGTCGAGCTGCTGCGCGGGACCTCGGTGGTGGCGCTGCTGCACCAGCCGAGCATCACCGCGACCGTGGAGGCGGTGCGCGAGGAGCTCGCGGCCGCCGACGTTGACGCACACCGGGTCGAGATCCCCGACGCCGAGGAGGGCAAGAGCCTCGCGGTGGCCGGGTTCTGCTGGGAGGTCCTGGGCAAGATCGGCCTGGACCGCGGCGGGGTCGTGGTCTCGTTCGGCGGCGGCGCGGTGACCGACGTGGCCGGGTTCATCGCCGCCACCTGGATGCGCGGCGTGCGCGTGGTGCACGTGCCGACCACCCTGCTGGCCATGGTCGACGCGGCCGTCGGCGGCAAGACCGGCATCAACACCGAGGCGGGGAAGAACCTCGTCGGCCTGTTCCACGAGCCGACCGCGGTGCTGGTCGACCTGGCCACCCTGGAGAGCCTGCCGCGCAACGAGCTCATCGCGGGCAGCGCGGAGATCGTCAAGACCGGCTTCATCGCCGACCCGCGGATCCTGGAGCTCATCGAGCAGGACCCGGAGGCCGCGCTGGACCCGCGAGGCGAGGTCCTCGGCGAACTGGTGCGCCGCTCCATCCAGGTCAAGGCCGATGTCGTCGCCGCCGACCTCCGCGAGTCCCACCAGCGCGAGATCCTCAACTACGGCCACACCCTCGGCCACGCCATCGAGCGCCGCGAGCGCTACCGCTGGCGCCACGGGGCGGCCGTCTCGGTGGGTCTGGTGTTCGCGGCCGAGCTCGCCCGGCTGGCGGGCCGCCTCGACGACGCCACCGCCGACCGGCACCGCCGGGTGCTGGAGCTGGTGGGCCTGCCCACCAGCTACGACCCGGACGCGCTGAGCCAGCTGCTGGACGCGATGAAGCTGGACAAGAAGTCCCGCTCGGGAGTGCTGCGCTTCGTCGTGCTCGACGGTCTGGCCAAGCCGGGCAGGCTGGAGGGCCCGGATCCGTCGCTGGTGGCGGCGGCCTACTCGGCGGTGACCGGCGGCGAGCGCAAGCAGGCGGGCTCGGAGGTCTTCCTGTGAGGGTGCTGGTGCTCAACGGCCCCAACCTGGGCCGGCTCGGCTCCCGCGAGCCCTCGATCTACGGTGCCACCACCTACCCGGGCCTCGTGGCGCTGTGCGAGCGCACCGGGGCCGAGCTGGGCCTGGAGGTGGAGGTCCGGCAGACCGACCACGAGGGCGAGATGCTCGGCTGGCTGCACGAGGCCGCCGACGCCGGGGTGCCGGTCGTGCTCAACGCGGCGGCGTGGACGCACTGCTCCGTCGCGGTCCGCGACGCCTGCGCCCAGCTCACCTCGACGCTGCTGGAGGTGCACATCTCCAACGTGCACAAGCGGGAGCCGTTCCGCGGCCACAGCTACCTCTCCGACATCGCCACCGGCGTGCTCGTCGGCCTCGGCGTGCGCGGCTACGCGCTGGCCCTGCGCTGGATCGCCGAGGAGGGCACCGCGCGGGCGTGACCCGCGGCGACGCGCCTCGGACCGCCGGACGCGGCTCCTGGACCGGGTCGCGACCGGCAGTCGCCGGGCCCCCTGGCGCGTCGGGAGAGCCCTCCGCACGTGCTCCGACGGGCCCGCCCGTGCGGTCGGGCGGGCCCGTCCCGCTCGGCGTCGCCGCCGCTCCGGTGGCGCCTTCTCGCGGAACGGGCGGGCGCACCGGTCCTCGTCGTTAAGCTGGTGCCCATGCCCGAGATCCACGCCCACCGCCGCCGCTCCCTGCGCGCCCTGCTCCGCGACGCGGAGCTGGACGCCCTCCTGGTGACCGACCTGCTCAACATCCGCTACCTGACCGGGTTCACCGGCTCGCAGGCCGCGCTCGTGGTGCACGCCGCCGACGAGCCGGGAGCCGAGTCCGGGACGGTGTTCAGCACCGACGGCCGCTACCGGACCCAGGCCGCGAAGCAGGTCCCGGACCTGGAGCGGGTCATCGAGCGGCCGAGCGAGCGCGTGATCGCCGGGCACCTCGCCGCCCGCTCCGGGCACTACCGGCGCACCGGCTTCGAGAGCGGGCACGTCACGGTCGACGGGCACGAGGAGCTCGCCGCGGTCGCCGCCGGAGTCGAGCTGGTCCGCGCGCCCGGCCTGGTCGAACGACTCCGGCTGATCAAGGACGCGAGCGAGGTGGAGGCGATCCGGATGGCCTGCGCGGCGGCCGACCGGGCGCTGGCCGACCTCGTCGAGCACGGCGGCCTGCGCCCCGGACGCACCGAGCTGGAGGTGGCCCGCGAGCTGGAGGCCCGGATGCGCGAGCACGGTGCCGCCGGGCCCGCCTTCGAGACGATCGTCGCCGCGGGCGCGCACTCCGCCGTTCCGCACCACCGGCCCACCGGTGCCGAGCTGGCCGCCGGGGACCTGGTGAAGATGGACTTCGGCGCCCTCGTCGACGGCTACCACTCCGACATGACCCGCACGGTGGTGCTGGGTGATCCGGCGGACTGGCAGCGCGAGATCTACGAGCTGGTGCGCACCGCGCAGGCCGCGGGCCGGGACGCGGTCCGGGTCGGCGCGGACGTGCGCGAAGTCGACGGTGCCGCCCGCGAGGTGATCGACCAGGCGGGGCACGGCGAGCACTACCCGCACGGCCTGGGGCACGGCGTCGGTCTCGAAATCCACGAGGCACCGGCGTTGTCCCAGCGGGGTGCCGGTAGGATCGAAGAGGGGATGGTGGTCACCGTCGAACCCGGCGTGTACTTGCCGGAGCGTGGCGGGGTCCGCATCGAGGACACCCTGGTCGTGCGCGACAGCACACCGGAACTCCTCACCTTGACGACCAAGGAGCTCGTCGCCGTCTGAGCGCGGTGCGCGTGCGGCCGATGTTGACCGGTGGCGCCGCAGCCGGCTCAGCTGTCAAACCGCAGCCCGCATCACATGGAGAGACCGGACACGTGGCATCCACGAACGACCTCAAGAACGGACTCGTGCTCAAGATCGACGACCAGCTCTGGTCGGTCGTGAACTTCCAGCACGTCAAGCCGGGCAAGGGCGGCGCCTTCGTGCGCACCACGCTGAAGAACGTGCTCTCCGGGAAGGTCGTCGACAAGACCTTCAACGCGGGGGTCAAGGTCGAGACGGCGAACGTGGACCGCCGCGAGATGACCTACCTCTACGACGACGGCACCGACTTCGTCTTCATGGACAAGGACACCTACGACCAGCTCAACGTCTCGCGCGCGGTCATCGGTGACGCGGCGGACTACATGCTGGAGAACAGCAACGTCGTGATCGCCCGCCACGAAGGCGAGCCGCTGTACGTCGAGCTGCCCGCCTCGGTGGAGCTGACCGTCTCGCACACCGACCCCGGGGTGCAGGGCGACCGCTCGACCGGCGGCACCAAGCCGGCGTCCCTGGAGACCGGCGCGGAGATCCAGGTGCCGCTGTTCCTCAACACCGGCGACAAGGTCAAGGTCGACCCGCGCGACGGCCGCTACCTGGGTCGCGTCAACAGCAAGTGAACCGTGCCCGCCGCGCCCGCGGCCCCGCCGGTCCCGCCGGCCGGGCCGCGGTGCGCGCTGGGCGGGGCGCAGCGGAAAGAGAGAAGTGAGTTGGGCTCACGGAGCAAGGCCCGCAAGCGGGCGGTCGACGTGCTGTACGAGGCCGACCTGCGCGGTCTCGACGCGGTGACGTTGCTGTCCGAGCGGCTCGCCGCGCCCGAGGCCGCGCCCGTCACGGACTACGCGGTGGCGTTGATCGAGGGCGTGGCGGGCAACCGGCAGCGCATCGACGACGTGCTCGTCGAGCACGCCGAGGGCTGGACGCTGAGCCGGATGCCCGCGGTGGACCGGGCCGTCCTGCGCCTGGGCCTCTACGAGCTGCTGTGGAGCGAGGACGTGCCGCCCGCGGTGGCCATCGACGAGGCGGTGGAGCTGGTGAAGGCGCTGTCCACCGACGATTCACCGCGGTTCGTCAACGGCGTGCTGGGTCGCATCGCCGGGATCGGCGACCGGCTGCGCGCCTCGATCCGCAACCTGGAGGCCGCCGAGGCCGCGGCGCGGGAACGCGCCGAGTCCGACGCGCAGAGCTGATCCGGGGCGGAGCTGACCCGCGCTTCCCGCCCGCGAGCGGGGAGCGTCCGGCGCTCCCCGCGCACCTACGGCCGCGGGGGGGGGGGGGGGGGGGGGGGGGGGGGGGGGGGGGGGGGGGGGGGGGGGGGGGGGGGGGGG
>NZ_JBJZOI010000041.1:0-12770 GCF_047200635.1 Saccharopolyspora antibiotica | reverse complement strand
TCTTTTTTTGGTTTTTGGTGGGGGGGTTTTGGCTGTCCCGGGGGGGAACCACCCGAGCCGTCAGCTCAAGGACGGATTCAGACCTTGGCCTGCGCGGTCTCCGCGAGTTCCACGGGCAGCCGCTCCGCTGCGCGGTAGTCGACCGCCGCCCGGACGAACGCGGCGAACAGCGGGTGCGGGCGGGTCGGCCGGCTCTTGAGCTCCGGGTGCGCCTGGGTCCCGACGAAGAACGGGTGCTGCTCGCGGGGCAGCTCCACGAACTCGACCAGCCGGTCGTCCGGCGAGGTTCCCGAGAACACCAGCCCCGCCTTGGTGAGGCGGTCGCGGTAGGCGTTGTTCACCTCGTACCGGTGCCGGTGCCGTTCGGCGATCTCGGTGCTGCCGTAGGCCTCGGCGACGACCGAGCCCTCGACCAGCTTCGCCGGGTAGGAACCGAGCCGCATCGTGCCGCCCATGTCCCGGTCCCCGGAGAGCACGTCGCGCTGATCGGCCATGGTGCTGATCACCGGGTGCTGGCAGGGCTCCTCGAACTCGGCGGAGTTCGCGCGCTTCAGCTCGGCCAGCGACCGAGCAGCCTCGATCACCATGCACTGCAGGCCGAGGCACAGGCCCAGGGTCGGGATCCCGTGCGTGCGCGCGTACCGGATCGCCCCCAGCTTGCCCTCGATGCCCCGCACGCCGAACCCGCCAGGTACCAGCACGCCGTCCATGCCCGCGAGGGCGTGGGCCGCGCCCGAGTCCGTGTCGCACTCGTCGGAGGGCACCCACGCGATCTCGACCTTCGCCCGGTGCGCGAAACCGCCCGCGCGCAGGGCCTCGGTGACCGAGAGGTAGGCGTCCGGCAGGTCGACGTACTTGCCGACGAGCGCGATCCGCACCCGCTCGGTGGGCTTGTGCACGCGGTCGAGCAGGTCGCCCCACACGGTCCAGTCCACGTCCCGGAACGGCAGCCCGAGCCGGCGGACCAGGTACGCGTCCAAGCCCTCGGTGTGCAGCACGCGCGGGATGTCGTAGATCGACGGGGCGTCGGGGCAGGCCACCACGCCGTCCGAGTCCACGTCGCACATGAGCGCGATCTTGCGCTTGAGGTCGTCCGGCAACTCGCGGTCCGCGCGGCAGACCAGCGCGTCCGGCTGAATGCCGATGTTGCGCAGCGCGGCCACCGAGTGCTGGGTCGGCTTCGTCTTCAGCTCGCCCGAGGGCGCCAGGTACGGCACCAGCGAGACGTGCAGGAAGAAGCAGTTGTCCCGGCCCACGTCGTGCCGCATCTGGCGGCAGGCCTCCAGGAACGGCAGCGACTCGATGTCCCCGACCGTGCCGCCGACCTCGGTGATCACCACGTCGGGCGTGCGCCCGTCCTCGTCCGGCTCGGCCATGGCCCGGATCCGCGCGATGATCTGGTCGGTGATGTGCGGGATGACCTGCACGGTGTCGCCCAGGTACTCGCCGCGGCGCTCCTTCGCGATGACGGCCGAGTAGACCTGGCCGGTCGTCACGTTGGCGTTCTTGGTGAGGTCGCGGTCCAGGAACCGCTCGTAGTGCCCGATGTCGAGGTCGGTCTCCGCCCCGTCCTCGGTCACGAAGACCTCGCCGTGCTGGAACGGGTTCATCGTTCCGGGATCGACGTTCAGGTAGGGATCGAGCTTCTGCATCGTCACCCGCAGGCCGCGGGAGGTCAGGAGTTCGCCCAGGCTCGACGCCGTCAGTCCTTTGCCGAGCGAGGAGGCAACACCCCCCGTGACGAACACGTGCTTGATCGTGCGTGCTTGCGGCACCAAGAAGGCTCCCCGTGGTCAAGCCGTCGCCGGGCTGAATGAATCTGCGCTGGCAGGACGGCTGAATCCGTCTCTCCCACGGGATTTCAGCCTAACGCACGATGAACCGCGGGTACACGGCGACCCGCATGGTCTCCACCACGGCGACGCGCTCCAGGTCAACCGCCATTGGTGGCCGGCGGGCACCCGCCCCACCCGTCGCTCTCAGGTCGTCGACGGCACCCTCCTTCCCGCAGCGATCCGCCGCGCGGACTCCTCCGGCGGCAGCGCGCTGGCCCGCATGCGCTCGAGCAGCTCGGAGTAGGCGGCCACCGTCCCGCGTTCCTCGATCATTTCGACCCCCGCCCCAGCGGGGCGCACCACCACGTCGGGCAGACCCAGGGAGAAGGAGAGCAGCTCGAACGATTCGTCGGTGGCCAGCGCACCCGCGCTGAACGGGAGCACGCGCAGGGTGATCCCGGGTCGCGCCGCCAGCTCCCGCAGCCACCGCAGCTGGTCCGCCAGCACCGCTGGGCCGCCGACCTCGCGGTGCAGCGCGGACTCCCCCAGCGCCAGGTCCAGTGCGAGGCCACCGTCGTCCAGCCGAGCCCGACGCCGGCGGAGGACCTCACGCCAGCGGTCGAGCTCGGCCGTCGAGGCGCCCGGTCTGCGCGCCTCGAGGACCGCTGCCGCGTAGTCCTCGGTCTGGAGCAGGTCGGGGACCACGTCGACCGCGAAGGCGCGCACCACCGCGGCCTCCGACTCGAACCCGACCTGCTGCCGCCGGTCCGCGGCCAGGACGTCCCGGTACGACTCCCACCAGCCCCGCTCCCGTGCGGACCGGGCCAGCTCGACGAGCTGGTCTCTGTGCTCCGTGCCCGCGTGGCAGATGTCGGCGAGCGCGATCACGGCATCGATGCCGACGTGCTGCCGGGCTCCTTCGATCTTGCTCACCTTCGCCTGCGGCCACCCGAGGCGGCTCGCGACGTCGGTGTGCGTCAGCCGGGCGGCCTGCCGCAGCTTCCGCAGCTCCGCCGCGAGCAGGTGCTGGCGCACCACGGGGCTGGGGCCGCCCGCAGCAGGGCGGCGGTCATCCGCAGCGGGCGCATCCGGAGGTGCCCCGCCGCGCTCTCCGACTCGATTCGCGGCGCTTCTCGTCTCGTCCACGGATCCGATTCTGACGCCCCGCGGGGCACCGAACCAGGAATGTCACTCCATCGAATTATCGCGAATCGAATAATTCTCTTCCATCATCGAAGTCGTGGACTCCCGAACCCGACCCGGCGTGGAACCGGCTCACCGCGCCCCGCCCCTCCCCCCGGCGCGGCGCCGGACCCCGGCCCGCCGGGTCTCCCAGCCGGGCGGCGCGCTCGCGTACGCGCCGCCCGGCGCGGCTCCCGAGCCGGGCCGGGCACGAGACCGCTCAGTCGCGCGCTCCGGGCACCACGCCCTCCGCGCTGCTCGCGGTGCCGTAGTGCCCGGCCCGGCGATCGAGCTGCTCGCTCAGGGCCAGCACCGCGGCCACTTCTCCCTGCGAGGTCTCGACGTTGTCGACGGTGGACAAGGCGGAGGCGACCGCCCGGTCCGCCCGCGCGACCCCGATCGCACCGCGGCCGTCCGCGGAGCCGCCGGCCCCGGCGAGCACGGCGCCAGCACCGGACCGATCCACCTGCGCCGCGAAGCGGGCCAGGAAGCCCGCGCGGTCCGCGGCTCCACCACCGCGCTGCTCGCCACCGGTGAGCACCAGCGCGAGCGGGGCGGGTCGCACCTCGCCGATCGTGGAGGCGAAGCCGCCCTCCGCGAGTCCGGCGAGCGCGGCGGCTCGTTCTTCCGGGGAGACCTGCGGCGCCCCGGACCCCTGGTCGAGCATGGTGAGCGGCCCCAGCAGCCCGCCGGTGAGCGTGCCGGCATCGGTCGCCGTCGGCAGCTGCACTCCCGCCGGCAGCAGCCGGGTGACCAACCGCCGCACCTGATCAGCGCGTTCCGGGTCGGCGACCGCCTCGGCCAGCCGCACGTCCCCGGACACCTGCGCTCCGGAGGCCTCCAGCAAGCCGCGCATCGCCGTCAGCCGCTGCTCCGGCACGTCCCACGAGCTGATGAGCACGACGTCGCGATCCGCGAGCTGCCCCCGCACCGTCATCGGCGCGGTCGCGGCGCTGAACCGCCGCGCGCCGTCGAGCTCTCCCCGCAGCGCCGACCGCTGCTGGTCCAGCTCGTCGACCCGCTGGCTCAGCGAGTCGCGTTCCTCGCCGACGTGGGAGAGCAGCCGCTCGCTGAGAGAGGTCGAGCCGAGCACGATGCCCACCCCCAGCGCGAGCAGCACCGCCGCCAGGGAGATCACGTGTTGCCGCAACGTGATCACGCGAACCACTCCCCCGCACGGCCGAGCACCCCGCGGCCGAAGTCGGCGACCACGGCGAGGAAGGAAGTGCCGAACCCGGACACCGCGAAGGCCACGGCCAGGACCACCAGGGCCGCCATGAGGAGCACGATCACCGGCCCGTTCGACCCGGCACCTCGCTGCAACGAGGTCACCGCGGCCCCGTCCACCAACCTGCTGCCCAGCCGCAGCCGGGTCAGGAACGTGGACGGGTTCGATCCGGAGCGCCCGCGGTCGAGGAACTCGTGCAAGGTCGCCTGGAATCCGACCGTGACCACGAGCGAGGCGTTGTGAGCATCGGCGATCAGCAGTGCCAGGTCCTCCGCGTTGCCGGACGCCGGGAAGGTCAGCGCGCCGATGCCGAGGTCCTGAATGCGCCCGATCCCCGGCGCGTGCCCGTCCAGGTGCGCCGGGACCACGACCTCCGTCGCGCGCTTGAGCGTGTCGGTGGAGATCCCGTTCGGGTCACCCACGATCACGTCGGGGTGGTAGCCCGCGCGGAGCAGCGTGTCCGCCCCGGCGTCCACCCCGATGAGGACCGGCCGGTAGTGCTTGATGTAGCGCTTGAGCCGCTTGAGGTCGTCGGCGTGGCCGTACCCGGGGACCAGCACCAGCACGTGCCGTCCTTCGATCGGCACGCTCACAGCGGGCACCCCGACTCCGTCGAGGATGAGCATCCGCTCGGTGCGCAGGAACTCGATCGTGTTGGCGGAGAACGCCTCCAGCTGCGCGGTCATCCCCGCCTTGGCCTCGATCAGCTGATCCGCGATCGAATCGGCGTCCTGCTCGACGCCGCTCGCGATCTCGCGGTCGCCGCTGTAGACGCGACCTCCGTGCACGCGGAGCCGAGCGCCGTCCTTGACCACGCGCATCGCGTCCCGGCCCACGCGGTCGATCAACGCGACGCCGGCCGAGGAGAGCACTTCCGGCCCGAGGTTGGGGAAACGGCCCGAGATGGACGGCGCCGCGTTGATCACTGCGGCGACGCCGGCCGCGACCAGGGTGTCGGCAGTGCGGCGGTCGAGGTCGACCTGGTCCAGCAGGACGATGTCCCCGGGCCCGAGCCGCGAGGGCAGCTCGTCGGCACGGCGCGGAACGCGCGCCGTGCCGATCACTCCCGGTCGATCTTCCTCCTGGCGTGCGAGCAGACCACTGAGCTTCATGGACCGATGGTGACAAAAGGATCACCGCGCGCGAGGCCGCCACGCCGCGCGGACTACAACGTTCGACCCGTTTTGATTGCTCCGAACGGACCAATCGGGTCGGCACGATCCGGCCTAGGCCTTCTTGCTCCCTCTCCGGCGCGGCGCGCGCTCGCCCTGGGACTTGTCGGACGCCGCAGTTTCCAGCAGCTCTTCGGCGTGGGCGCGCCCGGTCGCGGTGGAGTCGAGTCCGGCCAGCATCCGCGCCAGCTCGGCCACCCGCTCGCCGTCGGCGACCGTGCGCACGTCGCTGCGGGTCAGCCCGGTGTCGTTGGCGCCCTTGTCGACGACGAGGTGCCGGTCGGCGTAGGCGGCGACCTGGGCGAGGTGGGTGACCACGACGACCTGGTGGGTCCGGGCGAGCCGCGCCAGGCGCCGGCCGATCTCGACGGCCGCGCGTCCGCCCACCCCGGCGTCAACCTCGTCGAACACCAGCGTCGGCACCGTGTCCGCGTCGGCGAGCACCACCTCCAGGCCGAGCATCACCCGGGACAGCTCACCGCCCGAGGCGCCCTTGTGGATCGGCAGCGAGGGCGCGCCGGAGTGGGCGATGAGCCGCAGCTCCACCTCGTCGGTGCCCTCCGGGCCGGCCAGCAGGGTGCGCTCGTCCACCCGAAGCGCGGCGGCGTCGGCGTCGTCGGCTTCCTTGGGCTCGACCACGACCTCCAGCCTGGCCTGCGCCATCGCGAGTCCCGTGAGCTCCTCGGAAACGGCGGCGGCGAGTCCCACGGCCGCCTCGCCGCGCTCGCGGGACAGCGTGCGGGCGTGCTCGGCGAGCTCGGCCGCGAGCTCGTCCCGGCGCTGGGCGAGGGCGTTCAGGGCCTCGTCCGAGGTGTCCATGCCCGCCAGCCGCTCGCGGGCGTCATCAGCCCAGGAGAGCACGCCGTCGACATCGGCGGCGTACTTCTTGACCAGGTTCTTGAGCTCCGCCTGCCGGGCGAGCACCTGCTCCAACCGTCCCGGATCGGCGTCCAACCGGTCGAGGTAACCACCGAGATCGGCACCGACGTCGGCCAGCACGGCGGCGGCCTCCGCCACGCGGGACTCCAGCTCGCGCAGCACCGGGTCCTCGGCACCGCCGAGCCTCCTGCGCGCGTCGCCGAGCAGACCCATCGCGCCGGGCGCCTCCGGATCACCGTCCGCGGCACCGCTCACCGCGTGCTGCGCACCGGCCGCGATCTCTCGAAGCTGATCGACGTCGGAGAGCCGTCGCGCCTCGTCGACGAGAGCCGTGTCCTCTCCGGGCTCGGGGGCCACCGCCTCGATCTCGTCCAGGCCGTGCCGGAGCAGCTCGGCCTCCCGTGCCCACTCGCGCGCGCGCTCGGTGCGCTCGGTCAGCTCGCGCACCGCGTCGACCCACTCGGCTCGGATCCGCTGATACCGCGCGAGCACGCTCGCCACCGGTTCACCCGCGAAGCGGTCGAGCACCGCCCGCTGCTCCCCCGCACGCAGCAACCGGAGCTGGTCGTTCTGGCCGTGCACCGCGAGCAGCTGATCCGACAGCTCGGAGAGCACGGCGTTCGGCACCGCTCGCCCGCCGAGGTGCGCGCGGGAGCGGCCGTCGCTGTTCACGCTGCGCAGGGCGATGAGGCTGCCGTCGTCGTCGGGTTCGGCCCCGGCATCCCTGGCCACCTTCGCGGCGCTGGAATCGGGCGCGACTTCGAACCGCCCCTCCACCAGGGCCCGTGGGGCGTTCGATCGGACTCGCGAAGCATCGGCGCGCCCACCGCTGAGCAGATGCAGCCCCGTGACCACCATCGTCTTGCCAGCTCCGGTCTCACCGGTCACCACGGTCAGGCCAGGGTGCAGCTCCAGCGTGGCATCGTCGATGACTCCCAATCCCTGGATGCGCATCTCAGCCAACACATCAAGCACCCTAGCGGTCGCCCCCGACCGACCGGGCCCCGCCAGCCCGATCAACGCGGTCCCAACCAGCGGGGCGGTGATCCGGAGACACCCCGGCCGGCCGATCACGGCTGGTCAGTCGGCGACCGGACCGCGCCAGCCCTGGACGGGGAGCTCGAACTTCCGCACGAGCCGGTCGGTGAACGACGCGTCGTACAGGCGGACCAACCGCAGCGGGTTCGCCCCGGCGATGACCTCCACCCTGGCTCCGGCGGGGAGGTCGAAGTGCCGCTGCCCGTCGCAGCACAGCACCGCGTCGTGTCCGCCGTGGTCGATCTCCAGAGCCACCGTCGAATTCCGCGACACCACCAGCGGCCGGGCGAACAGCGCGTGCGCGTTGCTCGGCACCACCAGCAGAGCTTGGACCTCGGGCCAGACCACGGGCCCGCCCGCGGAGAAGGCGTAGGCGGTGGACCCCGTCGGCGTGGAGCACAGCACGCCATCGCAGCCGAAGGCCGAAACCGGGTGGCCGTCGACCTCGACGACCACGTCCAGGATCCGCTCCCGGCTGCTCTTCTCCACGCTGGCCTCGTTCAGCGCCCACGTGGTGGCCAACACCTTGCCGTCGAGCATGGCGGTGATGTCGACCGTCATGCGCTCCTCGACGTGGTAGCGGCCTTCGACCACGGCGAGCACCGCCTGGTCCAGCGCATCGGAGTCGGCGCCGGCCAGGAACCCGACCCGGCCCAGGTTCACCCCGAAGACGGGGACTCCGGGCAGCCGGGCGAGCTCGGCCGCGCGCAGCAGCGTGCCGTCGCCACCGAGCACGAAGACCAGTTCCGTGCCCGCGGCGGCGTGCGGCCCGGCCGGTACGGACTGGGTGTAGCAACCGGGGCTGAGGTCGCGGGACTCGTCGTCGAGCACCCGAACCCGCACCCCGGCACCGACGAGCTGACCGGCGACCTTCTCCGCGGTACGCAGGTTGTGCTGTTTACCGGTGTGCACCACCAGCAGCACCTCTCGGGTCAACTGGGACTCCCTCGTCCGTGCCCGTTCGCCTCAACGGGGGCCTCGGCGACGCCCCCGGTCCTGCCCGCGGCCTGCGGCCCGCGCCGGACCGCGTCCGCCACGAGTTCCGCCGCCTCGTCGGGTTCGGTGCTCGCGCCCGCCCGCAACCAGAGGAAGAACTCCACGTTCCCGGACGGTCCCGGCAGGGGGCTGGCCTCCACCCCGCGCAGGCCCACTCCCGCCTCAGCGGCGAAGCGCACCACGTCGAGCACCGCCTCCGCCCGCAACCCGGAGTCCCGGACGACCCCACCCGGGCCCAACCGCTGCTTGCCCACCTCGAACTGCGGCTTGACCATCGGCACCAGGTCGGCGCCGGGACCGGAGCAGGCGAGCAGCGCCGGCAGCACCAGCTTCAACGAGATGAACGACAGATCCGCCACGACCAGATCGACAGGTCCGCCGATGTCGGCGGGCTCCAGTGCCCGGACGTTCGTGCGATCGTGCACCCGCACCCGCTCGTCCGTCCGCAGCGCCCACACCAGCTGGCCGTATCCCACGTCGACCGCGACGACCTCCCGGGCGTCGCGCCGGAGCAGCACATCGGTGAACCCCCCGGTCGACGCTCCGGCGTCCAGGCACCGGCGTCCCGCGACGGTCAGCCCTTCCTGCTCGAAAGCGTCGAGGGCACCGATCAGCTTGTGCGCTCCGCGAGACGCCCAGCGGGGATCGTCGACGTCCTCGGCGACCAGGAGCGGGGCGTCGGTCTCGACGGCGGTGGCGGGCTTTTTCGCCACCATCCCGCGGACCGTGACCCGCCCAGCGGCGATCAACTCGGCGGCCTGCTCCCGGGATCGGGCCAGGCCGCGCCGGACCAGTTCCGCGTCCAAGCGCGCTCTGCGCGGCATGTCGATCACCCGCCGCCGGTCGAGCCGGACAGCATGTTCTCGGCCGCGCTCAGCGCATCGGACAGCGCCGAGTGAACGGCCTCGAACCGCTCGACGTGGTCCGCCACCGGCAGCTCGCGCACCTCGTCCAGGCGCGCGAGGGCATCACCGATGGCTTCCTCGGCAGCCGAGCCGTCATCCGACGACCGCGCCAGCATCGAGGGGTTCGGAACGGCGTTGCCGCCGTGCCCTGGAGAATTCATCATCTCCTGCTTCTGTAGCCCACGTCGCCGGACCTGCCGCGACGACTACATCAACGCTATCCGACCGAGACGGGCCATGCGCGGACCCCGGCCTCTCAATCCAGCGCCAGCTCGCGGAGCGCGCTGGCGGCGATCTCGTCGGCCGCGCGGACCTCCACCGAGCCGGAACCGACCGCCCACCACGCCGCGCACAACCCGCGCAAAGCACTCATGGCCCGTCGTTCAGCCGAGGTTTCCGAAGGCTGCTGCGACGCGGAGAGTTCGAGCACGCCCTCCTCCACCCGAACCTTCCACGCCTGTTGCTCGGCGACGACCGTGGTGGAGTGCGGGAGGTGCAGTCCGCGCAGGTCGTCCGCCACGTGCTCGGGACGCTCCTGAGCCGGGGCGAACAGCACCTCCGCGGGGGTGCCCACACCGGTCAGCACCATCAACGAGGACATACCGGAGCGCACGGCGCCCCCGATGTCGGTGTCCAGGCGATCGCCCACCATCAGCGGACGGCTCGCACCGGCCGACGCGACGGCCCGGTCCAGCAGCGGCCGCTCGGGCTTGCCCGCGCACTGCGGTTCCTGCTTGGTCGCCGCACGCAGCGCGGCCACCATCGACCCGTTCCCGGGCAGTTCGCCACGTTCGGTGGGCAGCGTGGCGTCCGCGTTGCACGCGACCCACCTCGCTCCCGCCCTGATGGCCAGGCACGCTTCGGCGAGGTTCCACCATCCGGTTTCCGGCGAATGGCCCTGCACCACGGCGACGGGCTGGGCCGCGTTCTCCCGCACCGGGCTCAACCCCACCAGCTCGATCTCGGCGGCGAGGGCTTCCGCACCGACGACGAGAACCTTCGCACCGCTGGACAGCTGCTCGGCGAGCAGCGCGGCAGCAGCCTGCGCGCTGGTGCTCACCTCATCAGGGGTGGCTTCGAGTCCGAGCGAGACGAGGTGGTCGGCGACGGCTCGGGCGGGTTTCGAGGCGTTGTTGGTCACGTACCTCGTCCGCACCCCGCGGCTGCGCACACCCGCGATGGCTTCATCCGCCCCGGGTGCCAGCAGCCCACCCCGGTACACGGTGCCGTCGAGGTCGAGCAGCACCGCGTCGTGGTGGTCGAGCAACGTGTCGGTCACGCGGTCTCGTCCCCCCGGGGCTCGCTCGACTTCGCCCCCTGCTCGGTCTCCGCAGCCGACGGCGAGACCTGCTGCCCCGGCTCGGCGGCGCTCTCCTCCGCCGGTGTCACCGCGCCGTCAGCCGGAGCGTCGACCGGGACTTCGGTGAGGTCGTCCTCCCCCACCTCTTCAACGATCGGAGGCCCGGCGGCGACGGCCTCGGCCACCAGCTCGTCGGTGTCGACGTCCCCGCCGAGACGCACGACGAGTTCCTCCAACCGCTCGGGCGCATCGGTGTCGCCGTCATCGTCCGCATGGGCAGCGTGCACGAACCAGGTGAAGGACTCCTGCACCCGGTCGGCCGCGAGCAGGTTGTCCGCGTAGGCGTAGAAGAGCCGGGCGCTCCACGGCTCCTGACGCTGCGGGTCCAGCTCGGGGATCTGCAGGCTCACCACGGAGGCTTCGACCTCGCCGAGGTCCCGCCTGGCGCCAGCGGCCACGATGCGCAGTTCGACCGCGTCGCCACCGACCAGTTCGGCCGCCTCCGCGCTCCGGCTGAGCTCGAGGGCGCGCTCCGGGCGCCCCAGCGCCCGCTCGCAATCGGCCATGATCGCGATCTGCCCGGGTCCGCCGCCCATGCGGCGCGCGGCGCGCAGCTCGGAGAGCGCCTCGGTCCACTCGCCCATCTGATAGGCGCACAGACCGTTGGCTTCCCGCGCCGCCCCGATCCGCGAAGCGCGGTGCCGGGCGTAGCGCGCGTGCACCAGCGCCTGCTCGGGGTCGGTGTCCATCAACTTCCCGGCGGCGACCAGGTGCAGCGCGACCTTGTCCGCGAGGCCCTTCGGGAGGGAGCGCATGTCGCGGCGGATATCACCGTGGAGTTCCGAGGCGTCGACGTCGTCCGGCAACTCCGGAGCGACCTCGACCGGCTTCTGCTCGGCGTCATCGCGCTTGTCCGCGCGGGGCTTCGTCGTGCGGTCGTCGTGCCGAGGCCCCCGCTCTCCGGGGCCGGAGCGCGGACGGTCGTCTCGGCGCGGACGGTCCTTCTCGAACCGCTCGCGCTTGCCCTGGGGACGGTCTCCACCACGCCGGTCGTCACGCTGGCCGTAGGACGGCCTACCGCCACGATCGTCCCGCTGATCATCACGACGAGGCCGATCGTCACGCTGAGCGTAGGACGGCCTACCGCCACGATCATCGCGCTGATCATCACGACGAGGCCGATCGTCACGCTGAGCGTAGGACGGCCTACCGCCACGATCATCGCGCTGATCATCACGACGAGGCCGATCGTCACGTCGCTTGTCCGCCCACGGGCGCTCCTCGCGGCCGCGACCGTCGTTCTTGCGGTCGGTCCACGGTCGGTCCGAGCGCGGACGACTGTCGCGCTGGCGGTCGTCACGGCCCGAACCCTGGAATCGGTTCCCGCCCTGGCGCTGACCGCCCTGGTAGCCACCACGCCGGTCGTCCCCGCGCCGGTCGTCGGAACGTCGGTCGTCGCGCTGGAATCGTTGCTGGGGACGGTCTCGGCGGTCGTCGAAGCGCCGCTTGTCGGCGCCGCGAGCCTCGCTGCGCCCCCGGTCGTCCCTGTCCTTGTTGTCGCGCCAGCCGCCCTCAGGGTGCGAACGCTGGGGACGGTCGTCACGATCGGAGCGGCGCCCGCGATCGTCCTGGCGGTCGAACTGACGCGGTCCGCGCCCAGCGTCGTTGCGCCGTTCGTCCCGAGGTCCGCGGCGCTGCTCGAACGGACGTCCGCCCTTGCGGTCGTCGAACTTGGAATCCCGGCGGTATCCGCCCTTGTCGCCGGGTCGCCCCCGGCCGTCCTTGCGGTACTTCGAGTCATCCTTGCCACCGGGGTGGCCCCAGGTCTGCTCATCGCGTCCCTGACCGAAGGCCCGCTGGCGGTGGCCGCCGTCGGCTCGCCGATCTTCGATGCGCGGACCGCGCCGCTCGTCGCGGTCCCGGTTCGGGCGATCGCCGCGGCCCTTGGCGCGGTCGTTGCTGAAACCTCGCGAGCCACCGTCGCGGCCGCGGTCGGTTCGGCCACCACCGAACCCTCGTCCGGTCGACCCCTTTCGGCCGGCCTGGCCGCCACTGCGGCCGGAGTCGGCTCCGCGGCGGTCGCCGCCGCCACGTGTGTCGTCGGACCCGGACACCAGACCTCCTGGAAAGCGATACTCGGTTGAACTACCAGCCTAGACCTCGGTGCCGCCGATCTTTCGGCGCCGTCGAGGTGCGCTGCCGGGGAGCCTGTTGGCCGCACCACGGCACGACAAAGGGGGCCGACCGGCCCGTCCGTTTTGGACGGTCCCGATCGACCCCCTTCTCTCATGAATA
>NZ_JBJZOI010000040.1:0-20076 GCF_047200635.1 Saccharopolyspora antibiotica | reverse complement strand
CGCGCTCGAAGGGCTGTACCGGCGCGCCTACGTGTTGCAGCGCGTCAAGGGGCTCGGTGATTACCCCGATGGCCAGCAGCTGACACGACGTTTCCAGGACAAGGCTGTCGATGCGGATGCGGGCGCGCTTCCGTTGCTCCGCCTGTTGCAAGAGGAACTCAAGAAGCAAGCGGAGGCATTTCGCGGAGCCGCGAGGGACTACCGCAACACCGACGAGCAGAACGCCGACGATCTTAGCCGAGGTATTCAGTGAGCAAGCTTGTACGAGCTGTGTCCGGTGTTGCGGCCGTGTTGGTCCTCGGTGGCCTGTCCGGGTGCGCGCTCGGGGGTGAGGCGGACCCGGAGGGTGTCGCGCCGACCTCTGGACCGGGGGAGGCGAACGGCTCGTTAGAAGCTTTTGATCCGTGCACGTTCTTCCAGTCTGGCGAATTGGCGGGCTGGGGGCTTCCGGCCAGGGGTGAGCCGTTCACGGTCGTCAGCTTCGAGCCCGGCTGCACCTGGGTCGGAGACCAGATGTCGCTGGTCTTGCAGAAGAACGTTGATGAATCGGTCGCGTCGTACGAGTCCAGTGGCAACTGGGAACGTTATGAGAAGACGAATATCGGCGGCCGTTCGGCGGCTTTGGCGAATGTTCCGGGAGGGGGCGCCACCGGTGGTTGTACGATGCTCGTGGATTCCGGCGGGGGCGTTGCGATCTATGCGGTATCCGGAAAACTTGCCGAGTCCGTGGATCCGTGTGCCGAGATCGAGAAGATCGCTGATCAGACCGCTTCGCGGTTGCCGGAATGAGGTGGGGGAATCATGGGGATCCTGTCCACGTTGGACAACGCTGGTTCTCGGGTGTTCGGCTGGGAGAGCTCCGCTGAGGCGGAGCGCCGGGAGCACGGGGAGGAAGCCACCCGGGTCGCCCAGCAGCAGCAGTCCCAGCTGGCGCAGCAGAACTCGGGGATGCACGTCCAGGGCTACGACAACCCGGCGATCACGCAGTGCGTGAACTGGTCGGGCTTCGGCCACGGGCAGATCTACTCGACGAACCAGGACTCGATCGACCAGGGCAAGGTCGGGGAGGTCGCCCAGGCCTGGGTCGAGTTCGCGAAGGCGCTGCGCGAGCGCGGTGAGAACTACGGCCGGGACATCCAGCAGATCGTCGAGGGCGGCTGGCAGGGCGAGGCGGCCGACACCGCGAAGGAGGTCGGCAAGCCGGCGTCCGACTGGATGAAGGCCAGCGCGGACGCCTTCGAGGTGACCGGCAACAACCTCAACGCCGCCGGGGAGGCCGCGGGGCAGGCCAGCAAGATGGTGCCGGAGCCGCAGGGCCACAGCTGGGGGCGGACCGCGGCGGCTTCGCTCCCGTTCGGCCCCGCCGCCGGGGGGATCGACGCGCTCTCCCAGATGGAGGAGCGCGAGCAGGCCGAGCAGGCCGCGCAGGAGACGATGGGTCGGGTCTACAGCCCGACGCTGTCCCAGGTGGACGCGAAGATGCCGCAGTACACCGGCCCGGACGGCACGGTGAAGGAACCGCCCGCGGCGAACCAGCCACCCGGCACCGACTGGGGTGGCGGCCCGGGAGCGAACGGGCTCGGCCCCGGGACCGGTGCGGGCATCGGCGACGGCGCCCGATCGCCCGGTGGCGGTTACGGCAGCGGGCTCAGCGGGCTGCCGGGCGGCTACGGCAGCGGTTCCGGCGGACCGGGCGGTTTCACGCCGAGCGCGCCCTCGGGTTCCGGCAGCCAGTGGGCCGGGAATCCCGGCGGCCCCGGTGCGGGCGGTTTCCCCGGCGGCGGTCCGGGCGCTGGTGGCGCTGGTGGTTTCCCCGGCGGCGGCGCGGGCGGTGTGGTCGGTGGGCTCGGCGGCGCGGGCGCGGGCGCCGGGCGCGGATCCGGTGCTGGCGGTGCCGGTCGCGGTGCGGGCGGTGCCGGTCGCGGGCTCGGTGGTGCTGGTCGCGGAGCCGGCGGTGTCGGAGCGGGCGGTCGCTCCGGGGTCGGCGGTGCGGGCGCGGTGGCCGGTGGCGCCGGGGCCCGCGGTGCGGGCGGTGGTCGCGGCGGCATGGGTGGCGGCATGGGCGGCGGTGGCCAGCGCGGGCAGAGCGGCGAGGACGCCGAGCACGAGCGCCCGTCGTGGCTGGAGGAGCACGACGACATCTGGATGAACGACATGCCCAAGACCGCGCCGCCGGTGCTGGGCGAGTGATCAGCGGTCGGCCGTCGGCGCGAAGCCGTCGGCCGGCCACCGCCGCCGGGGTCGGTGTCGGCATGTCGAGGGGGGAGAACGCAGTGGCCGTCGTGGGCTCGTGGCAGTTGCCGCCGGTGCACTTGGACGTGGCGCTCAAGCACTTGCGGATCGAGCGGTTGACGCTGCCGCTGAGCAGCAGGTCCGCCGGGTACACCGCGGAGCAGTTCAGCAGGACCGCCAAGGCCGAGCTGGAGCGGATGTACGCCAGCGGGGCGGTCGTCGACGACGAGGTCGCACCGCTGCTCGCCGAGGCGCTGGGGGTGCTCGCCACCCCGTACCTGTGGGTCGACTCGATGTGGTTCCCGCAGGTCGGCAGCGACCACTGCTGGCGGGCGCTGGCCGTGTTCACGGCGGGGAACCGGGTGGTGCTCGGCGTGCAGTCGCCGGGCGAGACCCCGCAGCGCGGTGGTCTGGTCACCGTCGAGGTGCATGAGAACGCCCCCCTGCCGCAGGTGCTGCTCGGCACGCTCCCGCCCGCGCGCCCCGGCGGGCAGGGACCCGCGCGGGTCCCGCGCAGCTCGTTCGCGCACCAGGGCGGGCCGGAGGACTTCGAGCGGGCGACCATGCTGGAGTCGGCCACCCCGGACCGCGGCAGCACCGGCGACCGGCAGGTCCGGCTCTACGAGACGATCGGACGCGCCCCGCACCAGCGCATCGGGCAGATCGCGGCGAACCTGCGCGATCAGCACGGCCGTCGGCGGCGTTCCAAGGTGGTGTCCTGGTTCGACAACCCGGAACCGGACGGGCGCTACCTGAACCGGATCGAGCGCGGCAGCTCCGGCGAGGAGGTCTACGCGATCCTCCCGGCCGATGCGCGCACCATCGGCGTCGAGATCGATTCGTTGATCGCCCAGGTGCGGTCCTGAGCCTGTGGACAACCCCCGGGGAGTTGTGGACAACTCCTCCGGGGGTGCGCGGTCGGATCGGGGTGGCGTGCACTGAGCGCAGCGAAGGGGGTACGCGCAGCGTTGCGCAGCGCACGTAGGCTGCGTGGCATGGTCGAACCCCCACTGCATCGCGTCACCCTGCCGAACGGGCTACGCGTGGTGCTCGCGCCGGATCCGGCGCAGGGCGCCGCCGGACGAGCCCCCGTCGTGGGCGTCAGCGTGCACTACGACGTGGGCTTCCGCTCCGAGCCGGAAGGCCGCACCGGATTCGCGCACCTGTTCGAACACCTCATGTTCCAGGGCAGCGAGAGCCTCGAGAAGCTGGCCCACTTCCGCCACGTGCAGGGCTCCGGCGGCACGTTCAACGGTTCGACGCACCAGGACTACACCGACTACTTCCAGGTGCTGCCCTCGGCCGCCCTGGAGCGCGCGCTGTTCCTGGAAGCCGACCGGATGCGGGCGCCGAAGCTCACCGAGGAGAACCTGCGCAACCAGGTCGACGTGGTGAAGGAGGAGATCCGGCTCAACGTCCTCAACCGCCCCTACGGCGGGTTCCCGTGGATCCTGCTGCCGCCGGTGCTCTACTCCACCTTCGCCAACGCGCACAACGGCTACGGCGACTTCACCGACCTGGAGCAGGCGACCGTCGACGACTGCGCCGCCTTCTTCGACACCTTCTACGCCCCCTCCAACGCCGTGCTCACCATCGCGGGCGACTTCGAGGTGGAGCACGCGACCGAACTGGTGCACCGGCACTTCGGCGACGTCCCGGCCCGCGACACCCGGCCGCGCCCCTCGTTCGCCGAGCCGTTCCCGACGCAGCCGCTCTCCGGGGTGCACGCCGACCCGCACGCGCCGCTGCCCGCGATCGCGCTCGGGCACCGGCTGCCGGACCCGGTCGGGGAGCTCGATCAGTACCTGGCGCACATCGTGCTGGCAGCGGTGCTCACCGACGGCGACGCGGCCAGGTTGCAGCAGCGCATGGTCTACCAGGACCCGCTGGTCGTCGACGTGCACGTGGGCTGCGGGCTGATGGGCGCGCCGCTGGACGCCCGGGACCCGGACACCTTCACCCTCACCGCCATCCACACCCCGGAGGTGGAGCCGGAGCGGGTCATCGGCGCCGTGGACGCCGAGCTGGAGGCGCTCGCCGCCACCGGCCCCACCGCGGAGGAGCTGTCCCGCGTGACCTCGCGCTGGGTGGCTTCGCTGCACCGCGAACACGACCGCGTCATCTCCCGCACGCTGGACCTCGGCAGCGCCGAGCTGATCCACGGCCGCGCCGAGCTGATCGCGGAGCTGCCGAACCGGATCGCCCAGGTCGGCGCCGAGCACGTGGCCGCCGCCGCCAAGGCCCTCACCCCGGACGCGCGGGCCACCCTGCGCGTGCAGCCCGACCCGAACTCCGCAGGAGGCGCGGCATGACCCAGGCCACCCACCGCAGCGCCGAGGAGATCGGCCGCACCGACGCGGGCCCGCGCCCGCTGCCGCCGCTGGGCGAGCCCCGCCCGCTGCGCACCCCCGACGTCGTGGACACCGAGCTGCCCAACGGCCTGCGCCTCATCGCCGCCCGGCACGGCGCGGTGCCGATGGTCGAGGCCCGGTTGCGCATCCCGTTCGCGGGGGAGGACGCCGCGCACGCCGCGCGCGCCGAGGTGCTCGCCGAGACGGTGCTGACCGGCACCGCGACCCGCGACCGGGTGCAGGTGGACACCGACCTCGCGGCCGTCGGCGGCGAGCTGCACGCCGTGGTCGACCCGGAGCGGCTCAGCTTCGTCGGCAGCGCGCTGTCCAGCGGGCTGGACACGCTGCTGGAGGTGCTCGCCGACGCGCTCACCGGCGCCGCCTACACCTCCGACGAGGTCGCGGGGGAACGGGATCGCCTGGTGGAGCGGCTGGCCGTCGCCCGCTCGCAGCCGCGCGTGATCGCCCGCGAGGAGCTGCAGCGGCACCGCTACGGCGACCACCCGTTCGTCCGCGAGGTGCCGCAGGCCTCGGACGTCGGCGAGGTCGGCCCCGAGCACGTCCGCGAGCTGCACGCCCGGTCGGTGCTGCCGCGCGGCGCGACCCTGGTGCTCGTCGGCGACCTGGACCCGCACACCGCGGTCGACGAGGTCGCCCGGGTCCTCGGCGGCTGGCGGTCCGACGCGACGGCCGCGGAGCTGCCCGCGCTGCCCGAACTGCTCGGCGGCGACGTGCGCCTCGTGCACCGGGACGGTGCCGTGCAGTCGCAGCTGCGGCTGTCCGCGCAGGGCCTGCACCGCACCGACGAGCGCTACCCGGCGTTGCAGATCGCGAACCTGAGCTTCGGCGGCTACTTCTCCTCCCGGCTGGTGGAGAACATCCGCGAGGACAAGGGCTACACCTACGGCGCGCACTCGTCGTTCGAGTTCACCAAGGCCAACGGCACGATCCTGGTCGACGCCGACACCGCCAGCGAGGTCACCGCGGCCGCGCTGCTGGAGATGCGCTACGAGTTCGGTCGCATGGCGCTGGTGCCGCCGACCGACGCGGAGGTGGAGTCGGCCCGGCAGTACGCCATCGGCGGCCTGCTCACCTCCACGTCCTCGCAGGCGGGGATGGCGTCCATGCTCGCGACGCTGGCCGCCGCCGGGCTCGACCACCACTGGCTGTCCGCGCACCCGGACCGGCTGCGGGCCGTCACCGCCGAGCAGGTCGCCGAGGCCGCGCGGCTGTACTCGCCGACCCGGTTCACCGGAGTCGTGGTGGGCGACGCGGCGAAGATCGGGGACGGGCTGGCAGCGCTCGGCGGGGTGGTGCTGCCGTGACCGGAGCGACGACCGCGGCGGGAGAGTTCCTGCTGGACTCCGCCCCGCTGCTGTCCCGGTCGACGGTCGATCGCACCGAGTTGCTGCGCGACGGCCCGGCCGCGGATCTGTGGTCCGCCGGCCGGGTGCTGCTGGTCGACGGCAAGGGCCGCACCCAGCTCACCCCCGAGGGCGGCCTCGGCTACGAGGACGCGGCGGTGTTCGGCGAGCAGCCGACACCGCACGCGGTGCTGCTGGGCAGCGAGCAGGGCATCACCTACTGGGCGCTGCGCACCGAGCGCGACGGCGCGCAGGAGGGCTGGCAGGACCTGCGGATCGCGGGCGGGCAGCTCGACGACACCGACGCGGGCCTGCTCACCACCGCCGTCGGCCTGCTCAACTGGCACGACCACTCGCGGTACTGCGCGGTGTGCGGGGCGGCCACCAACCGGGTGAAGCTCGGCTGGGCGCGGCGCTGCTCCGGCTGCGACCGCGAGGAGTACCCGCGCACCGACCCGGCGGTGATCTGCCTCGTGCACGACGGTGCCGACCAGGTCCTGCTGGCCCGGCAGCCGGTGTGGCCGCCGGAGCGGTTCTCGGTGCTCGCCGGGTTCGTCGAGGTCGGCGAGTCGCTGGAGGCGTGCGTGCGGCGGGAGGTCCAGGAGGAGGTCGGGGTGCGGGTCGAGGAGGTCCGCTACCTCGGCAGCCAGCCGTGGCCCTTCCCGCGCTCGCTGATGCTCGGCTTCGCGGCGATCGCCGACCCGGCCGAGCCGCTGATCCCCGCGGACGGCGAGATCGAGGAGGCCCGCTGGGTCTCCCGCGCCGACGTGCGGGCCGCGATGAGCACCGAGGACGGCATCATCCCCGGCCTGCGCCTGCCGCCCAGCGTCTCCATCGCGCATCGGATGCTCAGGGGCTGGGCCTTCGCCTGACGGCGGGAGCACCGTCCGGCGGCCCGCGCGGCGGTTGCGGAACCCGGCTCCCGCGCTGCGGGATCGATCGGAGGTGCGTCGGTCCTCGGCGGGCGGCCGCCGCGATCCGTCGGCTCCACCGCTGACCCGGCGGCGGCCACCCGATCGCGGCAGCGGTCGCCCCGGCGCCCCGCGCGGCTCGCGGTGGGGTTGCGGGGGCGGGGGCGGGTGCTTCTGCGAGGATGCCGGGCATGGCCGATCAACCGCGACTGCTGGAAGGACTCGATCCGGAGCAGCGGGCGGCGGTCACCGCCCCGCGGGGCCCGGTGTGCGTGCTCGCGGGCGCGGGCACCGGCAAGACCCGGACCATCACGCACCGCATCGCGCACCTGGTGGAGCGCGGGCTCGTCGTCCCCCAGCAGGTGCTGGCCGTGACCTTCACCGCTCGCGCGGCGGGGGAGATGCGCACCCGGCTGCGCTCCCTCGGCGCCGCCGGGGTGCAGGCGCAGACCTTCCACGCCGCCGCCTTCCGGCAGCTGCGCTACTTCTGGCCCCGGGTGCACGACTCCCCGGTGTGGCCGCTGGTGGACAACAAGTTCCGGCTGGTCGTGCAGGCGGCGCAGCGCGTCGGGCTGTCCACCGAGAAGGAGTCCGTGCGCGACCTCGCCGGTGAGATCGAGTGGTCCAAGTCCTGCCTGATCTCGCCCGACCAGTACGCGACCGCCGCCGCTCGCGCCGGCCGCGACGTGCCGGTGGTCCCGCAGCAGCTCGCGAAGGTGTTCAGCACCTACGAGCAGCTCAAGAACGACGCGCGGGTGCTCGACTTCGACGACCTGCTGCTGCACACCGTCGCGATCCTGGAGGAGCACGCCGAGGTCGCCGAGGAGTTCCGCGGCCGGTACCGGTCCTTCGTCGTCGACGAGTACCAGGACGTCAACCCGCTGCAGCAGCGCGTGCTCGACGCCTGGCTCGGCAACCGGGACGACCTGACGGTGGTCGGCGACGCGAACCAGACCATCTACTCCTTCGCCGGGGCCGCGCCGAAGTGGCTGATCGGCTTCCCCAAGCGCTTCCCGGAGGCGACCGTGGTGCGCCTGGAGCGGGACTACCGGTCCACCCCCCAGGTGGTCTCGCTGGCCAACCAGGTGATCGGCGCCGCCCGGGAACGCCCGGCGGGCACCCGGCTGCGGCTGATCGGGCAGCGCCCGGACGGCCCGGAGCCGGACTTCGCCGAGTACGACCACGAACCCGCCGAGGCCGAGGCCATCGCCCGCAAGATCGCCGTGCTGGCCGGGCGCGGGGTGGCGCTGTCGGAGATCGCGATCCTGTTCCGGGTCAACGCCCAGTCCGAGGTGTACGAGAAGGCCCTCTCCGATGCCGAGATCCCGTACCAGGTGCGCGGCGGCGAGCGGTTCTTCCACCGCGCCGAGGTGCGCCAGGCGGTGCTGGCGCTGCGCACCGCCGCCCACCGGGGCGAGGAGCCGGGCGCGGACCTGCCCGGTTCGGTGCGGAGCGCGCTGGCCGGCGCGGGGCTCACCGAGGAACCCCCGGCCGGTGGCGCGGCCCGCGAGCGCTGGGAGTCCCTGATCGCGCTCGTGGAGCTGGCCGAGGAGCTCGCCGCCGTCGCGCCGGACGCCGGGCTCGCCCGCTACGTCGCGGAGCTGGAGCAGCGCGCCGAGTCGCAGCACCCGCCGACCGTGGAGGGCGTCACCCTCGCCTCGCTGCACTCCGCCAAGGGCCTGGAGTGGGACGCGGTGTTCCTCGCCGGGCTCGCCGAGGGAACGATGCCGATCCAGCACGCCGACGACGACGCGGGCGTGGAGGAGGAGCGCAGGCTGCTCTACGTCGGCGTCACCCGCGCCCGCGAGCACCTGCACCTGTCCTGGGCGCTGGCGCGGGCCGCCGACGGTCGCCGCTACCGCCGCCGCAGCCGCTTCCTCTACGGCCTGGTCCCGGACCGGCATCCGGCGGCGCTGCCGGCGAAGACCCGCTCCCCCGAGCCCGGCCCGCCGCGCAGGCAGACCACCCCGCGCTGCCGCACCTGCGAATCGGTTCTGGTCAGCACGATGGACATCAAGCTGGGCCGCTGCTCGGACTGCCCGTCGGACGTGGACGAGGGCCTGCTCGACAGGCTGCGCGCCTGGCGCAGCGACCGCGCCCGGCAGCTCAAGGTCCCGTCCTACGTGGTGTTCACCGACGCCACCCTCACCGCGATCGCGGAGCAGCGCCCTGCCGACGAGGCCGCGCTGGTGGCGATCTCCGGGATCGGCGCGACCAAGATCCGCAAGTTCGGCGAGGACGTGCTCTCCCTCGTCCAGCACGACGCGAACCGGTCCTGAGCAGGAACTCCTCCTCCTTCGGCGGAACTTCGAAAAATCGGTTGCGGCGCTGTTCCGCCGCCTCATACTCTGCATCTGCGCGAGCCGCGGTGAACGGAACCCGGCGTGCTCTGGGAGGGAGGTGGCAGTGATGACCGACATTCAGACGCTCGGTACCCCTGGCCTCCCCGTGACCGGTCACGCCACCACCGCCCGGCCCTTCGCCGGGGGCACCGAGCTGTTCCGCGGGCGCACCGCGTCCAATCCCGGCCACGGCCGTCCCCTGACCACGCCGCGTCCGCAGGACGTCGGCTTCCCGGGCGACGACCGATTCGTGCCGGTTCGCGCGGAGCTCGATCCTTGATCCACTGATCAGAGGATCAGCTCCAGGTCTTCTTCGAGGCCGCGGACCCGCACCAGCCGGGTCCGCGGCCTCTTTTTTGCGTCTCCGCACCGGCCCCACGCCTTCCGACCTTGTTCCTGGGGAATGACCCCACACCGTCCGCTCGGGCACGTGCGCTGCCCGGCCAGACAGGAGGAGAGATGTTGACCATCAGCGTCCCGTCGCAGCCCGGCCAGGGCGTCGCAGGGGACGGCGCCGTCGGCGCCCTGCTCGACGCCGCCACCGGGGGACCCGAGGAGGTGCCCTGTCGCACCGACCCCGATCTGTGGTTCGCCGAGAGCCCCGGCGACCTGGAGCGCGCCAAGGCGCTGTGCGGGCGCTGCCCGCTCCGGGCCCGCTGCCTGGAGGGCGCGCTGTCCCGCGGCGAGCCGTGGGGGGTGTGGGGCGGGGAGATCTTCGAACGCGGCGCCGTCGTCGCGCGCAAGCGCCCCCGCGGCCGACCGCGCAAGCAACCCGCCCCGGCCGGTCCCGCGACCGTCGTGGCGGCCACCACCGCGAACACCCCGGAACCGAGGAAGGAGCAGGCGGCATGACCGACCCCCACCGCACCCGCATCCGTCGCTGCGCCCGGAACCACGACCAGGAGGACTCGACCCGAATGTTGCTCCCCGAAGACCTGTCCAGGATCCGACATCGAGAGCTGGTGGCCGAGGCGCGCCAGGACCGGCTGGCCCACCAGGTCACCGCGGCCCGCTGGTGGCGCCGCGTGGCCCGTTACGCGCAGCAGCGCGCGGACCGCAGCGAGGAGGCGATCACCGGGCCGTAGAGTGCACGGTCGTGGCTCACTCGCACGACGGAATCGACTGGGACGCCAAGGTGGCGCGGCTGCGCGAGGGCGATGAGCTCGCCGCGCCGGAGACCGCGGACCTGGTGCGCGACCTGCTCCGCCCGCAGGACCGCACGGTGATCGACGTCGGCGCCGGGGCGGGGGGAGCCGCGACCGCCTTCGCGGACGCGATGTGGGACACCGGGGGGACCATCGTCCTCGTCGACTCCGCTCCGGAGCTGCTGGCCGAGGCCAGGCGCAACACCACCGCCACGGCCGGGCCCGACGTGCGCGTGCTCTCGGTGCAGGCCGACGTGTCCCGCGGCGACCTGTCCGCCGTGGGCCAGGCCGACCTGGTCTTCGCCTCGTTCGTGGTGCACCACCTCCCGGATCAGCTGGCCGGGCTGCGGCGGCTGGTGAAGCTGATCCGCCCGGGTGGCCGGCTCGCGCTGGTCGAGTCCGGGCTGGAACCTCGGGTGCTGCCCTGGGACGTCGGCTTGGGCGAACCCGGCCTGGAGTCGCGACTGGCCGCCGCGCACGCCGAGTGGTTCCGGGAGATGCGGGACGGGATGCCGGGTTCGGTGCGGCTGCGCCGCGGCTGGGCGCAGGCGATGGCCGAGGCCGGGCTCGACGACGTGCTCACCTGGACGCAGCTGGTGGACCGCCCCGCGCCCGTCTCCGGCGCCGCGATGACGGCCGTGCTGCGCCGGCTGGAGCGGCTGCGCCGGGACGCCGAGGGCCGGGTGGCCCAGGCCGATCTGGACGCCGTGGACGCGCTGCTGGATCCCGGGGGAGAGCACTACGCGGGGAACCGGGACGACGTCTTCTACCTGCACGCGCAGACGATCCACGTCGGCACGCGGCGGGGCTGAGCCGCGCTCAGGACTCCTCGTCGGCGAAGCCGGGCTGCCAGCGACTGATGATCTTCCGGGCCTCGAACTCCGCGCCCAGCTGGCACAGGATCCCGGTCGCCCCGAGCGTCACCCGGTGGATCAGCAGGTAGTCCGGCGGCAGGTTCAGCGCCCGCCCGGTCCGGAAGTCGGGGCTGCGCAGGTCGCCGACGCGCTCGGCCTGCCGCTGCATCCAGGCGCGGTTGAAGTGGAACCGCTCCTCGCGCACCGGATCCACGAACGGGCCCAGGTAGGCGAGCACGTCCTCGGCCCGCAGCGCGCTGTCCGCGCGCACGAAGCGATCCGCGCGCAGCAGGTCCAGCAGATCCTCGGCCCGCTCCTGCTCGGCCAGCCGCAGCATCCGCCCCATCTCCGGCGGCAGCCCGTCGGGCAGCCGGGCCACCGCGCCGAAGTCCAGCACGATCAGCCTGCCGTCGGAGGAGAGCAGGAAGTTGCCCGGGTGCGGGTCGGCGTGCAGCAGGCCGGCCCGGGCGGGCGAGGAGAAGTGGAACTCGGCGAGCAGCCGACCCGCTTCGTCGCGCTGCGCCTGCTCGCCGTCCGCGATGATCGCGGACAGCGGGGTGCCGGTGATCCACTCGGAAACCATGACCTGCGGCGCGCTCGCCACGACCTTGGGTATCAGCACGTTCTCGTCGCCGTCGAAGGCGGCGGCGAACGCCCGCTGGTTGTCGGCCTCGGTGCGGTAGTCGAGCTCCTCGACCATCCGGTCCTGCAGCTCGGCGAGCAGCGGTTTGACCTCGGCGCCCGGCGCCAGCGACTGGAACAGGCGGGAGAACCGACTCAGCTGGCGCAGGTCGGAGCGCAGCGCCTCCCCGGCCCCCGGGTACTGGATCTTGACGGCGACGTCCCGGCCGTCGTGCCACACCGCGCGGTGCACCTGCCCGATGCTGGCCGCGGCGGCCGGGACGTCGTCGAACTCGGCGAAGCGGTCCCGCCAGGCCCTCCCCAGCTGTTGCTCCAGCACCCGCCGCACGCTGCTCCCGGACATCGGGGGCGCGGCGGACTGGAGCTTCGTCAGCGCCTCGCGGTACGGCTCCGCCATCTCGTCGGGGACCGCCGCCTCGAACACGCTGAGGGCCTGGCCGAACTTCATCGCGCCGCCCTTGAGCTGTCCCAGCACGGCGAACAGCTGTTCGGCGGTGCGCGCGGAGAGCTCCGCGTTGATCTCGTCGGCGGATTGGCCGCTGAGGCGCTTGCCCCACCCGGCGGCCACCCGCCCCGCGACGCCGAGCGGAAGGCTGGCCAGTTTGGCGGTCCGGTGCGCCGCCCGGCGAGGGATGTCGGTCACGAGGGGCTCCTTTGCCGAGCACAGGAGGGCCACCCCGGTTCCGCACGGTGTGCCGACCACCGGGGCCGCAGCACATCGTAGTGGTTCACCGACCGGTTGTGGGACGACCGAGCGGGGGTCGGCCGCCCCGCCGCGAGATTCGCCCCTGGTCGAGGTCCGCTGGAGGGAACCTCCCGGCCGAGGCCGCCGGAACAGCGCGACTTCCGCTCCGGCCCTCAGGCCTTGCCGAGGATGCGGGTCATGCGGGTGCCGCACACCGGGCAGGTGCCCTTGGCCATCCGGCGCCCGTTGGTCTCCGTGATCTCGCC
Source organism: Saccharopolyspora antibiotica (assembly GCF_047200635.1). Classification (NCBI taxonomy): domain Bacteria; kingdom Bacillati; phylum Actinomycetota; class Actinomycetes; order Pseudonocardiales; family Pseudonocardiaceae; genus Saccharopolyspora; species Saccharopolyspora antibiotica. Next base: position 7,284 of record NZ_JBJZOI010000040.1, on the reverse strand, counting down.
GGAGAAGTCCCGCTTCTCCCGGCATTTCACGCAGTAGCCGTTGTAGGTCTCGGCCACGGCGTCCTCCTTGGGGTTGTGATCGCTACCGCGCGTGCCCGGGCGGGCACGCTGGAGGAACCGTACAGGTGGACGCATGGGGATGACTGCATTCCGGTGATCGCATGTTAGGGGGAATGGAGTAATTCGTTAGGTGATCACGCGCAGTAGGTCTGTGGAAAATCGCACTGCGATGTCCCGATGTCGGTGCCGCTCGCTAAGGTCAGTTCTCGTGGCAGAACCGCAGGTCGAGGTGCGTCGGAGCAAGCGCCGGCGGCAGACGGTCAGCGCGTACCGGGACGGCGACAAGGTCGTCGTGCTGCTCCCCGCCCGCATGAGCAGGGCGGAGGAGCGGAAGTGGGTGGCCGAGATGCTCAGCCGCCTGCGGCGCAGCGAGACCCGCCGCAGGTCGCCCGCGCGGGAGTCCGACGCGGCGCTGGCGCAGCGGTGCCTGGAGCTGTCCGAGCAGTACCTGGACGGCCGGGCCGAGCCGCGCTCGATCCGCTGGGTGCCGCCGATGCGCACCCGCTGGGCCTCCTGCACGCCGAGCAGCCGGACGATCCGGGTCAGCGAGCGGCTGCGGGACGTGCCGGGCTGGGTGCTGGACTACGTGCTGGTCCACGAACTCGCGCACCTGCTGGTCCCCGGGCACGGCGCCGACTTCTGGAAGTGGGTCAACCGCTACCCGAAGACCGAACGGGCGGTCGGCTACCTGGAAGGGGTCAACGCCGCGGCCGGGTTGGGGCTCACGACGGACGGCGACCCGGAGGGCTGAGCCCACCGGGCCGCCGCGGGCGGTGCTACCACCCGAACGTCACTTCGAGCCGTCCTCGCCGTCCTCGCGGGAGTCCTCGTCGCCGGCACCGGGGGAGCCCTCGGCGCGCTGCTGCTCGGCCTCCTCCGCGCGCTTGATCGCGGCGATCGGGTCGTCCAGGTCCGAGGAGCCGCCCCAGCGGTCCGCGAAGTCCAGCGGCTCGTCCAGGTCGGCGGCGTCCGGCAGCAGGTCCGGGTGGTCCCACACCCGGTCCCGGCTCTCGGTGCCGTGCCGCTCGGTCATCAGCCGCCACAGGTTCGCCGCGTCCCGCAGCCGTCGCGGCCGCAGCTCCAGCCCGATCAGGGTGGCGAAGGTCTGCTCGGCCGGACCACCGCTGGCCCGGCGCCTGCGAATCGTCTCGCTCAGCGCCTGCGAACCCGGGAGGCGTTCACCGAGCGCGTCGGCGACCACCACGTCCACCCAGCCCTCGACCAGGGCCAGCAGGGTCTCCAGGCGGGTCAGCGCGGCCTGCTGCTCCGGGGTCGTCTTCGGTTCCAGCAGGTTGGAGTTCATCAGCTCCTGCATCGAACCCGGATCAGTGGGGTCGATCTTGCTGGCGGCGTCCTCCAGCGAGGAGGTGTCGATCTGGATGCCGCGCGCGTACTCCTCCACCGTGACCAGCAGCCGCTGCCGCAGCCACGGCACGTGGCTGAACAACCGGTGGTGCGCGGCCTCCCGCGCGGCGAGGAACAGCGTCACCTCCTCCAGCGGGCGGTCCACGCCCTCGGCGAACCGGGCCACGTTCGCGGGCAGCAGCGCCGCCGTGCCCTCCGGCGCCAGCGGCAGACCGACGTCCGAGGAGGTCAGCACCTCCGCGCCGAGCTGCGCGAGGCTGTTGCCCAGCTGCGAGCCGAAGCCGAGCCCGCCCATCTGGCCGAGCATGGACAGCAGCGGCCCGGCGGCCTGCTTGGCCTCCGCGGGCAGCGCGTCCATCCACGCCGTCGACATCTGCTGCGCCACGGGATCGCAGAGCCGCTGCCAGGTCGGCAGCGTCTGCTCGACCCAGTCGACCGAGGACCAGGAACTCGCCGCCCGCGCGCCCGCCGGGAGCGAGGTCGTCGCGTCCAGCCACAGCTCGGCGAGGTGCACGGCGTCCTCGACGCCCTTGACCTCCTGCCTGCTGGGCCGCTCGGTGTTCTGCTTCGAGTGCAGCTGCTGCACGGCGAGCTGCTTGGCGAGGTCGTAGTTCACCGGCCCGGAACCGCCGCCGCCCGAGTGGCTGAGAACCTGGCCCAGCTGGGAGAACATCTGCCCCAGCTGGCCCATGTCGAAGTTCATCCCGCCGGGGATGCCGCCGCCGGGCAGCGCACCCCCGCTGAAGCCGAAACCGGACCCCTGTCCGGCATCACCGGCGCCCCCTTCGGAGGAGCGCCCCTGCGACGACTCCCCCTTGTCGCGGTCGTCGTCGGGATCCTGCGGGCTGAACCCGAACGGCATGTCACTCATGCCCCCACCGTACGCGGGTCGGGCCCGTCCGGATAAGCAGCTCGGCGACCCGGTCCGGGGCGGATCCACCGGTCACCGCCCGGCCGGCTGATCACCCGCCCGGGCGTCCGGCGCGGGGCGGGCACGTACCCTGTCGCCTCGTGAGCCGTCGAACCTGGACGTTATTGACCAGCGTCATCCTGGTGGCCGCCTTCGGACTGCTCGGGGCCTTCGTCCCGGTGCCGTTCGTGGCGCTCGGTCCCGGACCGACCTACAACACGCTGGGCGAGGAGGCCGGAACCCCGGTCATCCGCATCGACGGGCAGCAGACCTTCCCGACCGCCGGGAACCTGAACATGACCACGGTCTCGGTGACCGACCACCTCTCGATGCTCGGCGCGCTGGGGCTGTGGGTCAGCGGCCGCTACGCGCTGGCGCCCCGCGAGGTCTACTACCCGCCGGAGAAGACCGAGCAGCAGATCGAGCAGGAGAACACCCGGGCGTTCAACGACTCGCAGACCTCGGCCGAGACCGCGGCGCTGCACCACCTGGGCTACCCGACGAAGGTGCTGGCCGGCGAGGTCGTCAACGGCAGCCCGGCCGACGCGGTGCTGGAGCCCGGTGACCAGCTGATCGCGGTGAACGGAAAGCCGATCACCGATCCGGGCGCGCTGCAGGCGCTCGTCGGCGGGCACCGGCCGGGAGAGCGGATCGAGCTGACCCTGCGGCGCGGCGACGCCCCGGAGCGCACCGTCCCGGTCGTGCTCGGCACCGGCGCCGACGGCCGCCCGCAGGGCTTCCTCGGGGTCGCGGCGGTGGGCCGTCCGGACGTGCCGTTCGACATCAAGATCAGCCTCGCCGACGTCGGCGGCCCCTCCGCCGGTCTTATGTTCTCGCTGGCCATCATCGACAAGCTGACCCCGGGCGAGCTCAACGGCGGGCAGTTCGTCGCGGGCACCGGCGAGATCGACGCGGTCGGCAAGGTCGGCCCCATCGGCGGCATCCCGTTCAAGATGACCAAGGCCAAGGAAGCGGGGGCGACGACCTTCCTTGTCCCCGAGGGCAACTGCTCCGAGGCGAAGTCCCAGGCGCCCGAGGGCTTGCGGCTGGTCCGCGTCGGCACGCTGGACGACGCGACCACCGCCCTCGACGTGCTCCGCACCGGCGGTCAGCCCCGGAGCTGCTGAGGCCTCCGGGGACCTGCCCGCGAACCCGGCCCGCCGCGTCCCGGCAGCGAAGACGCCGGTCAGCGACCGGACCGGGTGACCGGCACCCTCGGCCGACCGGCTCGCGGGCGAACCGTCACGCGCTGAAGGTCTGGTGCAGGGCGTGCAGCAGGTTCGGCGCCAACGACGGGTCCTGCACCACCTCGCCGTCATCGCCGGACTGCCGCAGCCGCAGCGCGCAGGTCTCGGACCCGGTCCGCAGCACCGCCGCGACCAGCCGCGCCTCCTGGCGGTCGGGGTGCTCGGCGGCCGCGCGCCGGGCCTGCTCGTCCTCCGCGGGCAGCGCGGACTCCGCCTCCGGCGGCAGCACCACGATCTCCTGCACCAGCGCGCACCCCGCGACCTGCTCCGGCCACACGATCCGGGACAGCGCCTCCGCGAGGTCCTCGGCGGGCAGCGAGTCCTGGGCGATCGGCGTCAGCGGGGAACCGGCGTCCAGCTCGGCGGCCAGGTTCGGCTCGGCGGCGATCAGCTGGGCGGTGGGGACGAGCGCGAAGACCTGGGTGGGCTGGTCCCAGCCCGCGGCGGCCACGAACTCCTCGATCTCGCGGGCGGCTCCGGGCAGGGCGGCGGCGAGGTCCTCGCCGTGAGCGGCTGACATGCGCTCCATGGTCCCACCCGCCCCGGGCCAGGGGCGGACCCGTCGCGACCAGGCGATCTGATGTCGGATTCGCCGGAATTCGAGTGCGATCGGGGGAACCCGCGAGGGCGTCGTAGAGTTGAACATCGCAAGGGGCGTGCCACGTCCCGGCCCGTCGATCGTCGCCTGGAGTGTGCCCTGTGGCCATGCGGCCCCCGGTTGGAATGCCGAAACTGTCCCGGCGGAGCCGGATCCTGCTGATCATCGGCGTGCTCGTGCTCGCCGCCCTGATCCTGTGGTCCAGCCTGGTCGGCGCCTACGTCGACTGGCTCTGGTACGGCGAGGTCGGGTACCGCGAGGTGTTCACGACCCAGCTGCTGAGCCGCCTCGGGCTCGGCGCCGCCGCCGCGCTCTTCCTCGGCGCGGTGCTGCTGCTGAACCTGTGGATCGCCTACCGCAGCCGACCGGTCTTCGTGCCGATCAGCGGCCCGGACGACCCGCTCGCCCGGTACCGGACGCTGATCAGCGCCCGCCCCGCGCTGTTCGCCTTCGGCATTCCCGCGGTCGTCGCCGTGCTCGGCGGGCTCGCCGCCCAGGCCGACTGGCAGACGCTGCAGCTGTTCCTGCACAGCACGCCGTTCGGGCAGACCGATCCCGAGTTCGGCCACGACATCAGCTTCTACACCTTCGAGCTGCCGTTCTACCGGTGGCTGCTGGCCTGGGCGTTCGTCGCGGTCACCGTGGCCTTCATCGGGGCGCTGGTCACGCACTACATCTTCGGCGGCGTGCGGCTCGCCGGCCGCGCCGGGCAGCTGTCCGCGCCGACCAGGATGCAGCTGGCGATCCTCGCCGGGCTGTTCGTCCTGCTCAAGGCCGTCGACTACTTCTTCGACCGGTACGACCTGCTGCTGTCCCAGCGGAACCCGCTGTTCACCGGTGCCACCTACACCGACCTGAACGCGGTGATGCCCGCGAAGCTGATCCTGCTGTGCATCGCGGTGTTCTGCGCCATCGCGTTCTTCGCCGCCGTCTTCCTGCGCGATCTGCGGATCCCGGCGCTGGCCACCGTGCTGCTGGTGCTCTCCAGCGTGCTCGTCGGTGCCGTCGGCCCGGCGCTGCTGGAGCAGTTCTCGGTGCGCCCCAACGCCAACCAGCGCGAGGCCGAGTCGATCCGGCGCAACATCGCCGCCACCAGGCAGGCCTTCGACATCGGCGCCGACAAGGTCGAGGTGCACGACTACCCCGGCGTGACCAACCTGCGCCCGCAGCAGGTCGCCGACGACACCGGCACCATCCCGAACATCCGGCTGCTGGACCCCAGCGTCCTGTCCGACACGTTCACGCAGCTCACCCAGCAGTACAACTTCTACGGCTTCCCGGACAAGCTCGACGTCGACCGCTACCGGGACAAGACGGGCCAGCTGCAGGACTACCTGGTCGCGCTCCGCGAGATCAACACCGCCGGGCTGGCCGCGAACCAGCAGTCGTGGATCAACCAGCACATGGTCTACACGCACGGCAACGGCTTCGTGAGCGCGCCCGCGGACCGCGTCGACTCCACCTTCGAGGAGGGCCGCACCCAGGGCGGGTACCCGGTGTTCTCCGTCAGCGACGTCGCCAACGACGGCCGCGGGGAGATCCCGGTGGACCAGCCGCGCTCCTACTACGGCGAGCTGGCCTCCACCTACGCCATCGTCGGCGGCGACCCGGGCGAGGCGCCCCGCGAGTACGACACCGACCGCAGCGCCTACACCTACGAGGGCCTGGGCGGCGTGCCGATCGGGAACTGGTTCAACCGCCTGGTGTTCGCCGCGCACTACGTCGAGCGCAACATCCTGTTCAACCAGGCCATCGGGGAGAACTCGAAGATCATCTACGAGCGGAACCCGCGCGACCGGGTGCAGAAGGTCGCGCCCTGGCTCAAGGTCGACGGCGATCCCTACCCCGCGGTGGTCGACGGCCGCATCAAGTGGATCGTCGACGGCTACACGACGCTGAACAACTACCCGTACTCGGAGCTGACCGAGCTCGGCGAGGCCACCAACGACACGCTGCCCGGCGTGCAGCGGCAGCCGAACCAGCAGATCAACTACATCCGCAACTCGGTGAAGGCCACCGTGGACGCCTACGACGGCAACGTCGAGCTCTACGAGACCGACGACTCCAAGCCCGACCCCGTGCTCAAGGCGTGGGAGGGCGTGTTCCCCGGCGTCGTCAAGCCCTCCTCCGAGATCAGCCCCGAGCTGCGCGAGCACTTCCGGTACCCGGAGGACCTGTTCAAGGTGCAGCGCTCGCTGCTGACCGAGTACCACGTGGACGACCCCGCCGACTTCTACTCCACCCAGACCTTCTGGGAAGTCCCGCCCGACCCCACCAGCGGAGGCCAGGGCGGCACGGCCCGCGAGGGCAACCAGCAGCCGCCGTACTACGTGCTGGCCCAGGTCGAGGGGCAGGACCAGCCGACCTTCCAGCTCACCAGCGCGCTCACCGCGCTGCGGCGGCAGAACCTCGCCGCCTGGGTGTCGGCCTCCTCGGACCCGCAGAACTACGGCAAGCTCACCGTGCTGCGGCTGCCCACCGACACCCAGACGGCCGGCCCGAACCAGGTCCAGAACCAGATGGAGTCCACTCCGGAGGTCACGGAGAACCGGACCCTGTTCAACAACCCCAACGTCAACGCGATCTTCGGCAACCTGCTGACGCTGCCCGTCAAGGGCGGGCTGCTCTACGTCGAACCCATCTACATCCAGCGCAACGAGCAGGACTCCTACCCCCAGCTCGCGCGGGTGCTGGTCTCCTTCGGCGGCAACGTCGGCTTCGCCGAAACGCTGCCCAAGGCGCTGGAACAGGTCTTCGGTGCCGGAGCGGGCGACGCCACCGGGGACGGCTCCGACCAGCGACCGCCGTCACCGCAGCCCCCCGGCCAGCAGCCGCCTCCCGGGCAGCAGCCCACGCCGGAACTGCGCGGCGCCGTCAACGACATCCAGGGCGCCCTGGAGCGGGTGCGCAGCTCGCAGGAGTCCGGTGACCTCGGGCAGCTCGGCACCGCGCTGCAAGAGCTCGAACGCGCCGTAGGCCGGTTCGAGCAGCTCCAGGGCTCCGGGGGCTGAGTCGGCGGGAACCCGGGGGGGGGGGGGGGGGGGGGGGGGGGACACCCCCCCCCCCCCCCCCCCCCCCCCCCCCCCCCCCCCCCCCCCCCCCCC
>NZ_JBJZOI010000039.1:0-21918 GCF_047200635.1 Saccharopolyspora antibiotica | reverse complement strand
GCCCGAATACCCCTGCCTGCTGCGCAGCCTCACCGGCATCATCCCGCGCGTGGACGAGGTGTTCGGGAAGGACTCCGCCGAGCCCGGTGCGCACGTGACGCTGGAGGTCGTGGCCGCGCGCGGGGAGTACCGCCCGGGTCAGGACGAGCCGGAGTACGCCGACGAACGCGGACCCCGCTGCTACGACTACCCGGCGGGAACCCGGCCGCAGTACCCGCCGGACGGGCCGATCCAGGACGGCTCCACCGCGCCGGTCGCGGGAGCGCCGCCGGGCGCGGGTGGGTCCGGCGGGCTGGGCCTGGCGAACTCCCCGCAGGAGCGCGCCGCCGTCTCGACCGTGCTCGCGCCCTCGATGGGCACGCCCGCGCGCGCCGTTCCGCAGTGGAGCTCCGTCCTGGTCGGGCCGGTGCTGCGCGGAGCCGAGGTGAGCTACCGCTAGCGGTGCCCGAAGACCCGCCGGGCCGGGCCGGGCGCGGGCCCGTCCCGGCGGATCCCTCCGCTACGCGCCGCGCCGTCGGGCGAACGACATCGGTGTCGTCCCCGTCCACCGCTTGAACGCGTGGATGAAGCTGGCCGCCTCCGCGTAGCCGAGCCGGATGGCGATGTCGTCCACCGACAGCGCCCCGTCCCGCAGCATCCCCTCGGCGAGCGCCGAGCGGACCTCGTCGCGCACCGCCTGGAAGCTGGTGCCCTCCGCGCCGAGCCTGCGGTGCAGCGTGCGCGCGGTGATGTGCAGCTTGCGCGCCACGTCGTCCATCCCCAGCCGCACCCCGTCCGGCCGGAGCAGGTGATCGCGGACCTGCTTGGCGAAGCCGGTGCGCTCCCGCCGCCCGGCCAGCAGATCCCTGCACTGCGCCTCGCACATCGCCAGGGTGTGCTCGTTGGCCTGCGGCAGCGGCCGGTCCAGGAAGCCCGGATCGAGGATGATGACGTCCAGCGGGGCGCCGAATTCCGGCACCACGCCGAAGAACTCCTGCAACGCCTCGCTGCCCGGGGGCTCCGGCAGCGTCAGTTCGATGCGCCGCACCGGGATCGGCGCGGGCAGCAGCTCCACCATGATCGTGTGGATCGCCGAGAGGTCGCGGGCGATGAGGAACTCCCGCACGTCCGCGGGGATCGCGGAGGCGTCCAGCTCCACCCGCAGCTCCTCGCCGTCGAACCGGATCCGCGGGATGCAGAAGGCGAAGCTCAGCTCCAGGTAGCGCAGCGCCACCGCCATCCCGTCGCGGACCGCGGGGCTGCTGATGAAGGCGAACCCCAGGATCCCGTACGCGGTCAGGTGGTACCGCAACCCCGCGAGCATCCCCAGCCCCGGCACGTCCGGCAGCGCCTCCACCAGGTTGCGGACGATGCGCAGCTCCTGGTGGGCGTCCACGGACAGCTCGGGGTCCTCCAGCTCGGGCTCGGTGAGCCCGGTGCCCCCCAGCACCACTTCGGCCGCGACCCCGTGGTCGGCCGCGAACCGGGTGAGCAGCAAGGCGCTGATCGGGCTGCGCGGGAAGTCCCAGTCCCGCACGACGGGGTCCGGGATGATACCGGTCGCTCCCGCGGCCGGGTTGTGATCGTCGTCGCGTCTCTGCGGCATGTCCGGAAGTATCAATCACGTGACCTCTGACGTCATAGCCCCCACCCCTTTCCCGCATAACGTGATCGTGACCGAGCACACCTCCGCGCGACTCGGCGCGGACGCGCAACACGCACACGCATCGCAGGGGGACGCGCACATGACGCCGACGGAGGTCCAGGCCGAGCGCGACGAGATCGAGGCGGCCATCGACGGCCGCACCGTGCCCAGCCTGCTGGCCGACATCGCCCGGGCGCGCCCGGACGAGACCGCGCTGGCGACCGCCGATCGCAGCTGGACCTGGTCGCAGGTGCACGGCACGGCCCTGAGCATCGCGGCCGGGCTGCGCGCGCTGGACGTGGTGCCCGGTGACGTGGTCTGCGTGATGGCGGACAACCGCCCCGAGCACGTGCTCGCCGATCTCGGCGCCTCCACCGTCGGCGCGACGACCACCACGCTCTACGCCACCCTCGCCCCGGAGCAGATCCGGCACGTGGTGGTGGACTCGGGTGCGAAGGTGGCTTTCGTCGAGGGCGAGGAGGCCTGGCAGCGCTGGTCGGCGGTGCTGGGGGAGCCCACCGAGCTCGGCGTGGTGATCACCCTCGGGGTGCGCGCCGAGCCCCCGGCCGGTTTCCCCGGGCGCGTCCTCACCTGGGAGGAGTTCCTGGAGCTGGGCGAGGCCGCGGACGAGGGCGAGTACTGCCGCGAGGACCCCATCGCCCAGCGGGAGCGCTGCCCGGACCCGGAGGACATCGCGGTCCTGATCTACACGTCCGGTACGACCGGCACCTCCAAGGGCGTGGAGCTCAGCCACCGCGCCCTGCTCTACGAGGTCGAGGCCCTGGCCCGCGCAGCCGGCCTGCCCGACCACGTGGTCAGCCTGTCGTACCTGCCGCTGGCGCACGTCGCGGAGCGGGTGCTGTCGGTGTACCTGCCGCTGCGCTCCGGCGGGGAGACGCACTTCTGCGCCAGCGTGAAGGAATTCCCGCGGCGGCTCGCCGAGGTGCGTCCCACGATCCTGTTCGGCGTCCCGCAGGTGTGGGACAAGCTGCGCAACGGCATCGAGGGGCGGCTCGCCGAGCAGGGCGGCCCGCGCGGGAAGCTCGGGAGGTGGGCGCTGCGCGCCGGGCTCGCCGGGGCGGATCCGGGCGCACCGGTGGGACGGAGGCTGCTGGCGCGGCTCGCGCACCGGGCGGTGCTGCGCCGGATCCCGGTGGCGCTGGGGCTGGACCGGTGCGCCGTGCGCGCCGTCGGTGCGGCACCGCTGCCGCCGGGGCTGGAGCGGTTCTTCGCCGGGCTGGGCATGGAGCTGACCGGCGTCTACGGGTTGTCCGAGACCTGCGGTGCGGCGGTGATGCACCGGGCCGGCCACCCGCGTCGTCCCGGCACCGTCGGCGTCGCGATGCCCGGGGTGGAGCTGCGGCTGACCGAGGAGGGCGAGGTCCTGGTGCGCGGACCGCTGTGCGCCTCCGGGTACCGCAACCTGCCCGACGCCGACCGCGAGCTGTTCACCGCGGACGGCTACCTCCGCACCGGAGACCTCGGGTCGCTGGACCAGCAGGGGCTGCTGCGCATCACGGGCAGGAAGAAGGAGGTCATCATCACCGCGGGCGGGAAGAACATCAGCCCGGTCGCGGTGGAGTCGCTGCTGGTGGAGCACCCGCTGATCGAGCAGGCCCTGGCCCACGGAGATGGCCGGCCGCACCTGGTGGCGCTGCTGCTGCCGGACGCGGCGGAGCTGCGGAGCTGGGCCGAGCGCCACGACCTCGCCGGCGCCGACCGGTCCGCGGTGCTGGCGGATCCCCGGCTGCGCGCGGAGGTCGGCGAGGTGGTGGCGGCCGCGAACCAGCGGCTCGCCCGCGTCGAGCAGGTGCGCGGCTGGGAGTTCGCGCCGACGGAGTGGAACGAGGAGGCCGGCGAGCTCACCCCCACCCGCAAGATCCGCCGCGCCGTGGTGGTCAAGCACAACCAGCGGCACCTGGACGCGCTGTACGAGAAGTGATCCCGGCCCGGCCTCCGGGACCGCCCCCGCGTGGAACGGTGGAACGGATGGCCGCACAAACGCGCTCGCCCGGAATGCGATTCGAGCCCGGAACTCCGCGTCGAACTCCGCGCGAATCCGCTCCCTTTTCCTCGAACGACCCGATCGGGCGACAGCAGCGGGAACGGCTCGGGGAAGCTCGATTTCGCGGGCCGCCCCCGGACACCGCCGCGTGCGCTGCCGGTACCGCCGCGGTGACCGTCTGAACTGGACGTTCGGCCCGTTCTTGATAACCGGTAGATCACAGATCGCTGAGAGGAACCTGAGTCCTGGGGCCGATTCCCTCTGCCGTGTCGTTAACCGGTGTGGCGACCCCAACACGGAGCTCGACGCTGCGACGTCGCGGTAACACCGCCCGCTATTCTCCGGGGCGTGCTCAATGCGGAGAAGAAGGACGACACCGATCAGCCGGAGGCGGATTCCGCGCCGTCCTCGGAACCCGAGCGAACCCGGCCCGATCGGCGGCTGCTGCGACTGCGGCTGCTCGCGTCGATCCTCGGGGTGCTCGGGACCGTGCTGTCGCTGTCGGTCCCGTTCCTCCCGGTGCACCACGACATCACCACGCTGCGCTGGCCCACCGCCAGCGGCACCACACCGGTCTCCGCGCCGCTGACGACCTTCGCCCCGGTGTGGCTCGACGCGGACATCCCCTGCGCGAGCGCGCGCAGCCTCGACGCGCGCACCGCCGGACCGGCGAACCTGCTCAGCACGAACCCGCCGAACTCCGACAACGGCCGCCTCACCGGGATGAGCCTCACCGTCGACCAGGGCCGGATCACGCTCCTCTCGCAGGGACGCCAGGTCAACACCACCGCGATCCCCGAGGGCGACTGCACGCTGGCGCTGCACAACGACGCGATCGGGTTCAAGGCGGGCTTCGGCGAGGACCGCTGGCTGACCAACATCGCCGGGGACCACCGCCCGCAGCTGACCGGGATCTACTCCGACCTCAACGCCCGCGCGGACGACGTCGCCGGGCTGCGCTTCGAGGCGCGGGTGGACAACCGCTTCGAGAGCTCGCCGACCGCGCTGAAGCTGACCGTGATCGCGCTGGCCGTGCTGTCGTTCATCGGTGCCGTGGTGTGCCTGCGCCGCCTGGACGTGCGCGCCGGGCGCCGCCCGCCGCGCTGGGTGCAGCCGGGGTGGTGGAAGCCGACGCTGCGGGACGTCGCCGTGCTCGGCTCGCTCGCGGTCTGGTGGCTCATCGGGGCGATGAGCTCCGACGACGGCTACACGATGGCCATCGCGCGGGCGCGGGAGTCCGCCGGGTACATCAGCAACTACTACCGCTGGTTCGCCAACCCCGAGGCGCCGTGGGGCTGGTTCTACGAGATCTACGCGCTGTGGGTGCAGGTCTCCACCGCGATCCCCTGGGTGCGGTTGCCCTCGCTGCTGATGGGGTGCGCGAGCTGGCTGCTGATCAGCCGCGAGGTGCTGCCCCGGCTCGGCCAGCAGGTCCGCCGCAGCAACGCCGCGGGCTGGGCGGCCGCGGCCGTCTTCCTCGCGTTCTGGCTGCCCTACAACAACGGGCTGCGCTCCGAGCCGGTCATCGTGGTGTTCTCGCTGCTCGCGCTGTGCGCGGTGGAGCGGGCGGTCGCGACCAGCAGGTTGATGCCGGCGGCGCTGGGCCTGGTGGTGGCCGCCCTGGCCGTCGGGGCGGGACCGCACGGGATCGTGGCGGTGCTGCCGTTCATCGCCGCGCTCAAACCGCTGATCCGCCTGGTGCAGCGGCGGGCGAAGGAGTTCGGGTGGCTGCCGGTGCTGGCGCCGATCTCGGCCTCCGGCTTCGTGATCCTCACCTGGCTGATCTGGGACCAGACCTGGCGTTCGATCATGGACGCCACCAACCTCAAGATCGAGCTCGGGCCCAGCGAGAAGTGGTACCAGGAGCTCAACCGCTACAACATGCTGTTCAGCCAGATCCCGGACGGCTCGCTGACGCGGCGGTTCCCGGTGCTGCTGGTGATGCTGTGCCTGGCCACCTGCGCGGTGGTGCTGCTGCGCCGCGGACGGATCCGGGGTGCCGCGCTCGGACCGAGCCGGCGGCTGCTGGCGGTGGCGGCGATGTCCTTCGTCGCCCTCGCGCTCACCCAGACCAAGCACACCCACCACTTCGGCATCTTCGCCGCGGTGGGCGGGGCGGTGGCCGCGCTGACCGCGCTGGCCACGAGCACCACGGTGCTGCGGTCCCGGCGCAACCGCGCGGCGTTCCTCTCCGGGCTCATGGTGATCTCGGCGTTCTCCGCGACCGGTCCGAACGCCTGGTGGTACGTCTCCGGGTGGGGCGTGCCCTGGTACGACATCCCGCCGCGGATCGACGGGCGCAACGCCAGCTCGATCCTGCTCGGTTTCGCCGCGATCGCCGCGATCGTGGCCCTGGTCGAGCACCTGCGCGGCGAGCGCAGCCTCGCCCCGGCCCCCGCTCACGGCGTCGAGCACCGCAGCCGCGCGCTGCGGCTCGGCACCGCGCCGCTGTCGCTGATCTGCGCGCTGCTCATCGTCGGTGAGCTGGCCGCGTTCGGGAAGGCGATCCAGGAGCGCCAGGGCGGCTACAGCATGGGCGCCGACAACATCAAGCAGCTCACCGGTGGCAGCTGCGGGCTCTCCGACTACGTCTACGTCGAGACGAACCCGCAGGCGGGGATGCTCAAGGTCTCCCAGGACCAGCCGACGAACCCGGCTCCCGCGTTCTCCCCGGACGTGCCGGTCCCGTCGAAGCGGCTGGAGGGGGAGGAGACGCCGGAGGAGTACCTGGGCGCGAAGCTCACCGGTTTCACCCGCGACGGCACGCCGTCGGGCCAGCGGTCGCTCGACGACGAGTGGCGGCCGCCGTACCAGTTCGGCGGTGACAACGCCCCGGTGTGGGGCAGCTTCACGCCGCAGGGCACCGGCGAGCTGCGCACCCAGTGGTACGACGTGCCGGAGCGCGCCGCCCGGGGCGAGGTCCCGATCGTGCTGGCGATGGCCGGCATCGAGGGCGGGGCGAACTCGCTGGCCGTGGAGTTCGGCAAGGACACCGACCAGGGCTTCCAGATCACCGCGCGCCGCTACCTGCTGCAGGCGGGCGGCCCGTCCTGGCGGGACCACCGGCTCGTCGTGGACGGCGACGCCCAGGGCACCACGAAGATGCGCGTCGTGGCGGTGGACCAGTCGGTGTCGCCGCGCGGCTGGCAGGCGGTCAGCGCCCCGCGCGCTCCGCAGCTGACGAACATGACCGACGTCGTCGGCGACAGCCCGGCCTACGTGGAGTGGCCCGCGACGCTCGTGCACCCGTGCCTGCAGATCTCCGGGCTGCACAACGGGATCGCGGAGATGCCGCGGTTCCGGGTCGCCGGTGGTGAGGCGGTGCGCCCGACCGGGCAGGGCTGGTCCTCGCCGGACGCGGGCGGGCCGTTCGGCTGGCTCAACGTGGCGGCCAGCATGAGGGAGCTGCCGACGTACCTGAAGAACGACCTCTACCGGGACTGGGGTTCGCTGTACGCGGTGGACCCCTACGAGCGCGGTGCGCTGCCCGCAGAGGCCGCGATGCGGGTGCACGAGGAGACGCACTGGGGGAACTGGAGTCCGGGAGTGATGCCGCGGACGGTCTCGTTGCCGGGGGACGTGCCGAGTTCGGACGACCGCAACGACATCCGCCCGCTGGACACCGGGGGCGGGGACGAGGACTGACCGCAGCCGCCCGGCCCCGCTTGCCGCGCGCGCTGCCGGGTGGTGCCGGTGCCGCTCCGGCCGCGCCGTCGGCGCGGGACGAGGCACCACCGGCACCGTCCGGGTGCGCGGTCACGAGCGGAGGCGGTCCGCGTCGAGGATCACTGGGCGGGCGGCTGCGCCGGGTCCCCGGGCGGTGCCTGCTGGGCGGGAGCCTGCGGCGGGACCTGCTGCCCGGGGGCTCGGTGCGCGGCGAGCCGGGTGGCGATCGCCTGCACCACGGCCTCCGTGCGGGCCGGGTCCGCGGTGCCGAACACCTCGGTGACGGAGTCGCGGATGGCGGGGCCCACCGCCTCGGCGACGACCGGGCGCAGCGCCTCGGCCACCGCCGCCGGGTCTCCCGCCCCGCTCGCGTTGATCATCGACGGGAGCTGGTAGACGACCCCGTTGGTGTCCCGGATCGCGTCCACCGCGGGAACCAGCACGTGCTCGGCACCCGGGACGCGGGACGGCCGCGGCCCGAGCAGGGCGTTGAACATGTGCACCAGCAGCCCGATCGCGGTGTGGTTGCCCGCTTCGGTGCCCCAGCCCACGATCTGGCCCTGCGGACCGCGCGGGCCGAACAGCTCGTAGTGGATCTCGTTGAGCTTCTGCGCCTGGTCGGGAGTCAAGTCGTCCTCCGGGGTAGATGAGCTGAGCAGGCCCGCGAGTTCCTCGCGAGTACCGCGGAACGCGTTCGCGTCGACCGGCGCGTGCCCGGCGACGGTGGCGGAACTGGTGAACTGCAGGACCGCGACGCCGAGACCGCCGTAACCGCCCCACTGCGCGTCGTAGAAGTCCCGGTAGCGCTCGTAGATCGCGCTGGCGTAGCCGCCCTCGTTGCTGGCGTAGCGCGAGTACCACAGCGGTGGTAGTCCGGCCAGCGACGGCGAGCCGATCTGCTCCCAGTACCAGCGGGGCAGGTACAGCAGCGGGGACCGGTATCCGGCCGCGACCAGCCGCCCTATGATGTCGCGAGTCAGGTCCGGGCCGCCCCCGCCGTCCTCCACGTCGAGGATCACCGGCACGTCGGCCGGCACCGTGGCGATGATGTGGCCCGCCTGGGACGCGGCGCTGGAATCGGCGCGCTGGTAGTGGTATGCGGCGGTGAGCAGCCCGGCGCCCCGCGCGTTGGCGAGGTTGGCGCCGAACCTGCTGTCGACGAAGGAACTCCCCTCGGTCGCTTTGAGGAAGGCGAAGTCGAACCCCTCGGCCCGGGTGCGGCCCAGGTCGAACGCGCCTTGGTGGTGGGAGATGTCGATGCCGTAGAGCACGGCTGGCCTCACCTCGCGGATGGTCGGCGGCGGTCGGAGCGCGGGACCTGCCGGGAATGATCAGGGCACTACGTACGGTAGCCATCTTTCGCGCCGAGTGGCGCGTTTCGGGACGAATCGGGCCCGAAAAGCCCCGTGTTGAGACCACCCGGCCCGTTTCCTAGGGTTTGCTGCGGAGATCGTTCGATCAGGGGAGTTCGCGTGACGCAGACCGCCGTGGTGACCGGAGCGAGCAGTGGTATCGGCGCGGCGACCGCCCGCCGCCTGGCCCAGGACGGCTTCCACGTCGTTGTCGCTGCACGCAGGCAGGACCGCCTCGCCGAGCTCGCGGCGGAGATCGGCGGCCGGGCGCTCCCGCTGGACGTCACCGACCAGGAGTCCGTGGCGGCCTTCGCCGCCGAGCTCGACGCCTGCGACGTGCTGGTCAACAACGCCGGTGGTGCCTGGGGTTCCGATCCGGTCGCGAGCGGGAACGCCGAGGAGTGGCGGCGGATGTACGAGGTGAACGTGCTCGGCACGCTGAACGTCACCCAGGCCCTGCTGCCGCTGCTGCGCGTCGGCGGCGGCACGATCGTGAACCTCACCTCCACCGCCGCCTACGTCAACTACGAGGGCGGGGCGGGTTACAGCGCCGCCAAGCACGGCCAGCACGCGCTGACCGAGACGCTGCGCCTGGAGCTGGCGGGCGAGCCGATCCGGGTGATCGAGGTCCAGCCGGGCATGGTGCGCACCGACGAGTTCGCGCTGAACCGCTTCCACGGCGACGCGGACAAGGCCGCCGCCGTGTACGCCGACGTGGACCGGCCGCTGAGCGCCGAGGACGTCGCAGGGGTGATCGCGATGACCGTGGCCCAGCCGCTGCACGTGAACATCGACAGGCTGGTGCTGCGACCGCTCGCGCAGGCCGCCCAGCACAAGGTCCACCGCGGTCCGCTGTTCGAGGGCTGAGCTCGTCGGCCCGGCCCGCGCCGGGGTGCCTGGGACGTCGCGAGCCGGTCCCCGCTCCGCGACCGCGCCGCTGACCGGTAGAGGTCGGGAACCCGACGAGGTTCCCGACCGGGCGGTCACTCCCTGGTGCGGTGGGGGCGGGGACGCACGTGCTGCGCCCGCTTCTGGTCGCGGACCAGGTATCCGGCGCCGCGCAGCGCCTCCCGAAGCTGGGCGGCCTCGCCGTCGTTGCGCTTCTTGAGCGCGTGCGCGCGGGTCCGCAGCAGCGCGTCGGCGCGCGCGCTCACCCCCGGCGTGCCCTCGACCCACAGCTCGAACTCGCGCCCGTGCGGGTCGGCGTCGAGCCAGCGGTGGCCGTGCTCGCGGAAGGCGGTGCGCAACGCGATCGTCGTGATGTCGGTGCGCTCGCGGGCCAGCTCGTCCCCGTCGGCGTCCTGCAGCACCAGCGCGTCGCGGTCGGCGAACGCCGCGGCGATCCGCGCGCCCTCGACCTCGATCGGGGCCCGCCTGCCGCGGCGCAGCTCGACCCGGTCACCCGCCACGGTGACCGTCAGCCGATCGTTGATCAGGAACGAGGTGAAGCCGAGGCCCGCGAGCGCCCCGAACGCGGCCAGGCCGATCGTGCCCTGCGGCTGCGGCCAGGACGCCACCAGCTCGAACGGTCCCTGGAACGGGAACCACGGCAGCCCGGCCACCACCCCGGCGGCGAGCGCCAGCAGCCATCCGGCCACCGCTCCCAGCACCGGTAGCGCGACGGGGGCGCCGAAGCGCAGCCAGGCGGGCTCGACGACTACCGAGGGCGACCCGGCGGCCGGAGCGGAGTCCTTCGTCATGCCTCCCATTGTTGGAGCGGGTGCGCGGCGCGCCGCCGCCGGGGTTCTCCGACTGGCGATCGAGCGGTTCTGCTTGTCCAATGAGCGCCATGACGACGTCGCGGTGGGTGACCGCAGGAGTGCTGGCCGTGTCGGTGCTGGGGGCGGCGGGATCGGCCGCCCCCGCGATCGCCGGTCCCGGTGACCAGGAGGTCACCGTGACCGGCCGGGTCGAGGCCGGGGTGGAGCCGCGCTGCTTCCTCCTGCCCGGCCAGGGCCGCACGCCGTACCTGCTGGTCGGCGGCGACCCGTCAGTGGTGAAACCGGGCGCGCACCTGGTGGTGCGCGGTCGGCCGGACCCCGGCGCGCCCAGCACGTGCATGCAGGGAACCCCGCTGCACGTGACCGAGGCGCACCCCGCTTAGGAGCCGGACGAGGCGGCTCCTGGGAGCGGGGAACGCCGGCGGGGGCCGGTCTGCCGTGGTCGGGGCGGCAGACCGGCCCCCTTCACGTCGGGGCACGCGCGGCGGTCGACCGATCGCGCTCACCCGTCCGGTCGGGTTCCGCGACCGGTCCGTCACGCGGTGTGCGCGAGACCACCGCCGGTTAGGGACCTAGGGCCCGGTCGTCGGTCCGGGAACGGGGTCACAGTGGGAAACGCACGCACTCCCGTGGTCCGCGCAAGGAGAGCCATGATGATCCGATCCCCGTTCGGCACGTATCGTCCCGGCACCGAGGACGCGGCCCGGGCCGCGGATCCCGTCGCGGTTCCCGAGCCACGGGCCGACGAGGCGGTGGCGCAGCCACTGGTGCGACCCCGCACGGGCGCGGCCGCCCTCGTGGTGGCCCGCGGTCCGGATCGCGGCGCGGTCTTCCCGCTGGAGCGGCCCTGCACGGTGCTCGGCAGGCACCGCGATTGCGACATCGTGCTCGGGGACGTGACCGTTTCGAGGTACCACACCGAGATCAGGCGGGAAGGCGACGGCTACGTCATCCAGGACGCCGGTTCGCTCAACGGGACCTACGTGAACCGGCACGTGGTGGACAGCTCGAACCTGGCCGAAGGCGACGAGATCTGGGTGGGCAAGGTCCGCTTCACCTTCCACGCCGGGAGCTGAGGGCGAGCGCTCGCGGGCGCGGTGGGGTCCCCCACCGCGCCCGCTGCGCGCGCGGGCGCCCGTCGAAGGTCCGCCCCGGGCGGAGACCCGCCAGCGATCCCCCCCGTGACGGTCTGTCAGGGAGTGACGATCGGGAAATCGCGGCGGGGTCTCTCGATGAGCCCGCCGAAGGCGCTGAGCGCACCGGCGTCGCCGGTCGTGGTGAGCGCACCGCTCCCGATGGCGTCGCGGAAGCTGGTCGCTCCGGTGAGGACGTCGTTCAGGGTGCCGCGCGTCAGGCGCAGGGTGCAGTCCGGTTCTTCACCTCCCGGGGGGTCGCCGGGCATGGCGGTGAGGGCTCCGTTGGACAGCAGCAGGCTCCACCCGTCCCCGGTGTCGGTGAACTCCCAGCGCAGCAGGAGTCGCCCGAGTTCAGCGGCGCGGGGACCGTTGATGCGCACGGCGATGCTCTGGAAGACCTGCTCGGTGGTCAGCGCCGCGAGCAGGTCGGCGGATCGCGGGGAGCCGGTCGCGGCCACGCCGCCGCGCAGCTCCGCGGCGCCCGTGAGGTAGAAGTTCCGCCAGGGGCCGGATTCGGCGTCGAACCCGAGCCGTTCCAGGGTGCTCGCTTGCAGCTCGCGCGCCTCGGCGTTGTCCGGTTCGGCGAACAGCACGTGGCCGACCACTTCCGCGACCCAGCGCAGATCGCCTTCCGCCGCAGAGGCGCGTGCCTTGGCCAGCACTGCCGAGCTCCCGCCCATGAAGTCCACGTACCGCTTGGCCGCTTCCACCGGCGGGTGCCGCCACAGGTGCGCGGGGTTCCCGTCGAACCAGCCCATGTACCGCTGGTAGACGGCCTTGGCGTTGTGGCTCACCGTGCCGTAGTAGCCGCGGACGTGCCAGGCGCGATCGAGCTGTTCCGGGAAGCTCAGCTCTTCGGCGATCTCCTCTCCGGTCAGCCCGTCGTTGATCAGGCGGACGGACTGGTCGTGCAGGTAGGCGTAGGCGTCCCGCTGCTCCTCGAGGAAGCGCACCGCCCGCTCCCGCCCCCAGGTCGGCCAGTGGTGCGAGGCGAACACGACGTCGAACCGCCCGTCGAAGATCCGCAGCGTCTCGGTCAGGTAGCGAGCCCACGCGCTCGGGTCGCGCACCAGCGCCCCGCGCAGCGTCAGCACGTTGTGCAGGGTGTGGCAGGCGTTCTCGGCCACGCACAGCGCCCGGTGCCGCGGGAAGTGGAAGTTCATCTCCGCCGGCGCCTCGGTGCCGGGCGTGAGCTGGAACTCCACCGGGACGCCGTCGAGCACCTCCCGCTGCCCGGTGTGCGTGATCCGCGCGGTCGGGGCGATGAGGCCGACCGCGCCCCGCGAGGTCGTCATGCCCAGCCCGCAACCGAGCTGGCCGGTGGGGGACGCGGGCAGCGCCGTGCCGTACATGTACGCCGAGCGCCGCCGCATCGCCGGGCCGGTGAACACGTTCTCGCTGACCGCGTGCTCCATGAACCCGGCGGGAGCGAGGACGGGGACCCTGCCCGCCGCGACGTCCGCTTCGTCCACGACCCCGCGCACCCCGCCGAAGTGGTCGACGTGCGAGTGGGTGTAGAGCACCGCGGTCACGGGGCGCGGTCCGCGGTGCCGCCGGTACAGCTCGAGCGCGGCCGCCGCGACCTCCTGGCTGATCAGCGGATCGACGACCAGGACCCCGCGGTCGCCTTCGACGAAGGTGATGTTGGACAGGTCGAGGCCGCGGACCTGGTAGATGCCCGGCACCACTTCGTAGAGGCCTTGGCGGGCGGTCAGCCGCCCCTGCCGCCACAGGGAGGGGTGGGCGGTGTCCGGGCAGGGCTGCGCCAGGAAGTCGTAGGCGTCGTTGTCCCAGACGACGCGCCCGTCCGCGGCCCGCACCACGCAG
Source organism: Saccharopolyspora antibiotica (assembly GCF_047200635.1). NCBI lineage: Bacteria > Bacillati > Actinomycetota > Actinomycetes > Pseudonocardiales > Pseudonocardiaceae > Saccharopolyspora > Saccharopolyspora antibiotica. The sequence goes on along the minus strand of NZ_JBJZOI010000039.1, from coordinate 8,587 downwards.
GGGTCGAGGCGGGCGATGAATCCGCGGTCGGCGTCGGCGAAGTCCTGCTCGTCGTCCGGGCGGGAGCGGGTGGATCGGGCCATGGGTGGTGTTCCTCTGCGTGGCGTCGGATGGTGGTGCGGTGGCTAGTTCCGGGTGCTGAGCCGTCGAGCATCTCGTTCCGGCCGGATGGTCGCCACGGCGAACGCCCCGCACACCAGCATGATCACGGCGCTGAGCGCGAAGGCGGTCGCGTAGCCGGCCCGGTCGGTGGCGGCCGCGTCGATGAGCTGGCCGCTGAGCAGGGGGGCGACCAGCCCGGGGAGGGTGCCGGTGGCGGCGACGATGCCGAACACCGCCCCGCGGCGGCGGGCGGGCACGACTTCGGCGGTGGTCATGTAGTGCAGGGGCAGTGCGACGGCGTGGCAGCCGAACGCCACCGCGATCAGCACGAGGCGCGGGCCGGTCGCCTCGACGAACGGGAAGGCCAGCATCGCGGCGCCGGCGATGATCACCGCGACGCCCTGCGGCGCGCCGGTCGACCACCGGCTGCTGAACCCCCGCGCCGTCAGCGCGCTCACCAGCGGGGACACGGTCAGCAGCAGGACGAGGCTCACGCCCGCGATGAGACTGATCGTGGTCGCGGTCGTGGCGGGCGTCATGCCCAGCTGCCCGGTCAGGTACACGGGTAACCAGGCGTTGCTGACCGTCAGCGCCCAGTGCGCGCCGAACGCGCTGGCGATGCTGCCCAGGACGGTGCCGTTGAGCAGGAGGCGCCGGTAGGGCGTCCGATCGCCGCTCGGTGCGGAACCGGCCGGTGCGCCGGTGTCGGCGTACGGGCCGTCGCTGCCGACCTTCCACCAGACGATGCTCCACGCGGCGCTGATCACCGCGAGCACCGCGAACGCCGCGCGCCAGCCGAAGGCGGCGATGACGCCGGTCAGCAGCGGTGCGGAGATGAGCGTGCCCAGCGCCGCGCCGCTGATCTGCAGCGCCGAGGGCAGCCCGCGCCGCTCCGGTGGGAACCACTTGTACAGGGCGTGCATGGACATCGAGGCCGCCGGCCCCTCCGCCGCCCCGAGCAGCACGCGGTTGGCGATGAGCGTCGGCACGGCGGCCAGCAGCAGCACCGGCAGCTGGGCCACCGCCCACAGCGCGGTCATCGCGCACAGCAGCACCCGGCTGGAGATCCGGGTGGACGCGAAGCCCACGATCAGGCCGGACGCGCTGAACAGCAGGTAGAACGAGCTGGAGATCGCTCCGTAGGTGCTGTTGCTGATCCCCAGCTCGGTCATGATGGCGTGGGCGGACAAGCCCAGCACGGCCTTGTCCGCGAAGTTCAGCACCATGAAACCGACGATCAGGACGGTGATCAGCCACGCGCGGCGGCGCAACGCCGGATCGAAGGCGGGCGCCGGGACGAGCTCGGTGCGGTTGCTGGCCATGGAGGGCTCCCGCGGGCACGTAGGTGGGGGAGGGGAGGGGTCCGGTCGTGGCGAGACCCCGTCGCGCGCCGGACCCGCGGGCTCGGTCCGGCGGATCGGTTCACGCCAACGACTTGGCGATCGCGTTCTTGTGGATCTCGCTGGTCCCGGTGACGATGCGGAACATGCGCAGGGTGCGGAAGATCCGCTCCACCTCGTGACCTCGGGTGAGCCCTGCCTTGCCGTGGATCTGCACCGCTTCGTCGGCCACCCGGAAGCAGGACTCGGCGGTCCGCAACTTGCACATGTTGGCCTCGGTGGAGATGTCCTCGCCGCGGTCGGCCTTGGCCGCCGTGGTCATGACGGTGGCGCGGGCGGCGTAGACGTCGGTGGCCATGTCGGCGAGCTTGTGCTGGATGGCCTGCAACTTCAGCAGCGGTTCGCCGAAAGCGGTCCGGTCCTTCGCGTACGCCACCGACAGGTTCCAGGCGCGGCGGGCCGAACCGATCAGCGAGGGGCAGTGCAACAGGCGGTTGAGGGTGATGCGGCCGATGCCGATGCGCAGGCCCTGGCCGATCTCGCCGAGGAGGTTCTCGGCAGGCACGCGGCAGCCGTCGAAGACGATGTCGCCCTCCATCCGCTGCCCGGACATCGGGACCGCGCCGTCGAGCACCTGGCAGCCCGGGCTGTCCAGGTCGACGAGGAAGGCGCTGTAGGTCTCCTCGAGTCCGGCCATCCGGGCGATCACGATGGCGAAGTCCGCGAACGGCGCGGCGGAGCTGAACACCTTGCGCCCGTGCAGCACGTAGTGCGCGCCGTCCTCGGTGGCCGTCGTGCTCATCCGCCGCACGTCGGAACCGGCGTCCTGCTCGGTGATGGAGAAGCAGCAGGCCAGTTCCCCGCGCAGCACCGGCAACACGTAGCGCCGCATCTGCTCCGGCGTGGCGTGCTGCGCGATCGACCCGGCCCGGAGCGGGCCGCCGAGGTCCCCCAGCACCGAGTGCGACAGCGCGGCACCGGAGGCGGTGAGCTCCTCCTTCAGCGCGCACAGCTCGAAGAGGCCGAGCTCCTGCCCGCCGAGCTCGGCGGGCAGGCTGATGCCGTAGAACCCGAGCTCGCGGCTGCGGCGCCAGACCTGTTCGAGCACGGACCGGTCCAGTTCGGTCTCCGCGGTGATCCCGCGCTCCCGTTCGTACGGCACGAGTTCCTCGTGCAGGTATTCGCGCAGCCGGGGCACCAGCTCTCGCAGCCGCGGGTTGTCCTCGTAGGAGGGTTCGAGGGTGAAGGTCATGCGGGTTCCCTGGTCGGTTCAGTGGACGCGGCGCTCGGCGCCGGCCCAGTAGCGGTCGCGGACGGCGCGTCGGTCGAGCTTGCCGTTGGGGTTGTGCGGCAGGGACTCGACCACGTCCACGGAGCGGGGTTTCTTCATCCGGGCCAGCCGTCGCGCGCAGAACTCGACGAGCTCGGCGGCGTCGAGCGAGCGCCCCGCGCGCGGTACGACGACGGCCTTGACCGCCTCGCCCCACCGCTCGTCCGGCACGCCGACCACGGCCGCCTCGAAGACGTCCGGGTGCTGGTGCAGCACGGCTTCGACCTCCACCGCGTACACGTTGAAGCCACCCGAGATGATCATGTCCTTCTTGCGGTCGACGATGAACACGTAACCGTCCTCGCGCTGGCGTGCGAGGTCGCCGGTGCGGAACCAGCCGTCGCGGAACGATTCCGCGGTCAGGTCCGGTTCGTTGAAGTAGCCGGGCACCACGTCCGGCCCGCGCACCGCGATCTCACCGATCTCACCGGCCGGCACCGGCCGCCCGCCTTCGTCGACGATCGCGACCTCGGCCTCGGTGCGCGGACGTCCGCAGGACAGCAGCAGTTCCTCGTCGTCTCCCTCGATGGCCCGCCGGTGGTCCTCGATGGACAGGAAGAGCACTCCGGAAGTGGTCTCGCCGCACCCGTAGCCCTGGGAGAGCACCGGCCCGAACAGCTCCCACGCTTCCCTGATGCGCTGCGGTGACATCGGCGCGGCGCCGTAGATGAGCCGGCGCATGCTCGTGCGGTCGTACTCACGGGCGTTCGGCAGCGCCAGCACGGCGTTGATCATGGTGGGGACGACGAACGCGTGCGTGGCGCGTTCCCGCTCCACGGTGGCGAGGAACTCCTCGGCGTCCCACCTGGGCAGGACGATCGCGCAGCCACCGGCGAAGAAGATGCCCATCAGCGGCATTCCGGAGGCGTGGGTGATCGGTCCCGCCAGGACCTCCTTCTCGCCGGGTTCGATGCGGGCGTCGCCCATCACCATCTTGCGCATCAGCGCCAGGCGGTTGCCGAAGGTCTGGATCGCCGCCTTGAGCTCGCCGGTGGAGCCGGAGGTGAAGTGCAGGACGGCGATGTCGCTGTCGGCGCAGTCCACGTCGACGGGCTCGGCGGGCGCGTCGTCGAGGAGCCCGCGGTAGTCGAGGATCCGCCCGCCGGACTCGTTCGGCGCCGCGCTGCAGTCGGTCCGGTCGAAGCAGACGACGGCGTCGAGGTGGTCGCCGGCCAGCCCGGTGCTCAGGTGTTCCGCGTCGACGAGCAGCACCCGGGCCGCCGACTCCCGCAGCAGGTGCGCCACCTCCCGCTCGCCGAGCCGCGCGTTGACCGGAGCGCGCACCAGCCCGGCCTTGTACAGCGCGACCTCGGCGACGACGAGCTCCGCCCGGTTGTCGGCGAGCGTGGCGACGCAGTCCCCCTCGCGCAGCCCGAGCCGGCGCAGCGCGGTGGCGAGCCGATCGCTGGCCTCGTCGAGCTCGGCGTAGGTGAGTCGGGTGTCGCCGCAGATCACGGCTTCCGCGTCGGGTTGGTGGGCGCGGGTGCGGCGCAGGTACCTCCCGAGGTTCATGCGATCTCCATCCACGCAACATGAACAAAATGAAAGTTAATGAACAATGTGTTCGGCAATGTACGTAGTCGGTCCCGTCGGGTCAACGGGCCGGCCGCGCCCCGGCGGCGGCCGGACATAATCCGGGCCATGAAGCAGGGAGAGGACCGTCGTGTTCGCCGCACCCGACGCGCGCTGCGCTCGGCGCTGGTCGACCTCGTGCTCGAAAGGGGATTCCGCCCGCTGACGGTCGAGGAGATAATCGACCGCGCCGACGTCGCCCGCGCGACCTTCTACGCGCACTACCAGGACAAGGAAGACCTGCTCGTCGGCATCGTCCGGGACCTCACCAACGACCGGGAGCGGCTGCTGCCCGCCGTGGAGCAGGCGCGGACCGAGGGCTTCACCGGGTTGCCCGTGCTGTACATCTTCCAGCACGCGGAGCGGGAGAAGCCGCTCTACCGGATCGTCCTGCGCGGCGAAGGCGACGGACGCGCGCTGCGCGAGTTCACCGCGATCCTCTGCGAGCGCGCGGAGAGCATCTTCCGCCTGCGGGCCGAACATCTCGGCGCCACCCCGCGCGTCCCGCTCGACGTGCTCGCCCGGGCTTGGACCGGTGAGCTCGTCGGCGTCCTGACGTGGTGGCTGGAGAACGACACGGGTTACAGCGCCGAGGAGGTCACCGCCCACCTGCGGGACCTGGCCGCCCACGGGCGGGCCTGGGCCTCCGGCGTCGCTCCGGGGGGCGCGTCGGAAGCGCGGGACGCGGGCGACGTCGGGGGCTGACCGTCGACCGGTGCCCGCCGCTCCGCCGGTCGCTCACCGAGGCGGTCGGCGGGCGCATCGCCTCGCCGGGCGGCACCGGGAGGTGTCTTTAGCGGCGGCCGGGCGCCGAGCGCGCCGTCGAGCCGCGAGGCCGAGCCACCTCGGAATCGGAAACGACAATCACTACCGATAAGGTGGTGGTGTGACTGGTACCCCGGAATTCGGCGTCATGTTGTTCACCCACCGGTTCGGCGGTCAGAGCGCCACCGAGGTCCTGCGGCTGGCCGCGGACGTCGCGCGGACCGCCGAAGACCTCGGCTTCGAATCGGTGTGGGTCACGGAGCACCACTTCCTCACCGGCTACGGGCTCAACCCCTCGGCGACGACGTTGGCGGCGTACCTGCTCGGCGCGACGCAGCGGGTGCGGGTCGGGACCGCCGTGACGATCCTGCCGACCCAGTCGCCCGTTCACGTCGCGGAGCAGACCGCGTTGCTCGACCAGCTGTCCGGGGGGAGGTTCGACCTCGGTGTCGGCCGGGCCGGACCGGTCGTGGACCACGAGGTCTTCGGGACCGGTATCGAGCGCTGGCGGACGGGGCTGCCCGAGGCGCTCGGCCTGGTCCTCGACGCGTTCGGCGGCGCCGTGGCGGCTGATTCGGAGCACTACCGGTTCCGCGAGGTGCGGCCGCAGCCGGAGCCCCTCACGCGACCGCACCCCCCGGTGCACGTGGCCTCGACCTCGGACTCCGGGGCCGACCTGGCCGCCCGGCACGGGCTGCCGATGCTGTTCTTCTTCTCCCAGACCGCCGACGAGCAGGCCCGGCTGGTGGCGCGGTACGAGCAGCGCACCGCGGCGCGGCCGGTGCACAGCGCCTCCGTGCTGGCCCACGTGACCGACTCCCCGGACGAGGCCGAGCGGGTGGTGCGGGAGCGGCTCGCGCCGGTCTTCGCCTCGGGGCACTCCGACTACGTGATGCTGGAGGAGTACGGCGGACCCCGGCCGACGCCCGCGGAACTGACCGCGGGCATCCTCGCCAACCAGCCCGTCGGCACGCCCGAGGTGTGCGCGCGGCGCCTCGCCGCCCTGATCCGGGACGGCGGGGTGGGACGGGTGCTGCTGCACGTGGAGGCCGCCGGAGAACGGGACGCGGTGCTCGCCAACGTCGAACGGCTGGCCGGCGAGGTGCTCCCGAAGGTCCGCGCGGAGCTGGAGGCGGCGTGAGCGCCCCGTCGCCGCGGCGGTGACGGGTGCGCGACCGATGCGCTCGGCAGGTCACCGGCGCGTTCCGGGTCGAACCGGTGGTCCGACCCGGAACGCGAGGGCGCGACGAGCTCAGAGCGCGAGTTCGTCCACCGAGGGATCGTTCGCGAGCCGTTCCACGACGGTCCCCGGGTCCAGCACCTCCGCGGCCCAGCCGACGCCGACCGGGACCTTCCCGTCCAGCACGTCCTCGACCGCGAGCGCGGTGAACGCGCCGGTGAGGGTGAGCGAATCCGCCGAGCGCAGCAGCGTGCGGCGGGTACCGCCCTCGTCGTAGCGGGCGGAGGCGAGCAGGGTGATGCCGGCGTCGTAGGCGGCCACGTCGGAGTCGGCGGCGCTGATGACGGCCTCGACGTGGGTCAGCGGGTCACCGGACTCCCACGCCGAGGCGAGCGCCTCGGGCAGCGCGGCGGTCGGGAAGACCGAGTACGCCCGTGCCTGCGCGGCCACCAGCTCGGCGGCCAGCCGCTGCACCTCCGCCGTCAGCAGCGGCGCGGCGTGCATCGGGCCGGTGAAGCCGGGCAGCACCACCGCCGGCTGGGTGACCAGTGCGGCGGGTTCGACGCGCCCGTCCCGCCACGCGGCCCGCGGCAGGCCGTAGCGGGGCGGTGTGGAGAGCAGGACGTCGGCGGCCGCGGCAGGGGTGAGGCGATCGGCCCCGCCGTTGTAGACGTCCAGCCGTCGCGGTCGCGGCGGGAGCAGCCGGGGGAGCAGGCCCGACAGACCTGGCACGACACCGGCGCCCAGCACGACCGAGCGACCACCCGTCGGGACCGGGTCGAGATCACCGGCGGGATCGACCAGGTGCGCGCCCGCGTGTAACGCCGCCGCCAGCACGGTGGGCGTGATCCGCAACGACGGTCCGGCGCACTGGACGACCACAGCGGCGCCCGCGCAGAACTCGGCCAGCTCAGCGGGGTTGGTGGCGTCGACGGCACGTGCCTCGGCCTCCAGCTCCGAAGCCAGTTCGGCCACGGTGCTCCTGGTTCGCGCTCCCAGCCGCAGCCTCGCCCTGCCGGTGGCCGCCAGCCGGTGCGCCGCGGTGCGGCCGGTCGCGCCGGTTGCTCCCAGCACCGCGACCAGCGGTCGCTCGTCGGCCGCCATCAGGCGTCCCGCCCGGCCGCCGCCGCACCGGCCACCGTCGGATCGGCGAGGAACGCGCGCACCGACACCGTCCTCGGCAGCGTCGCGGCGAGCTGCGCCAGCAGCCGGATCGCCAGCAGGGAGTCCCCGCCCGCGGTGAAGAAGTTGACGGTGCGGTCGAGCACGGGCACGTCCAGGAGGTCCTCGAAGGCCTCGGCCACCGCCTGCTCCGCGCTGTCGGCCGGCGGACCGGGCGGGTGCTCCCGGCCGGTCTCGGGCAGCGCCCCGATCCGCAGTCCCGCCGCTGCCGGGGGGTTCAGCGTTTCCGGCAACTCGGGCACGGCGTCCCAGCCGGGACCGTCGGCCAGCGAGGTGGCGAGCTCCACGAGTTCGGCGAACGCGCCGGCCACTTCCTCCTCGACGAACAGCTCCTCGACCAGCGAGAACACCAGCACCAGCTGCTCGTCGATCTCGAAGCAGCGGGTTTCCAGCGCGACCTGCGGGGTGCGCAGGTGGTGGGTGTAGTCCCCGGAGCGCACCCGGCCGAGCGGGCCCGCCTCCTTCGGCAGCGGGCTGCCCATGGCCGCGTCCATCCCGATGGTGGACTGGAACACCACGGGCGCCACCGGGCGGCGCGTGCCGAGCCGGCGCCCGAGTTCCCGCGCCACCTCCACGCCGGACACCAGGTTGTGCGCGGCGTGCTCGGTGAAGGCGTGCTGGGCAGCCCCGGCCAGTTCCGCGAACGTCATCCCGCGCTCGGGGGTCAGCGGGAGCAGCATCGTGGTGGCGAATCCGCCGATCACCCGGTGCACGTCGGGATGCAGCGGCAGCCGGCCCATCTGGAGTGAGTTCACCAGCATTCGCCGGTGCCCGGCCCACCGGGCGAGCACCACCGAGAACGCGGTGAGCATCGCGGTGGCAGGGGTGACCCCGTGCTCGCGGCAGGCCGTGCGCAACGCCGACCACCGGGCCGGATCGAGTCGGTGCTCGCGGTGCTGCATCACCTCGGGGGTGATGTCCTGCGGATCGACCACCAGCGGCAGGGCGGGCGGTGCCGGGGGGGGGGGGGGGGGGTCCCCCCCCCCCCCCCCCCCCCCCCCCCCCCCCCCCCCCCCCAAAAAAAGACCCCCCCCCCCCCCCCCCCCCCCCCCCCAACCCCCCCCCCCCCCCCCCCCCCCCCCCCCCCCCCCCCCCCCCCCCCCCCCCCCCCCCCCC
>NZ_JBJZOI010000038.1:0-26039 GCF_047200635.1 Saccharopolyspora antibiotica | reverse complement strand
TTTTGTCCTCCCCCCCCCCCCCCCCCCGATCCTGCCACCTCCACCCGTCCGCGGGGACCGCCGTCCGCTCCCGGCTCTCGGCTTCACGCTCCGCGTTCGGCCGCCGAGGGCGGGGATCTCCGACCGGAACCCGCGCGCTCAGGTGAACTTCCCCCGAAATCCGGGTTTTCGGCCGTTTCCTCCGGTTGCTCCACCCTCGCTCGCCGCCGAATCGAAACCATCCGGCAACCCGCCGGGAGTACTCTCGGTGACCACGCCGGTGTTCACTCGCCCGCGAGCGGGCACGGCCAAGCGCACCCCGCCCTCGCGTCCTTCACTCGATCTGGTGAGGTCGGGAACCGGGTGGACCGGGTGGTGGTCGGAACCGGTTGCCGCCCGGCGTCGGCGAAGGGAGTCATTCAGTGGAACAGGTCCGCGCCCGGTTGCGCGGCGGGCCGGAGGACGGCCGCGAGGTCAGCGTCCCCGCCGATCCCACCGGCCATCCCGTACCGCGCATCACCGTTCCCGTGCGCCCGCCGCGCGAGCGCCGCGCCACGCCACCTCCGCTGCTGGTCTACGAGCGCTCGGGCTCGCACAGCACCGGGACCTGGGACTTCGAGTACGTCGGCGCCGAGTCCCAGACCTGACCCGAGGCGGTCACGCGCCGCCCACCGGACGCCACATCGGGTGCAGCACCGGTCCTCCGGGCAGCTCGATCGGCTCGCCCGCGTCGGCGTAGCCCAGCCGCAGGTACAGCGCGCGGCTGGCGGGGCTGCTCGCCTCCAGGTAGGTCGGCGACCCCGCCCGGTCGTGCTCGCGCAGGCTCGCGGTGAGCGCCGCCGTCCCCACGCCGCGGCCCTGCAGGTCCGGACGCACCCCGATCAGCGCCAGGTACCAGTGCGGTTCGCGCGGGTGCCGCGCGCCGGTGAGCTCGCCGAACGCCGCGAACCGGTCCGCGTGCGGCCCGGCCAGCTCCGCGATCCGCGGCTCCTCCTCGGCCGGCAGGCCGGGTGGTGAGCCGTCCTCGGCGCGGAGCCACACCTGGACCGCGGAGCGGGTGGCGCGCACCCGGCCGGCCCGGTCCGCGTGGTCGAGCAGCACGTCGAACCACGCCAGGTAGACCTCCTCCCGGATCCGCTCGTCCGGCACCAGCCAGCGCGACACCGCGTCGTGCACGAACGCGCTCACGAGCGTCCGGGTGCGCTCCGCCGGTTCACCTCGCATCGATGAGTTCCTCCGTCCGGGAGATCGTGGCGGACCGGGCTCCCATGCCGATCCGCGCGTAGGCGTCGGGGTACCGCGTCCGCAGCACCACTCCCCAGCAGAGCCCGGCGAGCACCACGACCAGGTAGGCGCCGGGAATCAGCCAGGGGGCCGGGGAATCCGGCGGGGCGCCGAGCACCACCGGGAAGGAAGCCAGCGTCAGCACCAGTACCCAGCCGAGCACCACCGCCGCCGCGCCCGGCGCCACCGCGGTCCGCCACCGCCCGTGGCTCGGCGCGGGAACCCGCATGAAGTAGCCGACGACGGCCCAGGAGGTCGCGGTCACCAGCAGCAGCACGCCCAGCGCACCGCCCGAGGCACCCCAGAAGAACAGGTAGGTCACCGGATCCCAGCCGGTCACCGCGAACAGCGCCACGACCAGCAGCGCCAGCGAGGTCTGCGCGGCGGAACCGGCCACGGGCGCGGCGGAGCGGGCGCTGGTGGTCGCCAGCCGCGCCGGGGCGAGACCTTCGCGGCCGAGCGCGAACAGGTAGCGGGCGCAGACGTGGTGGAACGACAGCATTCCCGCGAACAGGCTCGTCACGTACAGCGCGGATCCGGCGGTCACCGCGGCGGCGGGGAGCCGATCCGCCGCCAGCGCGAACATCAGCTCGGTGGAGTGCTCCCGGGCCTGGCCGACGATGGCCTCCGGGCCGGTGGCCACGGTCAGGGCCCAGGTGGACGTCCCGTAGAGCAGGCCGATCACCACCAGCGAGGCGTAGGTGGCGCGGCGGACCGTGCGCGGGTCGCGGGCCTCCTCGGCCAGCACGGTGGAGTTCTCGAAACCGATGAACCCGGTGAAGGCGATTACCAGGATCACCCCGGCCGCACCGGTGCCCAGCTGCGCGGGGTGCAGCGTGGTCAGCGATGCGCCCGGCTCCGCGGGATCGCTGACGAACGCGAGGTCGTAGAGCAGGATGATCGCGATCTCCGCGAGCAGCAGCACCCCGAGGATGCGGCCGTTCGCGTCGATGCGCAGCAGGCTCAGCAGGGCCACCAGCCCCACCCCGAACGCCGCGAACAGCCACCACGGCAGCGCCGGGCCCCCCGCCTGGCGGACGAAGCTGGCGGCGCCGACCCCGAATCCGCCGACCAGGCTGACCTGAACCAGGTTGTAGGCGAGCACCGCGACCCCGCCCGCGGCGGTGCCGGGCACGCGGCCGAGCCCGCGGGCGATGTAGGCGTAGAAGGCGCCCGCGTTCTCGACGTGGCGGGCCATCGTCACGTAGCCGATGGCGAACAGGCCCAGCACGCCCGCGATGGCGAGGTAGCCGACCGGGATCCCGTTGACCCCCGAGACGGCGAAACCGCTGACCGCACCGCCGCCGACCACCGTCTCCGGGGCGGCGGCCGCGATGGTGAAGAAGACGATCGAGCAGGTCCCCAGCCGGGACGCGGCGAGCGAGTTCGCCACCGGGCCCGGGCGGCGGCGCGGTGGCACGGGGTCGACGGACGTGGGCACAGCGGTTCCTCCTGCGGTGCGGTGGGGTCCGGATCGGCGATCCGGGGGGCGGGGCGCGCTCACCGGCGCGGGGTCATGGCCCACTGCTCGCGGGCGGCGGCCACCTCGGCCACCACGACGCGGAGCCCGGAGGGCAGCCTCGGCAGCCACTGCTCGGCGCGCCGGGCGGCCTGCCGCAGCACCGGCTTGGCCAGCCCCAGCCGGCCGGCCACTCCGGTGCCGGTGGCCAGCAGCGCGAGCGCGATCTCGGCCTGGGCGTCGGGAACAGTGATCATCCCGGAGCGGACGGCCGCCGACTCCTCCTGCGCGAACAGGTCCGCCAGCTCCTCGGCCGGGGCGCGTTCGTCCAGCCGGGACGCGCGCCACGCCACCGCGGGCGCGGTGCGCCACCCGGCGGAGACCTCGACCTCCCGCAGCACGTCGGTGATCGTGAGCCGGGCCCGCACCTTCTCGACCGAGGTGTCGGCCAGGTAGCGGATCCAGGTCCGCACGTCGTGGTCCGGCTCGGCGCGGACCTCGCGCAGCACCGACCAGGACAGGAAGTCCGGTGGCATCCCCGCGCCCGCGGGGCGCACGGTGGGCTCCGCGTCGATCTCGCCCTCCAGCAGCAGTTCCGCGAGCAGGCCACCCGCGCAGCCCAGCGCGACCAGCCACGGGTCCACCCGGGGCGCGAGCCGCTCCGCACCGGTGTGCGCGGCCAGGAAGTAGCGGTCGGCCAGCCGCAGCGGGATGCGCCCGCTGCGCGTCGGCCGCTCCCGGGCGGCCCTCCCCAGGAGCGCGACGGGCGGATCGCGGCGGGTCCCGGCCGCGGTCGTCAGGACCGACCTCGGCAGCCGGGTCGGGCGGCCGTGGACCGCGCCTTCGTGCATCGACATGAACACCCCAGTGGTTCGGTTCCCCCGGAAACGCGCTCCGCGACGATCGCGCTGCGTCCCCGACCCCGGACACACGGTAATCGCTCCCGGTCGCGGGCAAGATCCTCCGGAAGCGCGACGTCGCTGTGATCAACCCAACCGGTCTTCGCTCGTTCGAGTGGTTGATCAGGGCAACCGCCCGGAACCCCTTGACGCGCAGGGGAAGCAGCGGGCCGAACGCCGCCGGCCGGAGGACCCGGGGCGAGATCATCCGACTTCCGGCCGGAACACCGGGGCTCCCCGAGGTGTTTGACTTCGAGCTAACGCGAAGTCGCACCATGGGCGCCGGAGACCACCACGCCCGACGCACCGCGCGGCCCCGGAGCGGACCGCACCGGGCCGGCCGCCGCCCCCGAACCGGGCGGCCGGTCCGCGAACCGAGAGGACCACCACATGACCAGCTGGGAGATGATGCGCTCCTTCGCCAGCGACGACTCGGTGACCAGGCAGCGCCTGGCACCGGGCCTGACCAGGCGGATCGCGCGCTACGCCCGGCCCTACCTGCGGGACATCGTCCCGTTCCTGGTGCTCATCGCCGCGTCCGCGGTGCTGGGCATCATCCCCCCGCTGCTGTTCAAGGCGATCATCGACCAGGGCATCCTGCCCCGGAACACCGGCGTCGTGGTGTGGCTGGCGGTGATCGTCGCGCTCGTCGCCGTGCTGGAGGCCGGGCTCTCGCTGCTGCAGCGCTGGTACTCGGCGCGGCTCGGCGAGGGGCTGATCTACGACCTTCGCTCCGAGGTCTTCGACCACGTGCAGCGGATGCCGATCGCGTTCTTCGTCCGGGCGCAGACGGGTTCGCTCGTGAGCAGGCTCAACACCGACGTCATCGGGGCGCAGCGGGCGCTGACCAGCACGCTGTCCTCAGTGGTCTCGAACGTGCTGAGCCTGGTGCTGGTGCTGGCCACGATGTTCACGCTGTCCTGGCAGATCACGCTCATCGCGCTGGCGCTGCTGCCGCTGTTCCTGTTCCCGGTGCGCTGGGTGGGGCGCCGGTTGCAGCGGATCACCCGCGAGCAGATGAAGACCGACGCGGAGATGAGCTCGCTGATGACCGAGCGCTTCGGCGTGGGCGGGGCGATGCTCGCCAAGCTCTACGGCCGCGCCGACGAGGAGACCGAGCTGTTCTCCTCCCGCGCCGCCCGGGTGCGCGATCTCGGCGTCGTCTCGGCGATGTACAGCCGGGTGTTCTTCGTGGCGCTGACGCTGCTGGCCTCGCTGGCCACGGCCGTGGTCTACGGGCTCGGCGGCGGGCTGGTGGTGTCCGGGGCCTTCGAGCTCGGCACGCTCGTCGCGCTGGCCACCCTGCTGAGCAGGCTCTACGGCCCGCTGACCGCGCTGTCGAACGTGCACGTGGACGTGATGACGGCGCTGGTGAGCTTCGACCGGGTCTTCGAGGTGCTGGACCTGCGCCCGATGATCGAGCAGAAGCCGGAGGCGGTGGAGCTCGATGCCCGCGCGGAGCCCGCGAGCGTGGAGTTCACCGACGTGTCCTTCCGCTACCCGGCCTCGGCCGAGGTCTCGCTGGCCTCGCTGGAGTCGGTCGCCCGCCCGGAGAACGCTCCCGCGCACGAGGTGCTGCACGACATCAGCTTCCGCGCCGAGCCGGGGCAGACCATCGCGCTGGTCGGCCCCTCCGGCGCCGGCAAGACGACGATCACGAACCTCGCCGGGCGGCTCTACGACGCGGACTCCGGCAGCGTGCGGGTCGCCGGGCACGACGTGCGGGACGTGACGTTGCGATCGCTGTACTCGGCGGTCGGGGTGGTCACCCAGGACGCGCACCTGTTCCACGACACGATCCGCGCCAACCTCGGCTACGCCCGCCCCGGCGCCTCGGACGCGGAGCTGCTGGCGGCGCTGCGGACGGCGCAGTTGCAGCACCTCGTCGACGAGCTGCCCGACGGGTTGGACACGGTCGTCGGCGATCGCGGTCACCGGCTCTCCGGCGGCGAGAAGCAGCGGCTGGCGATCGCGCGGCTGCTGCTAAAGGCTCCGCCGGTGGTGGTGCTGGACGAGGCCACCGCGCACCTGGACTCCGAGTCGGAGGCGGCGGTGCAGCGGGCGCTGGCCACGGCGCTGGCCGGCCGCACCGCGCTGGTGATCGCGCACCGGCTGTCCACGATCCGCGAGGCCGACCGGATCCTGGTGATCTCCGAGGGCCGCATCGCAGAGCAGGGCACCCACGCCGACCTGCTCGCTCAGGACGGCTTGTACGCGGAGCTGCACCGCACCCAGTTCGCCCGCGAGGACGACCTGCCCGAACCGGCGTCCAGCTGAGGTGGGCGGCGTCCCCGTCCCGGCGGGGGCGCCGCTCAGTCCGTCAGCGGCCTGGTCCCCATGCGGCCGTCGGGGTCGACCCGGCGGAGCAGGGCGCCGCAGATCTCGCCCATCTGCTCGACCTGCGGGGCGGTGAGCCCGTCGAGGACCAGGTCCCGGACCCGTTCGACGTGGCCCGGTGCGGCCTCCTCGACCTTGCGGAACCCGGCGTCGGTGAGCTGGGCGAGATTGCTGCGGCCGTCGCGGTCGGAGCGGGCGCGGCGCACCCAGCCGTTCTTCTCCAGCCGGGCCACCACGTGCGAGACGCGGGACGGGGAGGCGCTGGCCCGCGCGGCGAGGTCGCTCATCCGCAGCGAGCGGTCGGGCCGCTCGGAGAGCATCGCCATCACCCAGTAGCCGAAGTGCGTCAGCCCGGAGTCGCGCTGGAGCTGCGAGTCGAGGGCGGGCGGCAGCAGGGTCATGAGCATCGCGAGCTGGCGCCATGCCTTCTGTTCGTCATCGCTCAACCAGCGCGTTTCACCCACCGAGCCAGTCTAACCAGACCGCTTGCAGCGCCACGAGGCTTTCCCTACGCTATTCCTTGAAGCTTCAAGCAAGGAGTCGCGATGACCGCCTCGCAGGTCGGGCCGATGCCCGCCCTCTACCTCAGCCACGGGGCGCCGCCGCTGGTCGACGACGCGCTGTGGACCGGTCAGCTCAGCGGCTGGGCGGCCCGCCTCCCGCGCCCGCGGGCGATCCTGGTCGTCTCGGCGCACTGGGAGTCCGCACCGCTGGTGCTCGGCGCCACCGCCGACGCGGTGCCGCTGACCTACGACTTCGGCGGCTTCGCGGAGCGCTACTACCGGGTCCGCTACCCCAGCCCGGGAGCGCCGGAGCTCGCGGCGGCGGTGGCCGCGCTGATGCCGGACGACGAGCCGGTCGCCCACCAGCCGGACCGGGGACTCGATCACGGCGCCTACGTGCCGCTGACCGTCATGTACCCGGAAGCCGACGTCCCGGTGCTGCAGATCTCGCTGCCCACCCTGGATCCGGCGCGGCTGCTGGAGCTCGGGCGCAGGCTCCGGCCGCTGCGCGAGCAGGGCGTGCTCATCATCGGCTCCGGGTTCACCACGCACGGGCTGCCGCACCTCGTGGACCCGAGGCCGCAGGCCCCGGCGCCGTCCTGGTCGCGGGAGTTCGACCTGTGGGCGGGCGAGGCGCTCGCGCGGGGCGCGGTTGACGAGCTCGCCGACTTCGCCCACCGCGCTCCCGGGATGCCGCACGCGCACCCGACCGCCGAGCACTTCGCGCCGCTGTTCGTCGCCCTCGGCGCCGCCTCCGACCCCGAGACCCCGCCGGAGCAGGTCATCGACGGTTACTGGATGGGACTCGCCAAGCGCTCCTTCCAGGTGGACTGACCCCGGCGCCAGGAGGAGCTCACCGGGCGTTGATGACGCGCTCCGCCGGGATGCCGCAGCGCTCGGCCCGCGCGCAACCGTTGATCAACCAGGCGAGCTGACCGGGAGCGTGGGCGTCGGAGTCGATCGCGAACTCGCAGCCGAGCTCGGCGGCGCGCTCCAGCAGCCGCATCGGGGGATCCAGCCGCTCCGGCCGCGAGTTGATCTCCACCGCGACCCCGTGGTCCCGGCACGCGCGGAAGACCTCCTCGGCGTCGAACTCCGAGGGCGGGCGCTTCGAGAGCAGCCGCCCGGTGCAGTGGCCGAGCACGTCGACGCGCGGGTTCGCCACCGCGGCGCACAGCCGCCGGGTCAGCTCCGCCGACGGCATCCGCAGCTTCGAGTGCACGCTGGCGACGACCAGCTCCAGCTCGGCCAGCAGTCCCGGGTCCTGGTCGAGGCCGCCGTCGTCGAGGATGTCGACCTCGATGCCGCTGCGGATCCGGAACGGGGCCAGCTCCGCGTTGAGCTCGGCGACGAGCTCCAGCTGCGCGCGCAGCCGCTCGGCGCTCAGCCCGCGCGCCACCGTCAGCCGCGGCGAGTGGTCGGTGAGCACCATCCACTCGTGCCCGAGGTCGCGGGCGGCGCGGGCCATCTCAGCGACCGGGCTGCCGCCGTCCGACCAGTCCGAGTGGGTGTGGCAGTCCCCGACCAGGCGGTGCAGCAGCGCGGCGCCCTCCCCCGGCTCGGGTTCGGCGTCGCGCAGCCGCGCCAGGTAGTCGGGGACCTGCCCGCGCACCGCCTGTTCGACGACCCGGGCGGTGGTGCGGCCGAGCCCCGGCAGCTCGGTGAGCCGCCCGGACTCCACCCGCCGCGCCACGTCCGCGCGATCCTCGGCCACCTCGGCCGCGCGGCGGAACGCCCGGACCCGGTAGGTCGGTTCGGCCGCCCGCTCCAGGTGGAAGGCGATCTCGCGCAGTGCGGCGACGGGGTCCACCACTCCGTGATAGCCGCTGTTCGCCCGGCCCGCACCCCGGGCGGGAGGATGCTGGCGCACAGGAGAACCCGGGAGGCACGGTGGACGCGCGGCAGCTGGAGTACTTCGTCACGATCGTCGACGAGGGCGGGTTCCACCGCGCCGCCGGGCGCCTGCACGTCGCGCAACCCTCGCTCTCCCAGGCCGTGCGGGCCCTGGAGCGGGACGTGGGCGTGCCGCTGTTCCACCGGCTCGGGCGGCGGGCGGTGCTCACCGAAGCGGGCCGGGCGATGCTCGAACCGGCGCGGCAGGTCCTGCGCGACCTGGAGACGACCCGGGCGGTGGTCGACTCGGTCAAGGGGTTGCGCACCGGGCGCGTCCAGCTGGCCGCGCTGCCCTCCCAGTCCGTCGAACCGCTCACCACCATGATCGAGCGCTTCCACGCCACCGATCCCGGCGTGCTGGTGTCGGTGCTGCCCGCGATCACCGCTCCGGAGGCCGCCGACATGGTGCGCGGGGGCAGCGCCGAGCTGGGACTGATCGGGGCGGCCGAGGACTTCGCGCTGCCGGGCCTGAGCGCGCACCTGGTGGAGCGGCAGCGCTTCGTCGTGGTCACCGGCCCGGACGGGCCGTGGCGGGCGGGGCGCGTGGTGCGACGGGTGGAGCTGGCCGGGCAGCGGATCATCACCTCGCAGCGGGGCAACCGGATGCGGCACGTGATCGACGAGGCCCTGGCCGAGGGCGTGGACCTGCGGATCGCGGTGGAGACCGCGCACCGGGAGGCCGTCCTGCCGCTGGTGCTGCGCGGCGTGGGCATCGCGGTGCTCACCGAGGGTTGGGCGGAGTTCGCCCGCGCCAGCGGGGCCGTGGTGCTGCCGCTGGAGCCCGCCGCCGAGCTGCGCATCTCGCTCATCCACCGGCCGGCCCCGCTCGCCCCGGCCGCGCAGCGCTTCCTGGAGGTCGCCCGCGCGGAGCGCTCCTGACCCCGCTGATAGGCGGCGCCTATCCGGCAGATGCGTTGCCGGTCTTGGACGAACCCGGGTGCCCCGGAGTGGGATGGGGGCATGGCTGATCACGAGATCGCGGTCCTGCCCGGCGACGGCATCGGCACCGAGGTGGTGCCGGAGGCGCTGCGGGTGCTGGACGCGGTGCGCGCGAAGTACGGGACCACGTTCGCCTTCCGGCACTTCGACTGGAGCTGCCAGACCTACCGGGAGACCGGGCGGATGATGCCGGAGGACGGCCTGGACCAGCTCCGCGACAGCGATGCCGTCCTGCTCGGCGCGGTCGGCTGGCCCGGGGTTCCCGACCACGTCTCGCTGTGGGGGTTGCTGCTGCCGATCCGCCGCGAGTTCGACCAGTACGTGAACCTGCGCCCGGTGCGGCTGCTGCCCGGGGTGACGCCGCCGGTGCGGGACAAGCAGCCGGGCGACATCGACTTCTGGGTGGTGCGGGAGAACACCGAGGGCGAGTACTCCCGGCTCGGCGGCAGGCAGGGCGAGGGCACCGAGAACGAGATGGTGCTGCAGACGGCCGTGTTCACCCGGCGCGGCACCGACCGGATCCTGCGCTACGCCTTCGACTTCGCCGAACGGCTCGGCCGCTCCCACGTGACCTCGGCGACGAAGTCGAACGGGATCTACCACTCGATGCCGTACTGGGACGAGCGGTTCCGGGCGATCGCGGCCGAGCACCCGGACATCGCGGTGGACCAGGACCACATCGACATCCTGTGCGCGCGGTTCGTGCTGCACCCCGAGCGGTTCGACGTGGTGGTGGCCAGCAACCTGTTCGGCGACATCCTCTCCGACCTCGGACCGGGGGTGACCGGCACGATCGGGGTCGCGCCCTCGGGAAACATCAACCCGGAGCGGCGCTTCCCGTCGACCTTCGAGCCCGTGCACGGCTCGGCGCCGGACATCGCCGGTCGCGGCATCGCGAACCCGGTGGGGCAGATCTGGTCGGCGGCGATGATGCTCGACCACCTCGGGGAGTCGGAGGCCGCGGCCGACGTGGTCCGCGCGATCGAGTCGGTGCTCGCGGCCGGGTCCGTGCGCACCCCCGACCTCGGGGGCGCGGCGAGCACCGAGGAGCTCGGCGGTGCCGTCGCCGCCGCGCTCCTGGCGGAGTGATCATCGCGCGCGGCGCCCCCGTCCGGCACCGGTGACCCGGGAGAACGGATGGCGCCGCGTGATCCGAACGACACGAGGCGACACCACCGCGCGGGGCGGTCCGCACCGGGGCGGTAGGGTGCATCGTTCCGGCCTCGTCTGTCCCCCGAGCGGGGCCGGAATCCCCACCCCGGATCGAAGCCGTTCGCGGTCCGCGCCCCTGCCGGTCCCCGTGGCCGTGCACCCGGGCCTCCCCCAGGTCGGCCGGTGGGTTCAGGTCGCGGGCCGGAGGTGCTCCTCCAGCAGGCGCAGCAGGAGTTCCGCATCGACCGGTTTGGTGACGTGCTCCGTGGCCCCGGCCGCGAGGCTGCGCTCGCGGTCGCCGAGCATCGCCTTCGCCGTCACCGCGATGATCGGCAGGTCGCGGTGGCGCGGGATCCGCCGGATGGTGCGGATCGTGGAGTCGCCGTCGAGCTCCGGCATCATCATGTCCATCAGCACCACCGCCACGTCCTCGTGCTCGCGCAGCGCACCCAGCCCCGCCACCCCGTTGTCCACGCACACCACCCGCAGCCCGTGCTGCTCCAGCAGGGCCGTCAGCGCGTAGACGCTGCGCGGGTCGTCGTCGACCACCAGCACCTTCTGCCCGTCGAAGTGCCGGAAGCGCGGTTCGTCGGCGGGCGCGGTCACCCGCGCGGCGGTCTCCGGCTCCAGCAGCGGCGGGTCGATGCCCTCGGCCGCCACGTCGAAGTGCAGCTGCGCGTCGCTGGGCCAGCTCTCCGGCGCGGGCACCGGCTCCACCTCGGCCACGGCCTCGGGTCCCGGCTCGGGCGCGGGTTCGCTCCGCGGCTCCTGCTCGCGCATCCGCAGCGGCAGGTGCAGCGTGAACGTGCTTCCCCGCCCGGGTTCGCTGTCCACCACGAGCTCCCCGCCGAGCAGCGCGGTGAGCTCGCGGCTGATCGACAGGCCCAGCCCGGTGCCGCCGAACTCCCGCACGATCGTGCCGTCGCCCTGCCGGAACGCCTCGAAGATCCGGTTGAGCTTGCCGGCGGGCACCCCGATCCCGGTGTCGCGCACCGAGAACGCGATCAGCTCCGGCAGCGCCCGCAGCTCCGGGCTGTTCGCGGCGGCGGGATCGGCGCGGGTGATCTCGAACCGGACCCGGCCCTGCTCGGTGAACTTCACCGCGTTCGACAGCAGGTTGCGCAAGATCTGCTCCAGCCTGCTCTGGTCGGTGCGCAGCTCCGGGGGCGCCGATCCGGACACCTCGACCTCGAACGCCAGCCCCTTGTCCTCCGCCAGCGGCCGGTACTGCGCTTCCAGGTGGCGGGCCAGGTCGGTCGGGTCCACCTGCTCCGGCAGCACCGTCATCCGCCCGGCCTCCACCTTGGACAGGTCGAGGACGTCGTTGATGAGCCCCAGCAGGTCGCTGCCCGCCGCGTGGATGGTGCGGGCCAGGTCCACCTGGTGCTCGGTGAGGTTGCCCTCGGCGTTGTCGGCGAGCAGCTTCGCCAGCAGCAGCGAGCTGTTGAGCGGGGTGCGCAGCTCGTGGGACATGTTCGCCAGGAACTCCGACTTGTAGGCCGAGGCCTGGGACAGCTCGCTGGCGCGCTCCTCCAGCTGCTGCCGGGCCTGTTCGATCTCGCTGTTCTTGATCTCGATGACCCGGTTGCGGGCCGCCAGCTGCTCGGCCTTCTCCGCGAGCTCGGAGTTCGAGCGCTGCAGCTCGTTCTGCTGCTGCTCCAGCTGTTCGGAGCGCGCCCGCAGCTCCCTGGCCAGGTGCTGCGACTCGGTCAGCAGCGCCTCGGTGCGGGAGTTCGACAGGATGGTGTTCACCTCCACCCCGATCCGCTCCTGCAAGCGCTGCAGCAGGTCCACCCGCAGTTCGCTGAACTCGTGCACCGATGCCAGCTCCAGCACCGCGAGCACCTGGTCCTCGAACAGCACCGGAACCACGACCACGCCCACGGGGGTCATCTCGCCCAGCCCGGAGCTGATCCGCAGGTAGGCGGGCGGGGTCTCGCGGACCATGATCGTGCGGCGGTCGGCGGCGGCCTGGCCGACCAGGGATTCGCCCGGTGCGAACCGCTCCGGGACCCCGGTGCCCGGGAGGCCGTAGGCGGCGGCGCGGGTCAGCACCCGGCCTTCCGCGGTGTCCTGGGCCAGGTAGAAGGCGCCGTACTGCGCGGACACCAGCGGCACCAGCTCGCTCATGATCGACGAAGCGAGGGCGGCGAGCTCACCGCGCCCCTGCATCAGCCCGGACAGCCGGGCCAGGTGCGTCTTGAGCCAGTCCTGCTCCTCGTTGGTGCGGGTGGTCTCGGCCAGGTTCGAGATCATCGCGTTGATGTCGTCCTTGAGCTCGGCGACCTCCCCGCTGGCCTCCACGGTGATCTGCCGGGTGAGGTCGCCGCTGGTCACCGCGTTCGCCACGCCCGCGATGGCCCGCACCTGGGTGGTGAGGTTGCCCGCGAGGCGGTTCACGCTGTCGGTGAGCCGCTGCCAGGTGCCCGACACGTCGGCGACCTCGGCCTGCCCGCCGAGGCGGCCCTCGGTGCCGACCTCGCGGGCCACCCGGGTGACCTCGGAGGCGAAGCTGGAGAGCTGGTCGACCATCGTGTTGATCGTCGTCTTGAGCTCCAGGATCTCGCCCTGCGCGTCCACGTCGATCTTCTTCGACAGGTCGCCGCGCGCGACCGCGGTGGTCACCTGGGCGATGTTGCGGACCTGGTTGGTCAGGTTGCGCGCCATCAGGTTGACGTTGTCGGTGAGGTCCTTCCAGGTCCCCGCCACGCCGGGCACCCGCGCCTGGCCCCCGAGGATGCCCTCGGTGCCGACCTCGCGAGCGACGAGGGTGACCTGCTCGGCGAACGCGCCGAGGGTCTCGACCATGCCGTTGATGGTCGCGGCCAGCGCGGCCACCTCGCCCTTCGTCTCCACGGTGATCTTCTTCGACAGGTCGCCGCCCGCCACGGCCGAGGCCACGGCGGCGATGTTGCGGACCTGGGCGGTGAGGTTGTCCGCCATCAGGTTGACGTTCTCGGTGAGGTCCTTCCAGGTCCCCCCGACGCCGGGCACCCGCGCCTGTCCGCCGAGCTTGCCCTCGGTGCCGACCTCCCGGGACACCCGGGTGACCTCGTCGGCGAAGGCGGAGAGCTGGTCGACCATCGTGTTCAGGGTGTTCTTCAGCTCCAGGATCTCCCCGCGAGCATCCACGTCGATCTTCTGGCTGAGGTCGCCGCGCGCGACCGCCGTGGCGACCTGGGAGATGTTGCGGACCTGCGCGGTGAGGTTGTCCGCCATCAGGTTCACCGAGTCCGTCAACCCGCGCCAGGTCCCCGCCACCCCGGGCACCCGCGCCTGTCCGCCGAGCCTGCCCTCGCTGCCGACCTCCCGGGACACCCGGGTGACCTCGTCGGCGAACTCGGAGAGTTGATCCATCATCGCGTTGAGGGTGTCCTTCACCTCCACCATCTCGCCGGAGACCGGGACGGTGACGCGGCGGCTCAGGTCGCCGCGCGCGACGGCCCCGGCGACCTGGGCGATGTCGCGGACCTGCCCGGTGACGCTCGCCGTCATCCGGTTCACCGAGTCCGCGAGGTCCCGCCAGGTGCCCGCCAGGCCCGGCACCTCGGCGCGGCCGCCGAGCCTGCCCTCGACGCCGAACTCGGAGGCGACCCGGCTGAGCTCCGAGGCGAACAGGGACAGCTGGTCGAGCAGCTCGTTGACCGCGTCGGCGGCCTCGCCGAAGCCGCCGGGCAACCGCTCGCCCGCGCGGCGCGGCATCCGCTGAGTCAGATCGCCCGCGGCCACCGCGGCCAGCACCCGGCGCAGCTCCTCGGCCGGCCGCAGCGAGGCGTCCAGCAGCGCGGCCGCCGACCGCTCCGCCTCCCGCCAGCCGCCGTCGCCGCCGAAGTCCGGCGGCGGGTGCGGGCGCTCGCCGCGCTCGGCGGCCTCGGCGACCCGGCGCAGTTCGCCGACGAGGTGCTGGTCGCGAGCGGCGAGCTCGTTGAACGCGGCGGCCAGGTCCGCGTCGGGCCCGGAAGCGGGCACCCGGCGGCGGAAGTTGCCGTCCCGCAGGTCCCGCAGCCCGGCCAGCAGCCGTTCGCGGCCCGGATCGGCGCCCACCGGTTCACTCCTTGCCGCGGGTGCCGCGGTCGAGCCGCAGCTCGGTGGCCAGCACGGCGGCCTCGCTGCGGTGGCGCATGGCGAGCTTCGCCAGCATCTGCGAGACGTAGTTCTTGATGGTCTTCTCCGCGAGGTACATCCGCCGCGAGATCTCGCGGTTGGTCAGCCCCTCCCCGATCAGTTCGAGCACCTCCCGCTCCCGGGAGGTCAGCTCGCGCAGCGGGTCGGCGCGCTCCTGCTCGCGGCGCAGCCAGGACAGCATCGCCTCGGTCTTCTTCGGGCTCAGCAGGCTCTGCCCGGAACCGACCGTGCGCAGCGCGCTGAGCAGCTCCTCGCTGACGACGCCCTTGAGCACGAACCCGGACGCGCCCGCGAGGATCGCGTCCAGCAGCGCGTCGTGGTCGTCGAAGGAGGTCAGCATCAGGCACCGCAGCTCCGGGTCCCGCGAGCGCAGCTCCCGGCACAGCTCGACGCCGTTCCCGTCGGGCAGCCGCACGTCCAGCACGGCCACGTCGGGCCGGTGCTGCGGCACCAGCGCCAGCGCCTCCGCCGCCGATGCCGCCTCACCGACCAGTTCCAGCTCGGAATCAGATTTCACCAGGGCTGCCACGCCCCGCCGGATCACCTCGTGGTCGTCGACCACGAACACGCGCATCGCCATCTCGCTCGCCGGCCTCCCTCGGGGGTCACTGCGGACACCAGGGCTCTGACCAGCATAAGCGCGAGGAGCGGTTACGCGCCCGGAGCGGAGTGGCGGCGATCCCGCAGCGCGTACGCCGACACCGGCGCCACGGCGGAACCGCCCAGCCCCGGGCTCAACCGCCCGGCGTACCAGGACGACTGGCACTGCTCGCGGCAGAAGTCGTCGGACGGGCTCGAAGACGGGATCGGTTCGCGGCAACTCGCACAGGTCCTCATCTGCACCGCCTCCACATCGGGAAACCGTTGTGACAGGTCCGTGCGCTTCAGTGCACCTGCCCGGTGTTCCACCGAGGTTGCGGGGAGGTCACGGAACCGCGCCCGCTCGGCGCACCGCCCGATCGCCTTCCGGTCAGCGGGAGCTCACCGCGCCGCGCAGACGCTCTCGACGAAGTGCGCGAGCTGCTCGTCGCTGACGTTGCGGGCCAGGTCGGCCTCGCTGATGATCCCGACCAGGCGGTGCCGGTCGATGACCGGCAGCCTCCGGACCCGGTGCCGCTCCATCATGGCCAGCACGTCGGCCGCCTCCGCCTCCGCGTCGACCCAGTGCGGGGTGCCCCTCGCGAGCTCCCCGGCGGTCATCTCCGCCGGATCGCGCCCCTCCGCGCAGCAGTGCATCACGATGTCGCGGTCGGTGAGCATGCCGTGCAGCCGGTCGTCCCGGCCGCAGATCGGCAGCGAACCGACTCCCATGTCGCGCATCATCCGCGCGGCGGTGCGCAGGTTCTCCTGCTCGCCCACGCAGCGCGCTCCGGCGTGCATGATCTCGTGCGCCTTCATCACCGCCTCCTCCTGAACCGGCCGCACCGCTCACCCCGGGTGCATCAAGCGGTCGAACACCTCGTTGGCGTGCGCCCAGTCGGTCGTGAGCACCGCGTCCGGGACGTCGTCAGCGGTGACGACGAAGCCGGGCTCGGCGATCCGGCGGCGCAGCTGCACGAGGTGGCCCCCCGGGGAGCGTCCCATCCGCTCCCCGTTGTCCCGGGCGATGCTCTGGCCCGGGACCAGTGCGGTGGTGTCGGTGTCGGCCATGCTCTCCGTTGTAGTGACTCCCGCGCCCCGCCGCAGGCCGGTGGCGGGGCGGGTGCGGCGGCGACCGAGCAGTGGTGCGCTGGTGGCGGGAGAGGCGCCCCGGATCCGGGGCAGGGCGAGAACAGGAGCGAGGAATGGCAGCCGAAGAGGTCGACGCGGTCGTGATCGGCATGGGACCGGGAGGCGAGGACGTGGCCGGGCGCCTGGCCGCCGCCGGGTTGGACGTGGTGGGCGTCGAGGCGCGCCTGGTCGGCGGTGAGTGCCCGTACTACGCCTGCATCCCGACCAAGATGATGGTGCGGGCGGCGGACGCGCTGGGCGAGGCGCGACGGGTGCCGCACCTGGCGGGCACGGCATCGGTGCGCGCGGACCTCACCCCGGTGGCGAACCGGATCCGGGACGAGGCGACCACCGGCTGGGACGACGCGGCGGCGGTGCGCCGGTTCGAGGGCACCGGCGGGCGGCTGGTGCGCGGGCGCGGGCGGCTCACCGCGCCCGGTGAGGTCGCCGTGGACACCGCCGACGGGCAGCTGACCTTCCGCGCCCGCAAGGCGATCGTGCTCAACCCGGGCAGCGATCCCGCCGTCCCGTCGGTGGAGGGGCTGGCGGGCACGCGGTACTGGACGAACCGGGAGGCGGTGGCGGCGCGCACGGCACCGGATTCGCTGCTGGTGCTCGGCGGCGGGCCGGTGGGGGTGGAGTTCGCCCAGGTCTTCGCCCGGTTCGGCAGCGCGGTGACGGTCGTGGACACCGGGGAGCGGCTCCTCGGCCCGGCCGAGCCGGAGGCCTCCGCCGTGCTGGAGCGGGTGCTGCGCGCCGAGGGTGTCGACGTGCGCACCGGCGCGCGGGTGCGGCGGGTCTCGCACTCCGGGGACGAGTTCCAGGTGGAGTTCGAGGGGGGCGACCCGGTGCTGGTGCGACGGCTGCTGGTGGCCGCGGGCCGGCGCACCGACCTGGCAGCGCTCGGCGTGGGGGCGGTGGGGCTCGACGAGGCGGCCCGCACCATCCCGGTGGACGAGCGGCTGCGCGCCGCCGACGGCGTGTGGGCGATCGGCGACGTGACCGGGCACGGAGCGTTCACCCACACCTCGGTCTACCAGGCGCCCATCGCGGCCGCCGACATCCTCGGGCAGGACTCCCCGCCCGCCGACTACCGCGCGGTCCCCTCGGTGACCTTCACCGATCCGGAGGTCGGGATGGTCGGGTTGACCGAGTCCGCCGCGACCGGCCGGGGTCTGCCGGTGCGCACCGGGCTCGCCGAGCTGTCGTCGACGCCGCGCGGCTGGATCCACGGGCCCGGGAACGACGGGTTGATCAAGGTGGTGGCCGATGCCGACCGGGACGTCCTGGTCGGGGCCACCGCGGTCGGCCCCGGTGGCGGCGAGGTCCTGGGCGCGCTGGCGGTGGCGGTGCACGCGGAGGTGCCGATCTCCGTGCTGCGGCAGCAGATCTGGGCCTACCCGACGCTGCACCGCGCGATCGGCGCGGCCCTGGAAGACCTCGGCCCCCGGGCCTGAGAGGACCGGAGCCCGTGCACCGCGCGCCGCCACCACCGCCGCGCGGCGCACGGGCAGCCCGCGCTGGGCGCGCGCCGGAACGCGGCCGGCACCACCTCCTCCGGGCGCCCGGGGGCGGCGCGACGGGCGCGGGTGGGCGTCCGGCTCCGCCCGCGACGTGCGGTGACGAACCCGTGCGAGGCGGGCCCCGGTGCCCGGGACGAGCCCGGCGCGCACCGGGTTCCCGTCACGAGGCGAGGTCGCGGCGCAGGTCGCGCTTGAGCACCTTCCCGGTGCCGGTGCGGGGCAGCGGGCCGGAGCGCAGGAAGACGTGGTCGGGGATCTTGAACGCGGCGAGGCGCTCGCCGACGTGCGCGCGCAGCTCGTCGGCGTCCACCTCGGCGTCCCGGTGCAACCGCACCACCGCCGCGACCTGCTCGCCGAGCTCCCGGTGCGGCAGGCCCAGCACGGCCGCGTCGGCCACGGCGGGGTGTTCGAACAGCGCGGCCTCCACCTCCGCGCAGTACACGTTCTCACCGCCGCGGATCACGATGTCCTTGATCCGGTCCACCACGTGCACCCAGCCGTCGGTGACGTGGCCGAGATCGCCGGTCCGGAACCAGCCGTCGACGAACGCCTCGGCGGTGGCCCCGGGGTCGTTCCAGTAACCCCGCACCACGTTCGGGCCCCGGAACCACAGCTCGCCGACCTCGCCGGGGCCGACCTCCTCGCCGGTGGCGGGATCGACCACGCGCAGGTCCGCGCCGGGCACGCAGCGGCCGACCGCGTCGGGGTGGGTCACGTACTCGGCGCCGGTGTTGTTCACCACCGCCGACGTCGTCTCGGTGAGCCCGTAGCCGTTGCCGGGCGCCACGTCCGGGGCGAACGCGGTGCGCACCAGGTGCACCAGGTCCGGCGGGATGGGCGCGCCGCCCATGTTCACGGTCGTCACCGAGGGCAGGTCGGCCTCGGCCGCGCGGGCCAGGTCGCGCAGCACGGTCGGCACGCCCGCGATCGTGGTGAGCCGCTCGGTGCGCACCAGGCGGATCGCCTCGGCGGCGTCCCAGCGGTGCATCGTGACGACCTTCGCCCCCGCCAGGGTCGCCGAGCACATCCCGGACAGCCCGGCGATGTGGAAGATCGGGAAGGTCAGCAGCACCGAGACCGGGGCCTCCGGACCGGGCTCCTGCCCGTCCGCCGCGAGCGCCGCGGCCCGGCCCAG
Source organism: Saccharopolyspora antibiotica (assembly GCF_047200635.1). Classification (NCBI taxonomy): domain Bacteria; kingdom Bacillati; phylum Actinomycetota; class Actinomycetes; order Pseudonocardiales; family Pseudonocardiaceae; genus Saccharopolyspora; species Saccharopolyspora antibiotica. The sequence continues at coordinate 7,101 of NZ_JBJZOI010000038.1, read as the reverse complement.
GGCCATGTTCCACAGGTTCGTGCAGTGGTTCCGGTGGGTGGCGACCGCGCCCTTGGGCCGCCCCGTGGTCCCCGAGGTGTACATGATCGTGGAGTCGTCCTCCGGATCGACCGCGACCTCCGGGAGCACCGCCTCCCCGTCCAGCGACGCGAGCAGTTCCGCCCAGCAGCGCACGCCCTCCGGCGGGCTGTCCCCGCGCACCTGGACGACCTCCAGCTCCCCGAAGCCGGGCGCGAGCTCGGCGACCCGCTCGGCGTCGGCGAACAGCACCCGCGCCCCGGAGTCCTCCAGCGCGAAGCGCAGCTCCGGCCCGGTCCACCAGGCGTTGAGCGGCACCGCGACGAGCCCGGCCGCCTGCACCGCCCAGAACACCGGGGCCCACTCGGGGTAGTTGCGCATCGCGATCGCGACCCGATCTCCCCGCCGCAGGCCGAAATCGGCCAGCAGCGCGTGCGCCAGTCCGGTGGCCACCCGCAGGTGCTCGGCGAAGGTCCAGCGCTGGTCGCCGTGGACGAGGTAGTCGGCGTCGCCGTGGGCGGCGGTGCTCAGCAGCACCTCCCGCAGCGTCCGCGGGCCGGTGGCGTAGACCCGCATCGGGATGCCGCGCACCTCTCGCTCGACGAGTTCGAAGTCCCCGCCGGGGCCGGTGAGCTCCGCGAGCAGCCGTTCCCGATCGGCCATGTCCGCGCCTCCTCCCCGGTCCGCGCTGACCGGTCGTTGATCGCGATGCCCCCAGTCTGCGCCCGCGCGGCCCCGCCGGACCAGCCCCCGAACCGCCGCATCCGCTCCTCCGGCGCGGACGTCGGGGCCACGGCGGCAGGTGCTCGGGGAAGTCCGCGCCGATCACCTCGGGGAACCGTGCCGCGCACTCGTCCAGGGCGGCCGAAACGCCCGCGGCGACGTCGGGCCCCGCACCGGGGTCGTGCACGGCGCGGGAGTCCAGCCGGTGCGCCCGACCGGGCTCGCGGCGCCGAGCGCGGCCCGCATCGACCGCAGGGTGGCCGCGCGCACCGCCCGGTGCCGATCGATTCGAGCTCGCCCGCCGCCACGACGCCGCGCTCAGGCCGGTTCGGCCGCGTACCGGGCCTTGAGGGCGCCCTTGACGAGCTTGCCGGTCGGGGTGCGCGGCAGCTCCGGCAGGAAGTCCACGCCGCGCGGAGCCTTGTGGTGCGCCAGCCGGGCGCGCACGAACTCCAGCAGCTCCCGCTCCAGCTCCGGCCCCGGCTCGACGCCGGGCGCGGGCTGCACCACGGCCTTCACCGACTCCCCCATCTCCGGGTCCGGCACCCCGATCACCGCCACGTCGGCGATCCGGGGGTGCAGCGCGAGCAGGTCCTCGATCTCCTGCGGGTAGATGTTCACCCCACCAGAGATGATCATGAACGCCGCGCGGTCGGTGAGGAACAGGAAGCCCTCGTCGTCCAGGTAGCCGATGTCGCCCACCGTCACCCAGGCCGGGTGCTCCGGGTGCCGCGCCGCGCGGGTCTTGCCCGGATCTCCCCAGTACTCGAACGACGCCCCCTCCCGCTCGAAGTACACCGCGCCCACCTCCCCGGCGGGCAGCTCCGCGCCCTCGTCGTCGCAGATGTGCGGGACGCCCAGCACCGCGCGGCCCACCGACCCCGGTTTCCGCTGCCACTGCGCGGAATCGATGAACGTCATGCCGATGCCCTCGGTCGAGGAGTAGTACTCGACGAGCACCGGGCCCCACCAGTCGATCATCGCCTGCTTCACCGCCACCGGGCAGGGCGCGGCGGCGTGCACGGCGACCCGCAACGAGGACAGGTCGTAGCGGGCGCGGACCTCGGCGGGCAGCTTGAGCATCCGCACGAACATCGTCGGCACCCACTGGGCGTGCGTCACCCCGTAGCGCTCGATCGCGCGCAGCGCCTGCTCTGGCTCGAAGCGCTCCATCAGCACCACGGTGCCGCCCAGCGCGTGCGTCGAGGCGCAGTAGCGCAGCGGCGCGGCGTGGTAGATCGGCGCGGGCGAGAGGTACACCGAACCGGGCCCGATCCCGTACAGCCCGGCCACCACCGGGGTGAGGACGTCGCCCTCCTCGTCGATCCCGCGCTCCGGCAACTCGGGTCGAATCCCCTTGGGGCGCCCCGTGGTCCCGGAGGAGTAGAGCATGTCCGCGCCGCGCGGCTGCACCGCCGGGGCCACCGGCGAGGAGCGGGCGAGCACGTCCTCGTAGTCCGCGCAGCCCGCGACCGCGCCGCCGTGGGCGAGCCGCATCGCCAGCCCGGGAGCGGCCGCCACCACCTCGGCCGCCACCTCGGCCAGCGCGGCGGAGACGACGAGCGCCGCGGCGCCGGAATCCTCGACCACGTAGGAGATCTCGGCGGCGGTGAGGTGGCTGTTGACGGCGGTGATGTAGCAGCCGGAACGCACCGCGGCCCAGTACACCTCGAAGGCCTCGGGGGCGTTGTCGGTGAGCAGGGCCACCACGTCGCCGCGCTCCAGCCCCGCCTCGCGCAGCGCGTTCGCGAGGCGCACCGATCGTTCTTCGAGCTCCCCGTAGGTCACGCGGAGCCCGGAACCCGCCATGATCACGGCGGGCCGTCCGGGATCGGTCGCGGCGTGGGCACCTGGGTACATGCGGTTCCTCCTCGAACCCCGACCTCGCGGCCGCGGGCCTCCGCCGCCCGGCGATGCGGCGGAGGCCGAGGCGGCCCGGCGCCCGTCTTCGGGCGCACCGGCCCCCGACGAGCCTGGCACCAGCGCACCGGGGCGGTCAATGCCGACTGCTTCGCGGGTCACGGCGAACGCGGCGCCGGGTACGCTCGTCCGGTGGTCCAGTCCGACAGCGCCCCCACCCCGAGCGCCCGCGCGACCCGGGCGTCCGGCGCCGCGCCCCGCACCCGCGAGGAGCGCACCGCCGACAGCCGGGCGCTCATCCTCGACGCCGCCGTCGACTGCCTCATCGAGCACGGCTACTCCGGCGCCTCCACGCTGGTGATCCAGGCGAAGGCCGGGGTCTCGCGCGGGCGGCTGCTGCACCACTTCCCGTCCCGGGACGGACTGCTGGTCGCCGCCGCGCAGCACCTCGCCAACACCCGCCTCGCGCGGACCCGGGTGCACGCCGAGCACAAGCTGGCGGCGGAGCCCGAAGGCCCCGCGCGCACCGACCGCCGCATCGAGCTGCTGTGGGAGACCTTCCAGGAACCGCACTTCTGGGCGGCGATCGAGCTGTGGACCGCGGCCCGCACCAACCCGGCGCTCGGCGCCGCGCTGCGCCCGGAGGAACGCGGGCTGCGGGCGGCGATCCGCGAGGTGACCGACGGGATCTGGGGCCCGGTCGTGCGGTCGCACCCGAACTACGAGCTCCTGCGCGAGCTGCTGTTCACCAGCATGCGCGGCGCGGCGATGCCCTACGCCTTCGAGGACCGCTCCCCCGCGACCGATCCGCACCTCGCGCTGTGGAAGGACCTCGCGCACCGGCTGCTCGACGAGACGAGCTGATCCCCGCCTCCGCGCTCGCGACGCGGCGGGCAGCGACGCGAACCGAGCGGCGCCGGCCTCTCGTTCGCGTCGGTCTGATGCCGTCCGCGCGCCGGCGATGAGCGGCTCCTCCCGTTCTCCCGGGGCGAGGTCGCCGATCCGCGGGTGCTCGAAGCGCGCCTCGGCACCTCTCCCCGGCCGCACGTCGCGACGAGCCCACGACGTCCGGGGAGCGCTGGGGCGAGACCCCGCTCGCGGTGCTGGTCGCCCGCGATCCCGCCGATCCGCCGGACGCCGGGGAGGTGGAGCGGTACTGCCGCGCGCACCTCGCGGGCCGCGAGCGGCCCGGGCACGTGGCGATCCTGCCGGAGCTGCCCCGGAATCCGAGCGGCGAGGTGCTCAAGACCCGGCTGCGCGACGCCTGAGGGCCGGTCCGCGGCCACCGCGCGGGCCGAGCGAACGCTTCACCGGCCCGGTGCCCGCGAGCCGGTGCGCGGGCGCGCGCGAACCGCCCCGGCAGACCGTCCGCGGGCGGCCGGTGAGCTCGGACCGAAGCCCGGCGCGCGGGGCATCGCGCCCGCCGAACCTCAGGGTTTCGACCAGCTCGGCCGGGAGTCGCCGAAGATGCGGGCGACCTGCTCGGCGTTGGGGACCACGAAGATCCCGGTGGCCTCCACCAGCGCGGTGCCCGGGTCCTCCTCGGTGGCGATCGTCGCCTTCGGCCCGGTGCGGCGGTCGGTGGCCGACTCCTCCGGCACCCAGGCGGTCAGCAGCAACGGGGTCTCCAGCGGCACCGGCCTGCGGTAGCGCAGCGACAGCGAGGCCGTCAGGCCCGGTCGGCCCCGGGCGGCGTGCGCGTGCCCGAGGATCTGGTCGAGGAGCATCGCGCTCACCCCGCCGTGCACGTAGCTGTGCGGCCCCTCGTAGGAGAGCCCGAGGGTGCAGCGGCCCACGGCGACGCCGCCCTCGACCCGCACCTCCAGCGGCGGTGCGATCGGATTCCCGGGCCCCACCACCGGGTTGTACATCCGCCTGCCGGGACGCGCCTCGTCCACCGACGGCGGCGTGCGCCGGGTGCGGGTGGCCTCGCCGAGCGGTTCGGCCAGCTCGCGGGCCTGGTTCGCGATCTTGCGCAGCGTGGCGACGTCGACCTCGGTGCGGGTGGCGGCCCCGGTCAGCGCGCGCAGCGCGGCACCGAGCTCGCGCACCGCGAGGGCGCGGTCCTGGTCGTGGTCCGCACCGGAACCCTCGGGGTCGCGCTCGGCGTCGGACTGGCTGCGGCAAGCGATGGCGGTGCTCCTCGTCCTCGGTGCGGGGTCAGCGATGTCGGCCCCGCTCTCAGGTCTCGTTCATTCCCCGCGCCAGACCGGGGTGCGCTTCTCGGCGAAGGCGCGGGCGCCCTCTTGCGCGTCGGCGGAGGCGAACACCGGCGCCACCAGTTCCGCCTGGGCGGCGAAGGCCTCGGCGTCGGTCCAGCGCACCGCCCCGGAGACCAGTTGCTTGGTGGCGCGCACGGCCAGCGGACCGTTCGCGGCGACGCGGGCGGCCAGCTCCACGGCGCCGTCGAGCGCCCCGCCCGGTTCGGTGAGCCTGTTGACCAGGCCGTGCGCGTGCGCCTGCTCGGCGGTGAGCGGGTCTCCGGTGAGCGCCACCTCCATCGCCAGCTGGTAGGGCAGCGCCTTCGGCAGCCGCAGCAGCCCTCCCGCCGCGGCGACCAGCCCGCGCTTGACCTCGGGAAGCCCGAACTTGGCCTCCCGGGAGGCGACGACGAGATCGGCGGACAGCGCGAGTTCGCAGCCGCCCGCCAGCGCCCAGCCCTCGACGGCGGCGATGAGCGGCTTGAGCGGCGGCCGCTCGGTCAGCCCGCCGAAGCCCCGCCCGGGCAGCGCGGGCCGCTCGCCCCGGGTGAACGCCTTCAGGTCCATGCCCGCGCAGAACGTGCCGCCCGCACCCGTGAGGATGCCGATGGTCAGGTCGGCCCGGGATTCGAGCTCGTCGACGGCGGCGGCGATCCCCTCGGCGACGGACCGGTCGACGGCGTTGCGCGCCTCCGGGCGATCGATGGTGATCACGGCGATCCCGTCGCCGAACTCGGTGCGGACGCTCTCGCTCACGCTGCTCTCCTCTGCTCGCGGGCGTCACCCGACCGGTGGCGTTCCGCCGGGCAGTGTGACCCGCGGCCGAAAAAACGGTCAAGCCGGACCGCCGGCAGCCGGTGCGCTGCCGCCCGATCCCGTGATGTTCGCACCGCGCCCAGCGGTGCCGGACCGTCGGGGGTGCGCGCCAGACTGCGCGGGTGGGGCTGTCCGGAAGAGCGAGGAGGTGTTCGGTGCGGCAACGGCAGATCGCCCTGTTGCGCGGGGTGAACGTGGGCGGGCGAAACCGGGTGCCGATGGCCCGCTGGCGCGAGGTGCTCGCCGAACAGGGCTTCGAGCGGGTGCGCACGCTCCTGCAGAGCGGCAACGCGGTGTTCACCGCCCCCTGCCCGGCCGAGGAGTCGGAGCGGCGCGTGGCGGCGGGCCTCGCCGCGGAGTTCGGTCTCGACGTGCCGGTGCTGGTGCGCACCCGCGACGAGCTTGCCGAGGTGGTGGCGGGCGATCCGCTGGCCGGGGTCGCGACGATTCCGGCGCGGTACCTGGTGACGTTCCTGTCCGGGCGGCCGGACCCGGCGGTGCTGGACCCGGCGGCGTGTGCCCCGGACGTGGTGCGCTTGGGCGAGCGGGAGGCCTACGTGTGGTGCCCGGAGGGCGTGCGGAACTCGCGGGTGCCGCAGTCCTGGTGGGAGAGGCGCCTCGGCCTCCGCGCGACGTCCCGGAACTGGTCGACGGTGATCCGCCTGCTGGAGCTGGCCGGTTCCTGAGCCCCTGCCGGGACGTTCTCCCCTGGCGACCCGACGCCCCGAGCGCTGACGCTGGGCCCAGCAGCGACGTGACGCCGCCGCAGCGCGGCCGGGCGAGGAGGCGCAGATGGGCCGAGCCGTGGGCATCGACCTGGGGACGACGAACTCGGTGGTGGCCGTGCTGGAGGGCGGCGATGCCACGGTGATCGCCAACTCCGAGGGGTCCCGCACGACGCCCTCGGTCGTGGCCTTCGCCCGCAGCGGCGAGCTGCTGACCGGGCAGCCGGCGAAGAACCAGGCGGTCACCAACGTCGATCGCACCGTCCGGTCGGTCAAGCGCCACATGGGCACCGACTGGAAGACCACGATCGACGGCAAGGACTACACCGCCCAGGAGATCAGCGCCCGGGTGCTGATGAAGCTCAAGCGGGACGCCGAGACCTACCTCGGCGAGGACGTCACCGACGCGGTGATCACCGTGCCCGCGTACTTCGACGACGCGCAGCGCCAGACCACGAAGGAAGCGGGCCAGATCGCGGGGCTGCAGGTGCTGCGGATCATCAACGAGCCCACCGCGGCCGCGCTCGCCTACGGACTGGAGAAGGGCGAGAAGGAGCAGACGATCCTGGTCTTCGACCTCGGTGGCGGCACGTTCGACGTGTCCCTGCTCGACGTCGGCGAGGGCCTGGTGGAGGTCAAGGCGACCTCCGGGGACACCGACCTCGGAGGGGACGACTGGGACCAGCGGATCGTCGACTGGCTCGTGGAGAAGTTCCAGGCCTCCTCGGGGATCGATCTGACCAAGGACAAGATGGCCC
>NZ_JBJZOI010000037.1:0-31729 GCF_047200635.1 Saccharopolyspora antibiotica | reverse complement strand
CCAGCGATCTTCTCGATCTCCCCGCACGGATCGGCCACGGAATCCCGCATGCGGCCGACCAGCTGGTAGAGGACGACACCGCCACCAGCAGATACCACCGTGATGCAGCTACCTTCCCCGGCCGCTCCCGACACGAGCATCCGCGCAGCCGGTCGACCAGCGACTTCGATCTTCGTGTACTCGTCGTACGGGCCCCCGCTGGCCAGACTGTCCACGGTCTCGTCCGCGTTCTTCTGCATGGCGACATCCATCTTCTCGCCATTCCACGCGCATCCCGGCTGAAAGCTGACCTGGGTAAATTCCTCAGGCTGAGTTCCGACGCCATAGGACATCAGCTCGTCCTGCCTGAAGAAGGCGCACGGATCTAATTTATTCAATCCTGCACCCTGCTCAGCAGAATTCGACCCCGGGAAGTCGGGAGCTCCACCGGTCGAGCCGCCGAGCGCGCACGAAGAGATCCCGAGCACCGACATGACCGCAACCATCACGCTCGAATACCGGAAAAACTTGATCACTGGATCCCTCGCTTGAGATCGTCGGCGTTCTGCGCGTCGACAGGCGGTCTGAGCACCGATCGCCGCCAGACCCGCCTTCGCCGCCGCGAAACCACCCGCGCCCGTCATCCCCCAGCCCCTCTGGACTCCGCTGCTCTCCCCCGGTGAACGAAGAACACCTTAGCGCGGGGCCGGAGCGCTGGTCACCGTTTCGGGTGGACGCGGTGGATCGGGCCGGACGTCCAGCGCCCTGGTGAGGGCGGCGGCGAAAGCGGGCAGGGACGCGGCGCTCGGCCGGTACCAGTCCGGCGCGGCGGTGCGGGACAGCTCGGGATCGAGCGTTCCCAACGCGAGGGCGTACGGGAGCGAGCGGGAGCGCACCTCGCCGACCTCGGTGGTCGTCACCAGGTGCTCGCGCAGACCGCGCAGCTGCACGACCAGCGCGCGGCCGCGCGGCGTGCGGGCGGGCAGCAGCCGGGCCCCGGCGGTGAGGGCGGCACCGCTCAGCGCCACCACCACCCCGACCAAGGCGGACGGGCCGATGGGCACCAGCGCGGCGCCGCCGAGCGAGACGACGACCCCGGTCCACCACACCGGATTCCGCCGGCGGTCCGGTCGACGGGCGAACCAGTCCTGCGCGACCAGGTCCGCGTAAAGCGCGTCGCGGACCGGCGCGGGGCTGCGGTCGCCGAGCTCGGAGACGAGCACCCGCTCCGCGTCGCCGAAGAGCAGACCCAGCACCGCGCGCTCGTGCTCGCGCAGGCCCGCGTCGGGCGGGTGGGTGCGCAGGAGCTTCCAGTCCCCGCCCACTTCCTCAATCCGCAGGTAGCGCCGGGCCGCGAGGTCGAGGGTGGTCGCGGTGAGGTCACCGAGGCCGATCCGCCCCGTGAGCAGGGTGCCGATCTCGCCCGGCCGGACCCCGTCCGGCGTGGCGAAGACGGTGGTCCCGTCGGCGAGGGGCATCCGGAGTCCGACCGGCGGCGCGGCCACCGCGAACGCCCGCGACTCCCGCAGCCGGAGGCGGCCCAGCACCCCGAGGGCACCGACGAGCAGCGCGAGGACCCCTGCCGCGCCCGCGACCGCACCACCGCTGACCGCACCGAGCGGGTCGAAGTCCCGCTCGACCACGGCGTTCGACGGCACCGCCCCGGCGGACAGCCGCACCACGAGGTCCACCCGCTCACCCGGCGCGAGACCGAACTGGAGCACCCGCACCTGCTGGGCGCGGTCCAGCTCGAAGCGGTCGCAGCGCTCCGTGCCGCCGACCGGGCCGGCGGAGCAGCTGATGGAGCGCGGGACGTGCGGGGTGCGGAACTCGACGACGGCGCGGTCCAGCGGGACGTCCCAACCACCGGTGATCTGCCAGCGGACCTGCTGGCCGCCCGAGTCCTCGGCCACCGCGCCGCGCAGGACGTAGTCGAAGGTCGCGGTCCCGGGCCGCGCGGTGAGCCGCACGGCGTCCGGATCCACCCGCACGTCACCGCCGTCGAACCGGACCTCGCTGACCTCGAAGACCCGCTCCGCGCCAGGGCCGGCGCGGTGGCGCAGCGGGAGCACGCGGTGCGCGGGCGGCCCGGGCGGTACTTCGATCCGCTCGGTGACGGTGAGCGCGCCGTCCCGCTCCAGCTTCACCCGCACCTCGGTGGCGGCGGTGCCGGGCAGCACGTTCACCGGCTCGGCAGCGGCGGGCGGGGCGAGGGCGGTGAGCACGCCCAGCACCGCCCCCAGCACGCTCAGCTTCCCGGGCACGCACGGCACGATAGCCCGGCTCCACCCGGGTCGTAGCGGCCGCTGCCTCCGAAGTGGACTGATCGGTGGACCACCGCCGGTTCCGGCACCGCTAAGCTCGGTTCGCTCCAGTCGTCGGCGAAGCCGGGAGAACGGTCATGACGCAGCCACCGCCGCAGTCTCGGCCCCCGCGGGACGAGCGCCCGGCCGGGCCGCCGGCGTCGCGGCCGCTGCCCCGGGACGAGGGATCCGGGAGGTGGGCCGGGCAGGCCCCGCCGCGCTACCTCCCGCCCCAGGACCCGCCGCCGCACCCGGGCTCCGCTCCGCAGTGGGGCGCCCGCCCGCCGTGGCAGCAGGCCGAGCGGCCCCCGCCACCGCCGCCGAAGCGCGGCGTCCCCGGCCTCATCATCGGGCTGGTGCTCACGGGCATCTTCCTGCTGGTCGCGGGCACCGCCGGGGTGAGCGTCCTGTCCTCCCGCACCGAAGGCGCCTCCGACTACGACACCCCGGCGCGCGAGTCCGGGGACGGGCCCGCGCACGAGACCCGGCCGACCACCGCGCCGACCAGCGCCGGGGAAACGAGCAGCAGCTCGGAACCCAGCGCCACGAGGAGCTCCCCGAACACCGGTTCCAGCGCCAGCGCCCGCCCGGTCGTCGCGCTCGGCGACAACCCGATCAACATCCCCGGCAACGGAGCCGTGAACACCTCGTGCCCGCTGCCGTCGTTCTCCACCGACACCGCGGGCCAGTCGGCGTTCTACGAGGCGGCGATGCCCTGCCTGATGGAGATGTGGACCCCGGCGCTGCAGGAGGCGAACCTGCCGGTGCGGTTGCCGGACGTGGTCACCACCGACGGCACCGTGGAGAGCCCCTGCGGCACCCGCACCTGGGACCAGACCGCGATGTACTGCCCGGGCAACAACACGATCTACATGACGGCCCGGTACTACGCGGAGAAGGAGGGCCGGACCGACGCGGGGGTGTTCCTCGGCCAGCTCGCGCACGAGTTCGGCCACGCCGTGCAGAGCATGAGCGGCATCAACCAGGCCTACACCTCCGCTTCCTACGAGGCGAACGGCACCAGCCCCGCGGGCCTCGAACTGACGCGGCGCTCCGAGCTGCAGGCCACCTGCTACGGGGGGATGGCGCTGGCCTCGCTGCAGAACGGCGGCGTGGACAACGACATCATCTTCGCCGCGCTGAACGACTCGCGCGGCCGCGGTGACGAGTACAACGCCCAGCCCGATCACGGCAGCATCGCCACCAACACGGCATGGGTGAACCGCGGCTTCTACAAGAACCGCGTCATCGAGTGCAACACCTGGCTGGCCGGGCCGGATCTGGTGGACTGATCACCCGGTGAGCGCGCGCGGACGCAGCACCAGCAGCGCGTAGCCGCCCCCCGCGACGGCGGCGAGGGTGCCGAGCACCCAGCTGGCCCGGCTGCGCATCCCGCCGTCCTCGGCGCCGCCCCCGGGCAGCGCGCGGTCGCCCTCGGCCGGAACGCGCACCGGGAGCTGCTGCCCCTCGCTGTGGCCGCAGCCGTCGAGCCGCAGCCGGCGCACCTGCCCGTCCACGCGCACCTCGACCAGGTCGCCCTCGGCCGACGTGCCGCAGGGGCGGGATTCCACCACCGTCGCGGTCGACGAGGTCAGCTCGCCCTCCGCGGAACCGACGTTCGGCAACCGCCACCAGGAGAACGCCACCACGACGACCCCGAGCACGCCGAGCGCCAGCAGGATCAGCGCCACCGATGCCGAACCGTGTCGTCGCCTCACACCGACATGCTCCCAGAACGCCGGAAAGTGCCGTCACGGCCCGGGTTTTCCACCGGGCCGCCGATCACGACTCGGCGGGGGTGACCTTCTTGACGTAGAGCAGCCGGTCGCCGTTCTCGATGGCGTCGGCCTCCGGCGCGTCCACCCGGAACAGCACTCCGTCGCGCACCACGCCGAGCACGATGTCCGGCAGGTGCCGGGGCGAGCCGCCGACCTCCTGCCGCTCGACCTCGCGCTCCGCGATCGCGAGCCCCACGTCGGGGGTGAGCAGGTCCTCGAACATCTCGACCACGGAGGGCGTGCTGGTCGCCATCCCCAGCAACCGGCCCGCGGTCTCGCTGGAGACCACCACCGAGTCGGCGCCGGACTGGCGCAGCAGGTGGACGTTCTCCGCCTCCCGCACCGCCGCGACCAGCTGCGCCTTCGGCGCGAGCTCCCGGGCGGTGAGGGTCACCAGCACGGCGGTGTCGTCGCGGGCCGGGGCGACCACGATGGCCCGCGCCCGCGACGCGCCCGCGACGCGCAGCACGTCCGAGCGGGTGCCGGAGCCGTTGACGGTGACCAGGCCCAGCGAGGACGCCGTTTCGAGCGCCGCGTGATCGGTGTCCACGACGACGATCCGCTGCGGGTCGGCGCCGTCGCCGAGCAGTGCGGTGACCGCCGAGCGGCCCTTCGTCCCGTACCCGATGACGACCACGTGGTCGCGCACCTTCGTCCTCCAGCGTTGGATCTTCAGTGCCTGCCGGGAGCGTTCCGTGAGCACTTCGAGCGTGGTGCCGACCAGCACGATCAGGAACAGCACCCGCAGCGGGGTGATGACCAGGACGTTGACCAGCCGGGCGAGCGGGCTGACCGGGGTGATGTCCCCGTAACCGGTCGTCGACAGCGACACCGTGGCGTAGTAGACCACGTCGAGCAGGCTCAGCGGCCCACCGGCGGTGTCCCGGTAGCCGTCGCGTCCCACGTAGACGATCGCGACGGTGGCGGCGAGCGCGAGGCCCGCGCCGATGATCCGGCGCACGATGGACCGCACCGGGCTGATCGCCGCTTCCGGCATCCGGATCACGCCGACGAGCGTGTGGTCGGGACGGTCGGTGAGCCGCTCCGCGATGGAGTCCCGCATCCGGCCGCCGATGAGGTGGCTCGCCCTGATCGGCCCGCGTCCGCTCACCACGGCACCCCGCCGAGTCCGAATTCCGCGCTTGCGGGCACGTGTCCCCCGATGTTCGGCTGCACCTGCTGACGACGGGGCCGAACATAACCCGCCCAGCGCACGGCCACCGCGACGGCTCCCCTCCGCGCTCCCGCGGGGACGTTGCCGCACGACGGGCGCGCGTGCCAGGGTGCGGGCATGTCCTCCTCCCGTTCGCCTCGGCTGCTGGCCGGGGTCCTGGCGACCGCTGGCGTGCTGCACTTCGCCGCGCCGAAGCCCTTCGACGCCATCGTTCCGAAGTGGCTGCCCGGCTCCGCGCGCTCGTGGACCTACCTCTCCGGGGTCGCGGAGCTCGGCTGCGCGGCGGCGGTGGCGCATCCGAGGACCCGGCGGCTGGGCGGGCTGCTGACCGCCGGGCTGTTCGTCGGGGTGTTCCCGGCGAACGTGCAGATGGCGGCGGACCACCACCGGAAACCGCTGCCGCAGCGGGCCATCGCGTACGCGCGGCTACCGCTGCAGCTACCGCTGGTCGCCTGGGCTTGGGGAGTGCGCCGCACAGCAACGAAATAGCCACCGGACGTAGTCCGCACCGGGGCTACCGGTTTACCATTCCCCGGTGCAGCAGCTTCAGCACGCCGCCGACGCACTGGGCTGGACGGGGTTCCTCGTCCCGCACGTCGAGGTGCTCGGAGCCCGGTTCGCCGCGGTCACGCGCGTGCGGCGGGACGTGCACCTCTGGCGGCGCGAGCACGGCTGGGCGCCGGAGGACGATCCCACCTGGTTCCGCTCGTGGTCGCAGCCGTCCATGCACGACCACCTGCCGCTGGCCGCGGTGGAGGTGGTGGGAATCCTGGTCCCGGTGCGGAAGGCGAAGTACGGCCTGCGCGCCTGCGGCACGCTGATGACCCTGGCGCCGTGCAGCGTGGTGCTGCCCCGGGGGCACCCGTACCGCCCGTGGCCGATGACCGAACTGGACTACTACGGCATCGGCGTGGTCGCCGATCACGGCGAGGCGCCCTCCGACGTGCTGCTGTCCCCGGAGGACCGCTCCCCCGAGTTCAGCTCGTCCCTGTTCGGCCGCTGGCTCCAGGAAGTCCTGTACTCCCTGGTGCTCCAGCGGGACCCCGAGCTGGCCGACAACCCCGCCGCTCCCTGAAGGACGCGCTCCCGGCCCGCTGGTGGCGGAGCCCGGCCCGGCTGAACCACCGGTACCGGCCCGGAGACGCGGCCGCCCCCTCGCGGACACCGAGGTCGCGAGCGGGCCGCACACCGATCCTGCGGTGAGAGGGCAGCCGGGCCACCGCCCGCCCTCCCGGGCAGATCACGCCAGCACGTACTCGTGCCAGTTCATGCCGTTGGGGTTCCAGCCGAGCCCGCGGCCCTCCTTGGCGGCGCGCAGGGCCTGCATGGTGTGCGGCCAGCGGCGGATCACGTTGGCCACCGCCACCGGCGTCATCAGCTCGCTGGAGCGGCGGTGGTCGCCGGGGCCGAGGAAGGCGATGCCGCCCGCCGTGGACAGGATGTCGGTCAGCGGCACCTGCCCGGACAGCGTGGTCTTCTCCACGCTGATCAGCGTGTTCGGGTGCAGGTCCGGGGGCCAGGTGCGGCGGTCCAGGTCGGCGGCGACCGGCTGGTCGCAGTTGCCGCAGCGGCACTCGAACTCACTGGTCCAGCCGTGCTTCGCCCAGGACCACACGACACCGGCGCCCGGCTCCAGGTCGGACAGCGCCGCGACGTGCGGCCACGCCCCGACCACCGCGTTCAACGTGGTCCGCTTGGTCTCGTTGGCGTCGCCCTCCGGCCCGGTGAACGACCAGGTGCCCTCGTCGTCCCGGTGGACCCGCACCAGCGGGACGCGCAGCGAGAGCACGTCGGTGTCGACCAGGACCTCGGCCTCGGGCGGGGTGTTGAGCTTCCACTCAGTCTTCTGCTCCATCCCGAGCATGGTCATCCGTCCGGACGGACCTCCACAAGATCCGCCACCCGAAGGTGTGGATCTCGCCGACTGCGCGCACCGGGACGATCCCGGCGGATCAGACCTCCGGTTCGGGGACCGAGCCGATCAGCTCGCGGAGCCCGTCCGCGTCGAACAGGTCGGCCGGGCTCAGCGTGGTGTCGTGCCGGACGTAGTGGAAGGCCGCCCGCACCCGCTCCAGCGGAGCGCCGGTGAGCGCCGCCCACGCGAGCCGGTAGGCGGCCAGCTGCACGGCCAGCGCGGGCACCTGCTCGTCGGGGGGCACCGCACCGGTCTTCCAGTCCAGCACCGTCCAGCCGCCGTCGGCGTCGGCGAACACCGCGTCCATCCGGCCGCGCAGCACGATCCCCTCGACCTGGGTCTCGAACGGCACCTCCACCCGGTGCGGAACCCGGTCGGCCCAGGATCCGCGCAGGAACGCCTCCCGCAAGCCGGCGAGGTCGTCCTGCGGCGGGGCCGTGTCGTCGGCGGCACCGGGCAGCTCGTCCACGTCGAGCAGCGCGCTGGAGGTGAAGCGGTGCTCCAGCCAGGCGTGGAACGCCGTGCCGCGGCGGGCCATCGGGTTCGGCGGCAGCGGCAGCGGGCGGCGCAACCTCCGGGCCAGCGCCTCTGGATCGGCCGCGAGCTCGACGAGGCGGCTCACCGAGAGGTGACCGGGGAGCACCACCTGCTCGCGGCGGCGGGCGGCGGCCTCGCGCTCGGCGAGCAGCACGTCCACGTCGCGGGCCCAGCTGAGCTCGTCCGGTTCGGCGTCGGCGGCCGCCTCGGGGTCCTCGGAGCCCGCGGGATCGCCCGCCGCCATCGCGGCCCGCACCAGGTCCGCGCCCGAGCTCACCGCCGCGCGCCGGTCCCCCAGCGGGTCGGCGGGCCACCGCACCGAGCGCACCGCGTCCGCCAGCGGGTTCTCCGCGTCCTCGGCGGGCTCGTCCACCCACCGGCCGACCTCGCCCGCACCGGTGCCGCGCAGCACGTCGGCCAGCTCGGTGAGGAACGGCGAGGGGCCCTTCGGCTTCTTGGCGCTCTCCTGCCACCAGTGCCCGGACAGCAGCAGCACTCGCTCGGAGCGGGTCAGCGCCACGTACAGCAGCCGCCGCTCCTCGGTGAGCCGCCGCTCCTCGAACTCGGCGTCGTGCCCCTTGAGCAGCTCACCGACCTCCTTGCGGTCCAGCCCGACGAGGCGATCCAGGTCCAGTTCCGGCAGGTCCGGGGCGTCGCCGCGCAGCACCGCGGGCAGCTCGGTCACCGAGGTCAGCCAGGAACCCGCGTGCCTGCGCCCGGGGAAGACCTGCTCGACCAGGTGCGGGACGGCCACGACCTCCCACTCCAGGCCCTTGGCGGCGTGCGCGGTGAGCACCTGCACGCGGTCCTCGGCGACCTCGATCTCGCCCGGCTCCAACCCGTCCTCGGCGCGTTCGGCGGCGGTGACGTAGTCCAGCAGCGAGGACAGCGGGGCGGCGGGGCTGGCGGTGGCGAAGTCGGTGACCACGTCCGCGAAGGCGTCCAGGTGGATGCGCCCGGCACCGGCCGGGCGGGCGAGGCTCTCGATGTCCAGCAGCAGCGTCCGCTCCACGTCGGCGACGAGTTCCGGCAGCGGCTGGTCCAACCTGCGCCGCAGCGCCACGAGTTCCTTGCCGAGCCGCTGGATCCGCTCGTAGCCCGCCGCGGAGTAGCGCTCGGGCGGACCGGGATCGTCGAGGGCGTCCACCAGCCCGGCCTGCTCGACGTGCTCGCCCGGCACCCCGTCCTCGGCGCCGGGATCCGCCGAGGCGGCGCTGCCCGGCTGCTCGGGCGGGGAGCACAGCTGCCGCGCCCGCTCCCACAGCGCGGCGAGATCGGCGGCTCCGAGCCGCCAGCGAGCACCGGTGAGCAGCCGCATCGCGGCCGTGCCCGCCAGGGGTTCGACGAGCACCCGCAGCGCGCTCACCAGGTCCCGCACCTCGGGCTCGTCCAGCAGCCCGCCGAGGCCGACGACCTCCACCGGGAGCCCTCGCGCGCGGAGCGCGTCCGCGAGCCCGGCCATGTCGGAGCGGCGGCGCACCAGCACGGCCGCGGTGGGCGGGGAGCCGCGCTCGTCGAGGACCGCGTGCCACTGCTCGGTGAGGCGATCGGCGACCCAGTCCCGCTCCTCGCGGACGTCCTCCAGCAGCACGGCCCGGATGTCCCCGGGCTCGGCGCCGTCCCGGGCGCGCAGCTCGTCGACCTCCAGCCCGGCGGCGCGCAGCGGCTCGGAGGCGGCGTTGGCGAGGCTGAGCACCTCGGGCGGGTTGCGGAAGCTGGTGAGCAGTCCGTAGCGCCGCGCGGGCGCGGGTCCGCCGTCGCCGACGCGCGGGAAGTCGGTGGTGAACCGGGGCAGGTTCGCCGCGCTCGCGCCCCGCCAGCCGTAGATCGCCTGGGCGGGATCGCCCACGGCGGTGACCGGCAGCGGGTCGATGCCCGGGGTGGCGCCGCCGAACAGCGCCCGCAGCAGCACTCGCTGGGCGTGCCCGGTGTCCTGGTACTCGTCGAGCAGCACGGCCCCGTAGCGCTCGCGCTCGCCCGCGACGACCTCGGGGTGCTCGGTGGCCAACCGCGCGGCCAGCGACATCTGGTCGGCGAAGTCCATCGCCGCCTCGCGGCGCTTCCGCTGCTGGTAGGCGTCCAGCAGCGGGAGCAGCGCGGCCCGCAACCGCTGCGCCGCGATGATCTTCGCGAGGTCCTTCGGCAGCTCGGCTCGCTGCCGCTTCGCGCGCGGCGCGTCCTCGATGAGCCGGCAGAGCCGCTCGGCGTGCTCGTGTAGCCGGTCCGGGGTGACCAGGTGCTCGGCGAGCTCGCCCGCCAGCGAGAGCAGGTAGCCGGTGACGGTGACGGGCACCTTGTCGGTGTCCAGGTCCTCGGTCCAGGTCGAGACCACCCGGTGCGCGAGCTGCCAGGCCGCGGTCTCGGTGAGCAGCCGCGCGCCCGGTTCGACCGGGATCCGGAGCCCGTGCTCACCGACCAGCCTGCCCGCGTAGGCGTGGTAGGTGAGCACCGTCGGTTCCTCAGCGAGCACCTGGGCGCGCAACGCCCCTCCGGGGTCCACCTCGTCGAGCAACCCGGATCCCGCGAGGCGCCGCAGCCGGGCGCGGACCCGGTCGGCGAGCTGGCGGGCGGCCTTGCGGGTGAAGGTCAGCCCGAGCACGTGCTCCGGGGTGACGAAGCCGTTCGCCACCAGCCAGACCACCCGGGCGGCCATCGTCTCGGTCTTCCCCGCGCCCGCGCCCGCGACGACGAGCGCGGGTTCGGCCGGAGCGGCGATCACGGCGGCCTGCTCGGGCGTCGGGGGGTGCAGCCCGAGTCCCTGCGCGATGCGCTGCGGGCTCAACCGTTCACGCACCGCGCGATCCCTCCTCCGGCGATCCCGGCCGCCGCCGTTCCATCGTCCTTCTTCGAGCCGCGTCCGGTCAGCGGCGCTTCTTGGCGGGGGAGACGGGCTTGAGCTGCCGCTCGCACTCGCAGTTGCTGTCGTACACGGCCTCCGCGGTGATCGTCGGACCCTCGTTGAGGCCGGTCACGATCGTCTCACCGCGCCGCGACTCGGCCAGCCAGATCTCGGTCTCGTCGGTGAAGCCCACCTCGTCCTCGGTGAGCCCCATCGCCGCGCGCAGGGTGCCCGCGAGCCACGCGGCCACCTCGTCGGGGGAGTGCATGACCTCGTCGGGGTCGAGCATCCGCCGCTCCGCCGCGCTCAGCGCGTGGGTCAACGAGGAACGCTCGACGTAACCGTGGTGGTGCAGGCCGTTGGAGTGCTGCGCCATGACTCCCCTCTCGTTGCCGATCCACACCAACCTAGCCGCCCCGGGCGACCTCGTTCGAGAAGCCGTCCCGGGACGGGCCGGGGGCCGTCACTGGCCGACCTGACGACCCTCCGGGTGCACGGGGCAGGACGGCCGGGCCGGGCAGCGGGAGCAGTCGGAGTTCTCGGTCGCCAGGTAGGCCGGGCCGACGCTGGAGGCGGCCGCGTCGTGCACCACGTCCAGCCAGACCCGCAGCCGCTGCTCGTCCAGTCCCGGCTGCTCGCGCTCCGTCCAGAGCCCCTGCCGGGAGGGCTTCGCCACGTACAGCAACCGCGCCCCGCCGGGTTCGACGGGCTCGTCCGCGGTGCCGCCGTCCTGGAACGCGCCGAGCGCGGCGGCGAGCTGGTACACCGCGAGCTGCGGGTGCTCCTCGGCCTCCGGCGCGCTGACCGGGGACTTGCTGGTCTTCACGTCGACCACGACCGGTCTGCCCGCGCCGTCCGCCTCCAGCCGGTCCACCCGGCCGCGCAGCCGCAGCCGCGGCCCGCCCTCGCGGCCCGGCACCTCCAGGTCCAGGTCGCGCTCCACCCCGAGCTGGGCGAGTTCGGCGCGGGACTCGTCCAGCCAGCCGAGGAAGGCGTCCAGCATCCCCTCCACCCGGCGGCGCTCGTGCCGGGAGAACCAGGGGGCCCCGGCGTCGATCGAGTGCCAGGCCTGGTCCAGGGCCGCGCGCAGCTGCTCGCGGTCGGCGCCCTCGGCGGCCTTCTCCACCAGGGCGTGCACCAGGGTTCCGGTCACCGAGGCGAGTTGCGCGGCGTCCTCGCCGCCGTGGCGCTGCACCATCCAGCGCAGCGGGCAGGAGCTCAGGACGTCCACCGTGGACGGGGAGATCCGGACGGCCTCGTCCGGCCCGACCAGCGGTTCGGCGGTCGAGCTGTCCGGCAGGCCGTACCAGGTGCCCGGGTCCGCGCCGGGGATCCCGGCGCGGGCGAGGCGGGCGAGCTGCGCGGCGGCGCGCTCCCGGCGCCCGGGCTTGGCCTCGCCGTCGCACACCACCCGGCGCAGCTCCGCCACCAGCTCGCCGAGCACCAGCCCGCGCTCGGGACGCAGCAGCGGGCGCTGCTGCTCGGCGTCGGTGCTGACGCCCTCCAGCTCGTCGAGGAAGCGGGACGGCTGCTCGTCCTCGCCGCGCACGGCGCTCACCAGCAGCGAGCGCCGAGCCCGGGCGGCGGCGACCAGCAGCAACCGCCGCTCCTCCGCCAGCAGCGGGGCGGTGGCCGAGACCTGCTCCTGCTCGTCCACTCCGGACAGCACGTCGACGAGCCTGCCGGTGTGCAGCAGCGAGCCGCGCAGCCGCAGGTCCGGCCAGGTGCCTTCCTGCACGCCCGGGATCGCGACCACCTCCCACTCGCGGCCCGCCGAGGCGTGCGCGGTGAGGACCGTCACCGCGTCTCCGGCCGGGGCGGTCGGCGCCAGGCTGCTGCCGGTGATCCGCTGTCGGCGGAGGTCGTCGACGAAGGGCACCACGCCGGAGCCGGGCTTGCGGTCCGCGTACTGGGCGGCGGCGTCGAACAGCGCCACGACCGCGTCCAGGTCCCGGTCGGCCTGCGCGCCCGCGACGCCGCCGCGCTCGGAGAGCGCGAGCCAGCGCTTCTCCAGCCCGCTGGCCCGCCAGATCCGCCAGAGCGCCTCCTCCACGCCCTTGCCGATCACCTCGGTCGCGGTGGCCAGCAGCGCGCCGAGCCGCCGGGCGGGGCGAGCGGCGGCGTCCTCCAGGCCGGCGAGCCGGTCGGCGTCGTGCAGCACCTCCACCAGCAGCTCCCCGCTGGAGCGCTGCCCACCGGCGGCCTTCTGGAGCCGCAGCAGCCCGCGGCGCAACCGGCGCAGCGCCAGCGGATCGGCGCCGCCGAGCGGGGAGGCCAGCAGCTGCTCGGCGGCGTCCGGGTCCAGCGCGGCCGGGTCCGCCGCGCAGCGCAGCAGGGTCAGCAGCGGGCGGATGGCGCCGCGGTGGGCCAGCGGGACGTCGTCCACCGGCAGCACCAGCGGCACTCCGGCCGCCAGCAGGGCGCGGCGCAGCACCGGCAGCGATTGCCCGGTGGAGCGCACGATCACCGCCATCTCGGACCAGGGGACCTCGTCGAGCAGGTGCGCGCGGCGCAGCTGGTCGGCGACCCACGCGGCCTCCTGCGCCGGGGTGCCCAGCAGCCGGACCTGCACCGAACCGCCCTCGCCCTCGGGCGGCCGCAGCGCGCGCTGCGGGCCGGAGCCGGGCAGGCCCGCGACGAGCCTGCCCACCGCCGCGTGCACCGCCGGCGACATCCGCCGCCCGGTGGTGAGCACCTCGGTGCGATCGGGTTCGGCCCTGGCCAGCAGCGCGGGCTCGGCGCCGCGGAAGGAGAACACGGCCTGGTCCGGGTCCCCGGCGAGCAGGAACTCCCGCGCCGAGCCGCCGAGCCTGCTGATCAGGGCGTGCTGCTGCGGATCGAGGTGCTGGGCGTCGTCGACGATCAGGTACCGCACGCGATCTCGCTCGGCGGCGAGCAGCCGGGGGTCGGTGTCGAAGGCCAGCAGCGCCTGGGCGACGAGCTCGGCGGCGTCCAGCTCGGCCCCGCCGTGGCCGCCGCCGCGCAGCAGCGTGACCTGTTCGTACTGCACGCCGAACCGCCCGGCGGCGACCCACTCGGGGCGATCGTGGCGACGGCCGAGCTCGATCAGCTCGCCTGGGCCGGTCCCGCGTTCGGCGACGCGCTGCAGCAGGTCGCGCAGCTCCCCGGCGAAGCCGTCGACCGGGAGCGCGGCGCGCAACGACTCCGGCCAGCCCCGCGCGCCCTCCTCCAGGTCGCCGTCGAGGAGTTCCCGGACCAGCGCGTCCTGGTCCGGACCGCTGAGCATCCGCGGTGGCGGCTCCTCGGCGAGCACCGACCTCAGCCGCAGCACCGCGAAGGCGTAGGAGTGCACGGTGCGCACCAGGGGTTCCTGGGCGGTGCGCGGGCCGGCGCCGGTGGTGAGCCGCCGGGTGATCTGCGCGCGGGTGCGCGCGGCCGCGGCCCGCCCGGAGGTCAGCACGAGCACGTTCCCGGGGTCGACGCCCCGGTTCAGGACGCGATCGGCGGCGACCTCGGCCAGCAGCGTGCTCTTGCCGCTTCCCGGACCGCCGAGCACGCGCAGGAATCCGCCCTCGTGCGCGAGCACCCGCCGGGCGGGCTCGTCCCAGCGGAGCGCGCGCTCGCCGCCGCCGCGGCGGACGAGCATCGGGGCGGCGGCAGCGCGGCGGTCCCGCGCGCGGCGGTCCCGCGCGTCGGGCGGGCTCGGGGCTGGCATGGCTCCGATGGAATCACGGACCCCCGACGTCGATCCCGCCGACGGGCCGGAGCTGATCGGAATAACGGTAATTTCCCATCGATTTCCCATTCTTCCGGGAATGCGCCTCGAAACCTCCCCTGTGGACACATCAATTCACTGGCCAGCGCCGATACAGATGAAGACAGATAAAGATCGCCAACGTACCGAAAGGTCCATCCCATTGTTCCTTTTGGTGGTACGAACCAATTTTGGGTTCTGCGACAGTCCCGCTGTGCCGCGGATCCCCCGCCGCGGCGACCGAGATCCCCCGAAGGAGGAACCGTGGGCAAGCTCCGCAAGAACGTGCTCACCCTGGCCGGTACCGGTGTCGCCGTCGCGTGCGCGGCCACCTTGACCGCCGTTCCCGCGCTCAGCGCGAACCAGCAGGCTCCCGCGCCCCGGGCCGACAGCCCGGTCGCGGCCTCGCCCTACCTCTACACCGGCTGGGGCAACCCGCCCTCGCCCTCCGAGGTGCAGGACGCCAGCGGCGTCAAGGACTTCACCCTCGCGTTCATCAACGCGGACGGCACCTGCAACCCGGCCTGGGACGGCACCCGGCCGCTGGACGGGCAGGACAAGGCCGCCATCGACGAGATCCGCGCCGGCGGCGGCGACGTGGTCCCCTCGATCGGCGGCTGGAGCGGCAACAAGCTCGGCGAGGTCTGCACCGACGCGCAGTCCCTGGCCGGCGCCTACCAGAAGGTGATCGACGCCTACGACCTCAAGGCCATCGACGTGGACATCGAGAACACCGAGGTGGAGACCCCCGCCTCCCGGGACCGCGTGATCGAGGCCCTGAAGATCACGAAGGAGGCCAACCCCGGCATCAGGACCGTGGTCACCTTCGGCACCACGACCACCGGGCCGAACGAGAACGGCAAGGCGATGCTGGCCAAGGCCGAGGAGATCGGCGCCGACGTCGACGTGTGGACCCAGATGCCGTTCGACTTCAGCGGCACCGACATGGCCCAGGACACGATCACCACCACCGAGGCGCTGAAGGAGCTGGTGAAGACCACCTTCGGCTACGACGACGCGACGGCCTACGCGCACGTCGGCATCTCCTCGATGAACGGCAACACCGACCAGCCCGCCGAGCACGTCGACGTGGCCGCGTTCCAGGCGATGGCCGACTACGCCGCGGAGAAGGGCCTCGGCCGGTTCACCTTCTGGTCGGTCAACCGCGACCGGCCGTGCGAGAACGGCGGCGCCGCGGACAGCTGCAGCGGCGCCGAGCAGCAGCCGTGGGAGTTCTCCTCGATCGTCGCGGGTTTCGCGGGCTGACGCGCTCCCCCGCTCCCCCGCCGACGCTTGCGCCGTGCGCCCCAGCCAGCACTGGGACGCACGGCGCAAGGCGTGATCCTCCGTTCCAGCAGTTGATCTTGCCGTGCTAGCATCGCCGCGGTTTCATGCGGGAACAGCGAATCGGGGGGAACCGGGCCGCGAGTCCGAATCGCCACGCCCCGTGAACCCGTCTCCCTCGGCACCGCACCGCGCTCCACGGCGCGGGTGCCTCGCCTGCCCGCCCAGACCGCCGCGACGCGCCCGTCGCGCGCACCGGCACACACGGGTGGGACGTAGTGCAGAAGCTCGACGATTGGCGCAAGGGGCGCCGCAGCATCCGGGACCGCCTCTACGGCGTGGTGCTGATACCCGGCGTCGCGCTGCTGGTGCTCTGGTCGATCATCAGCGGCATCACCCTGTACGACGGGTTCCACCTGCGCGGCATCGCCACCGGGGTGCGCGACGTGTCGCTGCCCGCGATGCGGGTGCTGGCCTCCGCGCAGAAGGAGCGCACCCTGAGCCTGGTGCAGCTCGCCGCCCCGGCCCCGCCCACCGAGCGCCTGGTCCGCCAGCGCGAGGCGACCGACCGGGCGCTGCACGCGATGCGCGAGGCCGCCGACCCGACCCTGGAGCAGGCCCCGGACGAGGTGCGCGAGCGGATGCGCGCGCTCAACGGCCTCATCGCCGAGCTGCCCGCCGTGCGGGCGCGGGTGGACACCGCGCAGACCGATCGGGCGCAGGTGCACGGCTACTACGACGGCTTCGTCGAGGCCGGGTCCGCGCTGTTCCAGTCGCAGGCCCGGTTGTTCCCGGACTCCGCGGTGAGCCAGGGCGGGCTGCGCGCGGCGGGGTTCTTCACCGCCACCGACCGGATGTCCCGAGCGGCCTCGCTGGCCACCGACGGGCTGCGCACCGAGGTGTTCCCGGCGGCGGATCACCTGGCCTTCGCCCAGCTCACCGGCGCGTACCACCTGGAACTGGCCGCGCACGCCGCGTCCGCCGATCCGGACGTGCGGGCCCGGTTCGCCGAGATCACCGCCTCGCCGCAGTTCGCGCGCCTCACCGAGCTGGAGAACCAGATCATCGCGCGCGGCCCGTGGGGTGACGGCGGCGAGGAGTCGTCGCCCCTGACCCCGGCGATCGACGTGGCGGAGTGGTTGACCACCAGCGACCTGGTCACCGACGACCTCACCACCCTCGCCGCCACCCAGGCGCAGCGCACCGCGGCGGCCGGGATCGAGGCGGGGGACCGGAACCTGGCGCAGGTCGCGATCGGCAGCGTGGTCGCGCTGCTGGTGGTGCTGCTGGCGATCCTGGTGGCGCTGCGGGTGTCCCGCGGCCTGTCCCGGCGGCTCAACGGCTTGCGCGACGACACCCTGGTGCTCGCCGACGGGCAGCTGCCGGAGATCGTGGCCCGGCTGCGGCGCGGCGAGCGGGTGGACATCGACCGCGAGGTCGCGCACCTGGACTACGGCCGGGACGAGATCGGCCAGGTCGCCGAGGCCTTCAACACCGCGCAGCGCACCGCCGTGGCCGCCGCCGTGCAGGAGGCGCAGGCCCGGGAGGGCGTGCACACGGTCTTCCTCGGCATCGCCGGGCGCAGCCAGGCGCTCGTGCACCGGTTGCTGACGATGATCGACCGGCTGGAGCGGGAGGAGCGGGACCCGGACCGGATGGCGCTGCTGTTCGGCCTCGACCACCTCGCCACCCGGGCCCGCCGCAACGCCGAGAACCTGATCATCCTCGGTGGCGGGCGGCCGGGGCGGCGCTGGTCGCGGCCGATCGAGCTCTCCGACGTGCTGCGCAGCGCGGTCGCGGAGACCAAGCACTACGCGCGGGTCCGCGTGCAGCGGCCGCCGGACCTGGCGCTGCACGGCGACGCGGTCGCCGACACCGTCCACCTGCTCGCGGAGCTGCTGGACAACGCGACCTCCTTCTCCCCGCCGGACGCCCGGGTCAGCGTGCACAGCCACGCGGTCGCGCGCGGCGTGGTGGTCGAGGTCGAGGACCGCGGCCTCGGGATCGCCGACGCGGACCGGGACGCGGCGAACGCGATGCTGGCCGAGCCGCCGGAGTTCGACGCGATGGCGCTGCGCTCCGACAGCAGGCTCGGGCTGTTCGTGGTGGCGCGGCTGGCCGACCGGCACGGCATCTCGGTGGAGCTGCGCACCTCCGCCTACGGCGGGACCCGGGCGATCGTGCTGGTGCCGGAGAAGCTCATCGTGGAGCCGATCGACCCTGGCCCGGCTGAGGCGCGCACCGGTCAGCTGCCCCGGGTGCGCTCGGCCTCCGGCGACGAGGCGGAACCGGCTCCGGGCAAGTCGCCGGGCGCGGAGGCCTCCGCCGACGAGCGGGCCGCGGAACCCGCGGTGGAATCGGTGGATCGGGCCGAACCCGTCCCCGACGAGGAAGAAGCGCCGTCCTGGCCGCCGCCCGCCCCGGCGGAACCGACCCGGACGGACGCGCCCGAGGACGCGGAGATCACCCCTTCCGGGGAGACCGTTGGCAACGACGCGGACGTCACCGCTTCGGGCGACGACTGCCCGCCGGAGCGCGGCTACCGTTCGGACGGAGGGGAACTGATCGAGCCCGGACGTGCGGCAGCCGAGCCGCCCGCGGCGTGGCCGACCGAGGACCCCGCGGGCGATCCGGAACCGGTCGCGTGGCCGGAGGAGCCGGATTCGGTCACGACCGATCCCACCGGGCACCCACCGCTCGCCGGCACCGATCCCGCGCCGTCCACCGAGGACGGCCCGGACCCCGCCACGACCGGAGAAGAGGACGAGAACAGCACCGGACCGGACGACGAACCGGAGCACGGCGCGGCCGCGGTCCCGCTGCCGCGCCGCCGCAGGCAGGCCAGCATGGCCCCCGAACTGGCCCGCGATCGGCCGGACGGCGAGGACGAGCAGGACGAGGCCGAACCCCGCTCACCGGAAGAGGTCCGGGCCCTGATGTCGGCGATCCAGCGCGGGACCGACCGCGGTCGCAGATCAGCCGAACCGGACGCGGACACGAACGACGAATGAGGGATGCGCAGTGCAGGACTTGACCACCACGCCCGAGTTCGAGCTGGGCCGGCTGCTGGGCGATCTCGTCGACCGCGTCCCCGGCGCCAGGCACGCGGTCGTGCTCTCCGCCGACGGGCTGGTGGTCGACCGCTCCGGTGAGATGTCCGCCGAGGACGCCGAGGCGCTGGCCGCGACGGCGTCCGCGCTGCACGGCCTCGCCCGGGGGACGGGGCGCCGCTTCGGCGGCGGCGGGATCCGGCAGACCGTGGTGGAGATGGACCACGCCTTCCTGTTCGTCACGGCCGCCGAGAACGGTTCCTGCCTGGCGCTGCTCGGCGAGGAGCACGCCGACGTGGGGCTCATCGCCTACGAGATCAACCTCTTCGTCCAGCGGGCGGGCAGCAGCATCGAGGCCGCGCCGCGCTCCCGGCTCACCTCGACGACGACGTGAACGCGCGGCGGTCGGCGGGGGACGGTTGGCGCGACAGCGCCGCCGGCCCGCTCGTGCGGCCGTACGCGATGACGCGCGGCCGGACCCGCGCCGCCGCGGCCGAGCTCGAACAGGACACGCTCGTCGTGGCCGTCCCGGAACCGGAGGCGCGCGAGGAGTGGGACGCGGACCGGGAGCGCGTCCTGGAGCTGTGCGACCGACCCCGCTCGGTCGCGGATCTGGCGGCGGCGCTGGACATCCCGCTGGTGGTGGCCGCGGTGCTCGTGTCGGACCTGCTGGACAGCGGTGACCTCAGCGTGCCGTTGGCCCCTCCGCGCGAACCGGACCACGCCCTGCTGCAGGCCGTGCTCGACGGCATTCGCCGCTTGTAGCACGGCGGATCAGCGCCGGGCGATCGAAGCGCGCGGGCTCTGGAAGACTGCGCGGGTGGACGAGGAAACCCTGGAACAGGTCCGGGCCGTGGTCGCGGCCATCCCACCCGGGTCGGTGCTCGGCTACGGCGACGTCGCGGAGCTCGCCGGGCTGCGCTCGGCGCGGCTGGTGGGCCGGATCCTCGCCGAGGACGGCGCGGACCTCCCCTGGCACCGGGTGCTGCGCTCCGACGGCCACGTCGCCGAGCACCTGCGGCAGCGGCAGCTGGAGCTGCTGCGCGCGGAGGGCGTGCTGGCCGACGGCGCCCGGATCAACATGCGCCGCTACCGGTGGGGCGGCCCGGAGTCCTGAGCGCGGAACCGGGGCAGCTCCTCGACCAGGAGCTTGACCAGCGCCGCGGTCCGCGCGCGTTCCGGGATCAGGTGCGGCAACCCGGCCCGCGCGATCGGCACCGCGGTGACCGGGCCGACGCAGGCGAGCAGCACCCGCTCCCGCAGCACCGCCAGCAGCGCCTCGCCCCGGCCGGTCCGCTCGGCGCGGGCCAGCAGGTTCGTCGCGGCGGGTGCGCTGGTCAGCGGCAGCGCGTGCACCTCGCCCGCGATCACCTCGTCGATCAGCCGGTCCAGCGCGGGCAGGTCGGTCGGATCGGTCCAGCGGTACACCGCGATCGGCAGCACCTCGGCACCGGCGTCGCGCAACCGCGCCCGGAACTCCGCCATCGGGTCGCCGTGCAGCTGCACCACGACCCGCTTGCCCGCCACGCCGAGCTCCAGCAGGTGAGCCTGCACGTCGGCGACCTCCTCGGCGGGCGCGGTGAACGACTCGACCAGTCCGGCGCCGCGGATCGCCCCGCGCACCTTGGCTCCTCTGGCCAGCAGGCTCGCGGCGCCCAGGTGCTCGATCAGCCGCTCCCCCAGCCCGCCCGCGCGGGCCGCGTCCAGCCAGCCGGTGAACCCGGAGCCGGTCACCGCCACCGCGTAGTCCACCGGGCGCGCGAGCACCGCCTCGGTCGCCGCGGTGAGCTCGCCGTCGTCCTCGACCGGCACGGTGTGCATCGCGGGCGCGTAGCGCACCTCGGCGCCGCGCCGGGCCAGCAGCGCGCCCAGCTCGGCGGCTTTGCGCTCGGCGGTCACGCCGATGGTGCTGCCCCGCAGCGGTTCGGTGTCCTCGGCAGTCATCCGACCATCGTCACACCCGCCGGCCTCCGGGGTCAGAGCACCTCCAGCACCATCTGCGAGGCGTGCTCCAGACCACCGAGGGAGGCGGTGGTCGAACGCGGGTGCAACGCGTGCACCGCGAGCCGGAACAGCAGGGCCCGCAGCAGGGCCTGCGGCCAGTCGGTCAGGTGCGACCAGCGCTCCACGATCGCGGCGTCCGAGCCGCCCCAGGACAGCGCGTCGATCACCGCGACCGCCGCCGCCCACTCCGCGGGCCGCCAGAACGGGGCGAAATCGATGATCCCGGGCGGCGCGTTGCCCGCGAACAGCACGTTGCCGAACAGGTCGCCGTGCACCACCTGCGGGCGCAGCTGGGTCCGGCGCCGCGACCCGGCGAGCACGTCGTAGAGCCGACCGCCCTTGTCCAGCGGCAGCGGGTAGTCCTCCTCGCCCCAGGACATCCGGTCGGCCAGGGCGTAGATGTCCTGGCGCGCCTCGATGAACCGCGGCCGGGTGAGCACGCTGCTGGCAGCGTGCAGCCGCAGCGACATCGCCACCACCTCGTCGTGGCGCGGCTCGGGCCGCCCGGTGATGTCGCGGCTCGCCGACCAGCCCGACACGACCCAGCGGCCGTCGGTGGAGCGAACCGGTCTGCCGACCCGCACCTCGTCCGGCTCCAGCAGGTCCAGCGTCTGCGCCACCCAGGCGGCTTCGGCGGTGTTCGCGGCCGGTTTGAGCACGACCTCACCGCAACGCCAGGCGACGCCGCCGTTGAGCAGTTCGGCGTCTTCCCCGCGCGCACCGAACGCCGCGCGCACGTGCGGCGGGGGCGGCTCCGGAGTTCCAGTCACGGCGCAGACGCTACATCGGAGATCCCCGAATGGGGGTCAGGCGCTCCGCAGATCATGGCCCGGCACGAATCGTGATCCGTCGCGGACGCGGACCGGCCCGGCTCCCCGAGGGGGAACCGGGCCGGGCGCGAACGCGCTCACCAGGCGTCGCCGCCCGGCGGGCTCGGATCAGTAGGTCGGCAGGCTGGTGTCGACCTCGTTGGCCCACCCGAGGACCCCGCCGCCCACGTGCACGGCGTCGGAGAACCCGGCCTTGTGCAGCGCCGCCAGCGCCTCGGCGGAACGGCCGCCGGACTTGCAGTGCAGCACGATCTGCCGGTCCTGCGGCAGCTCGGCCAGCGCCTCGCCCGACAGGATGCGGTCCTTCGGGATGAGCGTGGAGCCCTCGATCTTGACGATCTCGTACTCGTGCGGCTCCCGGACGTCGATCAGCTGGAAGTCGTCACCGCGGTCGAACTTGTCCTTGAGCTCGCGCGGGGTGATCGTGCTGTTCACGGCCGCCTGCTGCGCGTCGTCCGACACCACGCCGCAGAACGCCTCGTAGTCGATCAGCTCGGTGATCTTCTCGGCGTCCGGGTCCTTGCGGATCTTGACGGTGCGGTAGCTCATCTCCAGCCCGTCGTAGATCATCAGGCGGCCGAGCAGCGGCTCGCCGATGCCGGTGATCAGCTTGATCGCCTCGGTGACCATGACCGAGCCGATGGACGCGCACAGCACGCCCAGCACGCCGCCCTCGGCGCAGGAGGGCACCATCCCGGGCGGCGGCGGCTCGGGGTAGAGGTCGCGGTAGTTCGGGCCCTTCTCGTCCCAGAACACGCTGACCTGGCCCTCGAACCGGAAGATCGAGCCCCACACGTAGGGCTTGCCGGAGAGCACCGCCGCGTCGTTGACCAGGTAGCGGGTCGCGAAGTTGTCGGTCCCGTCCAGGATCAGGTCGTAGCCGGCGAAGATGTCCAGCGCGTTGTCCGAGGACAGGTGCACCTGGTGCAGGTCGACCTTGACGAACGGGTTGATCTCGGCGATGGAGTCGCGGGCCGACTCCGCCTTCGGCCTGCCCAGATCGGACTGGCCGTGGATGATCTGGCGGTGCAGGTTCGACTCGTCGACGGTGTCGAACTCGACGATGCCGATGGTGCCGACCCCGGCCGCCGCCAGGTACAGCAGCGCCGGGCTGCCGAGCCCGCCGGCCCCGATCACCAGGACCTTCGCGTTCTTCAGCCGCTTCTGCCCGTCCATCCCGACATCCGGGATGATCAGGTGGCGGCTGTAGCGCGCGACCTCTTCCTTGGTCAACTCCGCCGCCGGCTCGACGAGCGGCGGTAGCGTCGTTGCCTGGGCTGAATCGCCGGACATCTCCCAGCTCCTCCTCAGTGGTCCTCACCTCGCCCTTCCCCGCGCACGCGGGGACATGACGAGCGTTCGCGCCCGGATCGGCCGGAGCCGCGCGGGGTGCGGACGGTGCAACGCCAGAGTGGCCGATCGTCTTCCCGGCTCCCAAATCAATCCCACCATCCGAGAAAGACGTGGCGGGAAGCACGTCCGGGTTCAGCGCCCGGAGCCGCCGACGGGGAACGGCCAGGCGTTGTACTTGCAGACGAACCCGTCGGCGGGGATCTCGGTGCCCTGGGGCACGGCCTGGTTCAGCTCGTGCAGCTCGTTGTTCGCGGTGCTGAAGGTCTGCTGCATCATCACCGGTGCCAGCCCGCCCTGCCGCCCGCAGGGCACGTGGCCGTTGCCGAACACGTGGCCGACCTCGTGGTTGATCGCGTAGCGCCGGTAGGTGCCGATGTCGCCCTCGAAGGCGACCGCGCCGCGCACCCAGCGGGCCGCGTTGATGTAGACCCGGTCGGAGATCCGGCACGAGGTGTCGAACGGCAGCCCGCTGCCGTAGCCGCAGATCTCCCGGGCGGTGTTCTGGCTCACCAGCGTCACGCGGAAGTCGGGGGACGCCGAGCCGTCGACCCGCTGCAGCGCGATGTTCCCCGCCTCCGGGTTGGTCCAGCTCCGCGGGTCGGCGAGGGTCTGCTGGGTGAGCCGGGCGAAGGAGTCGTTGCCCTCCTCCAGCCGCACTCCGACCTCGACCTCGACGGTGTAGCGGTACAGGTCGTCGCCGCGGCCGACCTTCGGCGAGGCCCCGGGCAGCACGTCGAAGGTGCGGCCACCGACCTCCGGCACCGGAGATCCGGGCGGGAGCTCGGCGGAGAACATGCTCGGGTCGTAGGTCTGCCCGGACGGTGCCTCGGTGACCACCGGCGCCTCCGGCACGTTCGGCGCCTGCAGGTGCGAGGCCCCCGCGCCGCCGCCGGCGACCTGCTCGGCCCCGGGGTCGACGGACTCGAACACGGCCAGGGCGGTCACCACGACCAGCAGCGGGACCGCGTAGATCCGCCAGCCGTAGAGCGACCAGGTGCGGCGGCGCGGTGGGCGCTCCGGCTCATCGTCGAGGTCGTAGTCCTCCAGCGGCCGCCAGGAAGCGGCGAGCGGTTCACCCGGCCGTGGCCCGCGCCGCGCGCGCGAGGTCCCGGCGCCGTCCGCGGCGTCCGAGCGACCTGCGGCGGCGTCACGGGATCGTCTCGGAGGGCGCGGCACGGTACAAGCGTGCCACAACGCGATCGTGGTCAGCGCAGGTGCGGGCGGTCCGCTTCGCCACCCCGACGAAGATCACCCGTTTCGGGGCTCGGGCGATCACCGCGGGTGTCCCCGCCGCATCGAGCGCGACCAGCGGCCGGACGAGGTCGAGTGCCCGCTCTACCGGCGAGTAAGGTTGGGCTCCCCCGGCTGGATATCCAGCGAGCGTCGTGGAAGGACGGTTGGAGGCAGGCATGACGGAGACCGCGCAGCCG
Organism: Saccharopolyspora antibiotica; assembly: GCF_047200635.1. Classification (NCBI taxonomy): domain Bacteria; kingdom Bacillati; phylum Actinomycetota; class Actinomycetes; order Pseudonocardiales; family Pseudonocardiaceae; genus Saccharopolyspora; species Saccharopolyspora antibiotica. The sequence continues at coordinate 7,538 of NZ_JBJZOI010000037.1, read as the reverse complement.
AGCAGAGGCGTCCGGTTGCCCCGCGACGCCCGCCGGGCGCAGCTGCTCGCGGCGGCTCAGCACGTGTTCGTGACCAACGGTTACCACGCGGCCGCGATGGACGACATCGCCGAGCACGCCGGTGTCAGCAAGCCCGTGCTGTACCAGCACTTCCCGGGCAAGCTCGAGCTCTACCTCGCGCTGGTGGAGACGCACGGCAACGAGCTGGTGCGCCGGGTCCACGAGGCCATCGAGAGCACCCCGGAGAACAAGCAGCGGGTGCGGGCCGCGGTCGGCGCGCTGTTCGAGTTCGTCGACGGCGAGGGGCAGGCGTTCCGGCTTGTCTTCGAGTCCGACCTCCGGGGCGAGACCGCGGTGGACGAGGCCGTGGACGGGGCGCTGTCGCGCTGCGTGGACGCGGTCGCCGAGGCCGTGACCGCCGACGCCGGGCTCGATCCGGAGCGGGCCCGGCTGCTGGCCTTCGGCCTGGTCGGCCTCAGCCAGGTGACGGCCCGCTACTGGCTGGACGAGACGGACTCGGTGCGCCGCGACGAGGCGATCTCGTTGATCTCCACCCTGGCCTGGAAGGGCCTGTCCGGGTTCCCCCTCCAGAACGGCTGACCGCGACCCGCGCCCACGGCCCGCCCACCCGCTCGCGCGGAGTGAGCGGGCCGTCGTCCCGCAGGTTCAGGCCCGGGCGGTGGCGCGGAGCAGGGCGGTGATCCGGGCGGCGACCTCGTCGGCGCGCTCGAGCGGGAGCATGTGCCCGGCGCGCGGGTACAGCAGCAGCTCCGCGTCCGGGAGCTCGGCGGCGATCCGCCGCGCGTGCGGCGGCGGACACAGCCGGTCGCTCAGGCCCGCGAACACCGCCACGGGGATCGACCGCAGCGCCGCGAGCGCGTGCGCGCGGTCGTGCCCGGCGAGCGAGGTCCGGAACCCGGCCATGTTCGAGGGGTGGCACCCCGCGACCTGCTCCGCGGTGGCGGCGACGGCGGCCGCGTCCGGGCGCGCCCCGAACAGCAGCCAGCGCATCGCCGGCCGCAGCGCGCGGGAGCTCCGGCTCAGGCGCCTGCCCCGGGAGGCCTCCAGCAGGCCGCGGAACCGGCGCTCCACGGCGTTCGCGGCAGCGGCCACCGGCGCGGGCAGTCCGAGCGAGGGCGCAACGAGATCACCGCTGGAGGTCGCGACCAGCCCGGCGGCCACCACCCGCCCGGCGAACAGCTCCGGGTGCCGCTCGGCCAGGGCCATGATCGTCATCCCGCCCATCGAGTGCCCCGCGAGCACCACCGGCCCGGTCGGCACCCGCTGCTCGATCAGCTCGGCGAGGTCGTCGGCGCAACGCTCGATGGTGGCGGTCCCGGCGGGTGCGGGCTCCGAGTCGCCGTGCCCGCGCAGGTCGAACCGCAGCACCCGCACGTCCGCCTCGGCGAGCACCGCCTCGACCACCCGGTCCCAGGTGCGCGAGCTGAGGGTCCAGCCGTGCACCAGCAGCAGGGTGGTCGCCGCGTCGGCCGGGCCGTGCTCGCGCACGCGCAGCCGCACGCCGTCGCCGGTGGTGAAGGTGTCTCGGGCCGGAAGGGTCGTCATGGTGCGCTTCCTGTTCTGGGGAGGTTTCAGCGGAGGAGGAAGGACTTGCGCCAGAAGGTCATCCCGGGCTTGCCGACGAGGCCGACCTCGTCCAGGAAGCTCATGATCTTCTCCCCGCCCCAGTGCAGCGTGTCCTGGAAGTGCGGGTTGCGCCAGGCCGCCGCGTGCGCGTCCCGGGGCCGCAGCCCGACCGCCGCGTAGACCCGGGGGTTGATCAGGCTGAAGCAGATCGCGTAGGAGACCAGCGCGGTCCAGTACTGGTGCCAGGCCCGCTCGACGGGTCCGCACTCGGCCATCCCGCGGACGACCTCCTCGCGGGCGAAGGTCACGTGCCGCGCTTCCTCGATCACGTGGATGCGGTTGACCATGCGCACCAGCGGCTGCACCGACTCGTCGTGCATCTGGTCGCGCTGGAAGCGGTCCAGGATCTCCTCCGCGACCAGGATCGAGGCGTAGGCGGACGGCCCCTTGAGGACGGCGGGCAGCACCCGGCCGCCCTGCCGCAGCAGCGGGACCGGACCGTAGGCGGGGGCGCCGACGCGCCGCACGGCCTTGCCGAACATCGTGGAGTGGCGGCACTCGTCGGCGATCTCGGTGAGGGTGTACTGGGCGTGCTCGGTGCGCGGGTCGGCGTCGTAGAACTGCTTGAGCAGCATCTGCATCAGCAGCACCTCGAACCAGAGGCCGTTGGAGGCGATGCTCGCGAACTCGTGCTTGGTGAGCTCGATGCGCTGGGCGTCGTCGAGCCGGTCCCACAGGGACGTGCCGTAGAGGCTGCTGCGGTGCAGCGGGATGTAGGGCGCGTCGTCCAGCAGCGGCGCGTCCCAGTCGATGTCCACCTCGGGGTCGTAGCTGTTCTTCGCCGACGACCTCAGCAACCGCGCCGCGGTCTGCTCCCGGTCCTTGACCTGCGCGGTCCTGCTCATGATGGTCCTTCCCCGAACGGCTTCCCGAGGGCTGCGGCACTCCCGGCATTGCATGTTACTTGAAGTAACAGCTACCTTGGGTAGCGTGAGCTACCGCACCCGACCTGTCAAGGCCGCCCGGACCGGTCCGGAACCGGACCGCGCCACCCCGGACCGCGCCGACGCGCGCCGCGAGCGCTGGCGGGAGCACCGCCAGGCCCGCCGCGCCGAGTTCGTCGAAGCCACCGTCCGCGCCATCGGCCAGCACGGCGCGGACGTGGGCATGGACGAGATCGCCGCCGAGGCCGGGGTGAGCAAACCGGTGCTCTACCGGCACTTCCACGACAAGAGCGACCTGTACGTGGCCGTCGGCGAGTGGGGCACCGACCTGCTGATGCACCGGCTCGCGCCGGAGATCGCCGCCGACGGCAGCCCGAACGAGCGGATTCGCCGGATGATCGGCACCTACCTCGGCGTGCTGGAGCAGTACCCGGACCTCTACCGGTTCGTCGTCCGGCGGACCTTCGCCGACAAGCCGGTGCGCTCGGACCCGGTCAGCGCGGAGAAGACCGAGATCGCGAACTCGCTGTCCCGGCTGCTCGGGCAGTACCTGCGCGCGCTGGGCCTGGACTCCGGCGGCGTGGAGGCCTGGGCGCACGGGCTGGTCGGGATGGTGCAGGCCAGCGGCGACTGGTGGCTGGAGCGCCAGTCCATGAGCCGGGACGACCTCACCGACTACCTGGCCCGGATCATCTGGCACGCCATCGACGGCGTGCTGCGCTCCGGCGGGATCGTGATCGACCCCGACGAACCGCTGGAGCTGCTCACCGGGCTCCGGCTGGTCACCGACGACGAGCCGGGCGGAGCCAGCGACGCGGAGCGGGGAGGACGGGCATGACCGAGGCGCGGGAACTCGACGAACCGGGCCCGGCGGAGGAGTACGCGGGCGAGGCGGTGCTGTTCACGGCCGACCGCGAGGTCGCGGTGCGCGTGCTGCTGCGCGGGCACTTCCAGCCCATCGACGGGCGCTTCCACTGGTACGGCCGGGTCGCCGCCGACGAGGGCGTCGCCGAGCTGGCGAACGGGCGCCGGACCGACGTGGTGCTGCGCACCCCGCGCGGCGAGGCCGTCGGCACGCTCGCAGACCCGGACCCCTGGCAGCGCTACCGCATCACCGGGCTGGGCAGACCGCCGTTCTGACCGGCCCCGAACGCGACGGTGCCCCCGGCGGAACGAGTCCGGCCGGGGGCACCGCGGTGGATCACTGAACGCCGAAGCCGACCCGCGGGGACTCCGAGGGACCGATCTCGACGTAGGCCAGCTTGGCGGCGGGCACCAGGTAGCGCCGCCCCTTCTCGTCGGCGAGCGACAACACCCCGTCGGTGGTCTTCAGCGCGTCGGCGACCAGCGACTCGACCTCGGCCGAGGACTGACCGCTGGCCACGGTGAGCTCACGCGGGCTGTCCACGACGCCGATCTTGACCTCCACGCTTGACCTCCACAAACTCGCAGAACCGATGCGTACCCGCAGAAGGCTATCCCAGCCCGGGCCGCGCCCGCCTTCGCCGGTGGCGAACATCAGCCCAGGCCGAGGCGGGCCATCCGCTTGGTGTGGTTGTTCTGCAGGCGCCGGAACAGCGCCACGATGCCGGTGAGGTCCCCGGAGCCGCGGATGATCAGCTCGGCGAGCGCGTCGCGCTCCGCCACGACCCGCTGGGCCTGCGTCACCGCCTCCCCCAGCAGCCGCCGCCCCCACAGGGTCAGCTTGTCCCGCAGCGAGCGGTCGTCGGCGCAGGCCGCCAGCACCTCCCGCTCGGCGAACGCGGAGTGCCCGGTGTCGGCGAGCACGTCGAGCACCAGGGCCTTGGTCGAGTCGTCCAGCCACTCCGCGACCTCGCGGTAGAAGTCCGCGGCCAGGCCGTCCCCCACGTAGGCCTTGACCAGCGACTCCAGCCAGGAGTGCGGGGCGGTGGAGGCGTTGAAGGCGTCGAAGGGCGCCGCGAACGGCGCCATCACCTCGTCCACCGCCACCCCGCGCCCGGCGAGCGCCTCGTCCAGCCTCCGGTAGTGGCCGATCTCGGCGGCCGCCATGCTGGCCAGCGCGGCGCGGCCGGACAGCGTCGGCGCGGTGCGCGCGTCCTCGGCCAGCCGGTCGAAGGCGGACAGCTCGCCGTAGGCGAGCGCGGCCAGCAGGTCCACGACCCCCTCGGCGTAGGCGTCATCGGCGGGTCCGGCGGTGGCGGGGTCGGGCTGGCTCATACCCGGCAGCCTAACCGGCGTCCCGGGAGCCGATTCGCCTCGCGGGAGGGGGTGGCACGCGCGGCGGTGACGACCCGCAGCGGTGCCGGGCACCGCCTCCGCGGGACCTTCCGCGAAGCTCATCGCACATCGGCGACCTCGATCGGCTGTCGACCAGGTATCCTTGCGCTCGCAGAAGCCATCAGGCATCAGGCAACCGGCAGTGGACCCTCCTCCCCGCGCTGGGACCCGACAGGGCTCGATGCGGGCCACGGTCCCACCCCGTGAGCAGCCGGTCGCCCGGGTCCGTGCGGGAGACCTGGGCGCGGGCGCCACCTGTGCCCGGCCGCGGCCGGCGACACGGGAGACGGCGTGAGCCGCACCACGATGCCGACCGAAACAGCAGCGGACACACCGCTGGTCGAACAGGGGCGCGCGACCATCGCACCGGTGACCACGAGCATGCGGCACGCGACCAACGCGGCCGGCCGCGGATCCCACGCGGCCACCATGCCGGAGGAAGTCACCGCGATCGGCCGAGACTCGGCCGCAGCGCGCCGGTACTGAGAGAGGCGATCACTCTGACCCTCAGCAACGAGCAGGCCCCCGAGGCCTCCACGAGCGAGCACGTGCACGAACTGGAGCACAGCGAGAGCGGCTCCCCCACCGTCGAGGAGGGCGCCACCCCGCTGCACGCGGAGAGCGCCGTCCCCGAGACCCCGACCTTCGCCGAGCTCGACGTCCGCGAGGAGATCGTGCGAGCCCTCTCCGAGGCGGGCATCCACCACACCTTCGCCATCCAGGAGCTGACGCTGCCGCTGGCGCTGCGCGGCGAGGACCTCATCGGGCAGGCCCGCACCGGCACCGGGAAGACGCTGGGCTTCGGCGTCCCGCTGCTGCAGCGGATCGAGGTGCCCGGCGACGGGACGCCGCAGGCGCTCGTCGTGGTGCCCACCCGCGAGCTGTGCGTGCAGGTCGCCCGCGACCTCACCGACGCGGGCAAGCACCTGGGCGTGCGCACGCTCGCCGTCTACGGCGGCCGCCCGTACGAGCAGCAGATCGACGCGCTGAAGAAGGGCGTGGACCTGGTCATCGGCACCCCTGGCCGGTTGCTGGACCTGGCCGAGCAGCAGCACCTGGTGCTCGGCAAGGTCCGCGGCCTGGTGCTGGACGAGGCCGACGAGATGCTCGACCTCGGCTTCCTGCCGGACATCGAGCGGATCCTGAACATGGTTCCCGAGCAGCGGCAGACGATGCTGTTCTCCGCGACCATGCCGGGCCCGATCATCACCCTGGCCCGCACCTTCCTCAAGCAGCCCACGCACATCCGCGCCGAGCAGGCCGACGCGAACGCCATCCACGAGCGCACCAAGCAGTTCGTCTACCGGGCGCACGCGATGGACAAGTCCGAGCTGCTCGCCCGGGCCCTGCAGGCCGAGGGCCGCGGTCTCACGATGATCTTCACGCGGACCAAGCGGACCGCGCAGAAGCTCTCCGACGAGCTCGCCGAGCGCGGGTTCGCCGCGGCCTCCGTGCACGGCGACCTCGGCCAGGGCGCTCGCGAGCAGGCGCTGCGCGCCTTCCGCTCCGGCAAGGTCGACACCCTGGTCGCGACCGACGTCGCCGCCCGCGGCATCGACGTCGCCGGGGTGACCCACGTGGTCAACCTGCAGTGCCCGGACGACGAGAAGACCTACGTGCACCGCATCGGCCGCACCGGCCGCGCGGGCCGGGAGGGCGTGGCGATCACCCTCGTCGACTGGGACGAGGAGAGCCGCTGGAAGCTCATCAACGAGACCCTGGACCTGGGCAAGCCGGAGCCGGTGGAGACCTACTCCACCTCCCAGCACCTCTACGAGGACCTGGGCATCCCCGCGGACGCAACGGGCCGCCTGCCGCTGTCCAAGCGCACCCGCGCGGGCCTCGGCGCCGAGCCGGACGAGGACGCGAAGCACTCCACCCGCAAGCCCCGCCGGCGCACCCGGAGCGGTTCCGGGGAGTCCGCACCCAGCGAGTCCAACGACGACACCCGTCCGGCCGGGCGCACCCGGCAGCGGCGGCGCACCCGGGGCGGGGGCAGTGCCGAGAGCGGTGCGGCGCAGCCCGCCGAGCAGGCGAGCCCGCAGTCCGAGGGCGGCGCCGAAACCGGCGACCAGCCCCGCAAGCGGCGCCGCAGGCGTCGTGGCGGCGGCGGTGGCGGCGGAGGCGAGACCGCCGCGGGCTGAGCCCGGACGCGAACGGCGGGCGCCCGGTGACCGGGCGGCCCGTTGATCGCGGCGGGTTGGCTAGGCTCGGTTCGGTGCCCGGACGGCGAAACCGCCCTCCGAGGAGCCGTCGAGCATTGACCGAGACCGCCTGGTGAGGAGCGCAGTGGTACGGCCGGAACGGCGGACGCGGTCCGATCTCGTCGCGGTGGCGCTGATCCTGGTGGCCGTGGTGGTCGCCGTCGGCGTCGTCTGGTGGCGCAGCGACGCCCGGGCGACGGTCTCCGAGCCCGCCGCCCAACGCCTTCCCGCCGCGCCCGCCCCCGCCGGGGTCCCGGCCGCGCTGCGCGAGCTGTGGCGCGCGCCGAGCCCCGCCACCCCTGTTCCGGTGGTGGCCCGCTCGACCGCGATCACCGGGGAGGGCGGCACCGTGCTCGGGCGGGATCCGGCGACCGGCGCTCCCCGCTGGCGCTACGAGCGCGACCTCCCGCTGTGCACGATCGGCTCCGAGTGGGGACGCGCGGTGGCCGTCTTCCGCAAGACCGCGAACTGCAGCGAGGTCAGCTCGCTGCGCGGGGACACCGGGGTGGGGGGGGGGGGGGGGAAGGGGGGGAGGGGGGGGGGC
>NZ_JBJZOI010000036.1:0-36608 GCF_047200635.1 Saccharopolyspora antibiotica | reverse complement strand
TCCCCTCCTCTTGGGCCAACCGGGCCACCGGGCCCCGTTGACCACACATCCCCCAGGGGCCTGGATCAGACCTCATGCGCCGGCCGACGCACCGGGCTCGACCGCGGAACCAAACCCGGTCCCCGGGTGAACCGGATCCCGAAGCGGGTCCCGGCCCGGCCCGGTGAGCACACCGGGCCGGACGGGGCCCCCACCACCAACCTCACCCACCACGACGGCGGAGCAGCTCGAAGCAGAGCACGGCGGCGGCGCTGGCGACGTTGAGCGATTCGACCCCGCCGCGCATCGGGATGCTGAGGCGCTGCGCGATGCGCGCGTCCACCTCCTCGGAGAGCCCGGCGGTCTCGCTGCCGAGCACGAAAGCGGCGCGCGGGCCGAACTCGGCCTCGAACAGGGTCTCCGGCCCGGAGGCCTCCAGCGCGTACAACGGGTAGCCGGCGTCGGTGAGCATCTCGGCCGCGTCCGAGGCGGTCGCGGCCCGCAGCACGGGAGCGTGGAAGGCGACTCCGGCGGAGGCCTTGATCACGAGCGGGTCGAGGCCGGCGACGCCGCGGTGCGGCACCACGATGCCGTCGATCCCGGCGGCCGTCGCGGTCCGCAGGATCATCCCGACGTTCGCGGGCGTGGTCAGCCCGTCCAGCAGCAGCACCTGCCGGGGCGCGGTGGCCGGATCGTCGAGGGCGTCCACGAGCGGCCGCATCTTGCGCGCGACGACGTCGGCGAGCACGCCCTGATCGTGCCGCCCGTTCCCGGCGAGGACCTTCACCCGGTGCGCGCTGGCCCGCTGCACCTTCACGGCCCGGTCGGCGGCGGCCTCCTTGATCTCGTTGATCGCCGGGCCGCCGAGCCCTTCCGCGATGATCACTTTGTCCACGCGCAAGTCCAGGTCGGACAGCGCCTCCAGGACCGGTTTCCGGCCGTAGACGGTGACGAACCGGTCTTTGGGAGAGGTAGTGCTGGTCACGGGTTCAGTGTCACACGCGCCGCGAGTCCTCCGGGGACCGCCCGGGCGCAGCGGGACCGGGCGACCCGGCCGGTGTGCCAGTATCGCGGACATGCCCGATCGCCTCTCCGCACTCGACGCCTCGTTCCTGTACCTCGAGGACCACACGACGCCGATGCACGTGGGTGGGGTGGCGGTGTTCCGCAAATCCCGCGCCGGCTTCGAGTACGACACGGTGCTCGCGATGATCGACCGGAAGCTCGCGCTGGTACCGCGCTACCGGCAGAAGGTTCGCCAGCTCCCGGGGAAGCTGGCGCGGCCGGTGTGGGTGGACGACCAGGACTTCGACATCACCTACCACGTGCGCCGCTCGGCGCTGCCGAAACCGGGCAACGACGAGCAGCTGCACGACCTGGTGGCCCGGCTGATGTCGCGCAAGCTCGACCCGAACCGGCCGCTGTGGGAGCTGTACCTCGTGGAGGGGTTGTCCCGCGGCCGGGTCGCGGTGATCACGAAGACGCACCAGGCGATGATCGACGGCGGGGGCGCCATCGACATCGGTCAGGTGATCTTCGACGAGGCGGTGGACGCGGCGGATCTGGAGGCGGAGGACCTCTGGATGCCGCGTCCGGAACCGAGCCCCGGGCAGCTCGTGCTGGAGGCCGTGACGGAAGCCGTGGCCCGTCCGGGTGAGGTGGTGGAGAACGTCCGCTCCGCGGTGGCCGACGCGACGGCGACCGTGCGGAAGCTGACCGGCGCCCTCGGCGGCCTGGCCTCGGCGCTGCGGGCGGCAGCGGTCCCCGCCCCGGGCGGGCCGCTGAACGCGCCGACGTCCACCCAGCGCCGCTTCGCGGTGGCGAGGGCCCGCCTCGACGACTTCCGGTCGATCAGGCAAGCCCACGGCGGCACCGTGAACGACGTGGTGCTGGCCGTGCTGGCGGGCGCGCTGCGGAGCTGGCTGCTCTCCCGCGGTGAGGTGGTGTCCGGTTCGACGACGCTGCGCGCGATGGTGCCGGTCTCGGTGCGCGGGGCGGACGCCGACGAGGTCACCGCGCCCGCGGGCAACCGGGTCGCGGGCTACCTGGTCGACCTGCCGGTCGGGGAGCCGAGCCCGGTGCTGCGGCTGCAGCACATCAGCCACGCCCTGCGGGCGCACGCCGAGTCGGGCCAGTCCGTCGCGGCGGAGGCGCTCGTGGGACTGTCGGGCTTCGCACCTCCGACGCTGCACGCGCTGGGGGCGCGGGTCGCGAACGAGTTCTCGGACCGGCTGTTCAACGTGCTGGTGACCAACGTGCCCGGCCCGCAGGTCCCGCTGCACGCGGCGGGCGCGAAGATGACGGAGATGTTCCCGGTGGTGCCGCTGGCGAAGAACCAGTCGCTGGCGATCGGGGTGACCTCCTACGACGGAGGGGTGCACTTCGGCCTGAACGGGGACCGGGATGCCATGGCCGACGTGGACGTGCTCGCGGCCATGATCGGGGAGTCGGTGGAAGAGATGATCGGGACGGTCGACGGATGAGGGTTTACCTGCCCGCCACGGTGCGCATGTTGCGCGGCCTGGTGGAGGACGAGCAGCTGCAGCCGCTCAGCGGCACCGGTTTCGCGCTGACCCCCGCGCTGCGGGAGTCCTACGCCGCGGGGGACACCGAGGAGCTGGAGTACGCCGCGATGCGGGAGGCGGCCCGCGCCTCGCTGCGGCTCATCGCGAGCGAGCGAGCGGAGGACGAGAAGGCGGACCTGCGCCGCGTGGTCATCTCCGCCGACGTCGCGGAACCGACGCTGCGCCCGGACCTGGACCACGCGGTGGTGCGGCTGTCCGGGCCGGTGCCGTGGAAGAAGGTCGCGGCGGTGCACATGGACTCGCCGGACGCGGAGGACGCGGTCCGCGCGGCCGCCGAGGTGATCGACTCGGCTGATCTCGGCGATCCGGACGCGGAGTTCGTGCAGGGCGAGGCCGAGGACCACGAGCTGTCCTGGTACGCACCGCAGGAGGTCCCGTTCCTGCTGGAACTGATGTGACCGGACGGCCGGGGCGCACCGCGCGCCCCGGCCGACCCCGGATCAGCCGGGAGGCTGCGGCAGCCCCGGCATGGTGAACTCGCGCACCTGCGAGGGGTCGGGCGCGGCCACCGAGACCGGCTCGCCCCACCCGGAGTAGGAGAGCGTGGTGGTGGACTCGCCGATCCGCTGGCCCGAGATGGTCATCGGGGGCGTGATCTGCTCGACCTTCACCGGCCGCCCCTCCTCGTCGACCCACACGGTCTGGGTGAGCTCGGTGATGCCGCCCCGCAGCAGCATCTCGTAGCTCTGCTTGACGATGCCCTCCTCCGCGGTGGCGATGACCTTGTTGACGTCGGTGACGACGTCGTAGCGGGTGGTCTCCTCGCCGTTGACGGTCTCGGTGCCGCCCGGGGTGAACCGGGAACCCTCCGGCAGCAGCTTGCGGAAGTCGCCCGCTTCGGACAGGGCCGCGGTCTGAGCACCGTTGACGGACGAGGCCGGGCTGTCCTCCGCGATTCGCGCCCACGGCTTGCCCGGCTCACCGCCGAGCGAGTTCAGCTGCGGGCTGTTGAGGTAGGTGTCCCCGTCGATCATGATCGTCTCGCCGGTGCTCCCGGTGCAGCTCATCGCTTCCCGGGCGGCGTCGACCTGGCAGTCGGACTGCATCCCGCCCGCCTCGCCGAGCGTGGCCGTCATGCTCAGCTTGTAGGACTTGTTCTCCTCCATCGCGGAGGAGGCGGCGGAGACCAGCCCGTCGAGGTCGCCGAAGACGCCGCCCTGGCTGGCGGAATCACCGGAACCCGACTCGGCGGAACCGCCCGGTGACTGGCCCAGCGCACAGCCCCCCAAGGTCGCGGTCAACGCGACGGTGCACACTGCGATGCTCGTGCGGCGCACGGAACTTCCTTCCCCTGGATCAGTGTCGGTCAGAGGAAGCTAGCAGCGCGGTTCACCCCGATGTGGGGCATTCGGGAAACCCGGCTCAGCGCGGTGGCCGGCCGCTGGGGAGCCTGCCGACCTCCTCGGCCGACGGGGCCTCGATCTCGACGGGGGCTCCCCAGTCCCGGTAGGTCGACGTGAGCGACACCTGCCCGGCCTGAGCGACCTGCTGGGTGGCGGCGAACCTCAGCGGCAGCCCGCGCTCGTCGAGCCACAGGTCGTAGCCGAGCTCGGCCTGCCCGGCGTCGGCGGCTCGCCGCATCCGGGACCGCTGCGGTTCGCCGGACGTCTCGGCCGCCGGGCCGGTGAGCACGCGCAGGCCGTAGCGGGTCGCGGGCACACCGTCCACCTCGTCCGGCACCACCGAATCGATCTTCGTCGCGCTTTCGACGCCGGTGAACGTGGCGCGCGGATCGGCCGCGTCCCGCACCTGGCCGAGGGCGGGTGCCAGCAGCCGCGCCGCGAAGTCGGTGCCGTCGGTGGCCAGCCGCAGCCACGGCCTGCCGGGCTCCGGGCGCAGCAGCGGGGACTTGAGGTAGCCGACGTCGTCGATCACGGCGAGCTCCACCGGCTGCGGAGCCCGCGCCGCCGCCGGCCGGGTGGTGCCGCGCAACGCCACGTCGGCGCGGCCCGGTTCGTACCGGACCTGCGCCTCCCCGGAGAGCTCCCCGACGAAGCCGAGGTCGCCGCGCACGCTGCTGCGCACGCTGCGCTGCTCGTCGATGCGCCGCAGCACATCGGTGAGCAGCGGCTCGGCGGAGGGGCGCGGGTCCGGTGCGGCGGCGGGCGCGGAGGGCTGCGGTCCGGGCGCGGGGGCGCAGGCGGCGAGCAGGCAGAGCAGTGCCGCCGCAACGATCGCGGTCGGGGAGGTGCGGGCGCGGACTCGGGGCATGGCGGGCTCCTCGTCGGCTGCTCGGGGAACGAGGTGGGGCGTCCGGAGCCGACGCTAGCAACGGCGTGCGGTGCGCACCGGCACCGATCGCGCCGACGAGGCCCCGGATGCCCCGGATGCCCGCTCGCCGGGGTGGAGTCCGCGACGCGCACCACCCGGGCGGGCGGTCAGTCGTCCCGGCCGGCCCTCGAACGCAGCAGCCTGCGCAGCGAGCGCAGCTGCTCCTCGCCGCCGCTCTCGGCCACGTAGGCGTCGAGGTGGCACTCGGGATCGTCCCCACCACCCAGGTGCCCGCAGTTCGACGGGCATTCCTCCGCCGCTTCCGCGAAACCGCTGAACGCCCTGATCAGGTCGTCGGCGGTGACGTGCGCGAGGCCGAAGGAGCGGATGCCCGGCGTGTCCACCACCCAGCCACCGCCGGGCAGCGCCAGCGCCACCGCCGAGGTCGAGGTGTGCCTGCCCTTGCCGACGCCGCTGACCTCGCCGGTGGCCCGCTCCGCGTGCGGCACCAGCGCGTTCACCAGCGTCGACTTGCCCACCCCGGAATGCCCCACCAGCGCGCACACCCGGCCCGTGAGCTGCTCCCGCAGCTCCTGGTGCAGCTCGCGCATGTGGGTGACCACGATCGGCAGCGGCAGCGCCGAGTAGGTCTCCAGCACCTCGTCCGGCGCGGCCAGGTCCGACTTGGTCAGGCACAGCACCGGGGTCAGCCCGCCCGCGTAGGCGGCGACCAGGCAGCGGTCGATGAGCCCGGTGCGCGGCGGCGGATCGGCCAGCGAGGCCACGATGACCAGGCGCTGCGCGTTCGCCACCACGATCCGCTCGTAGGGATCGGTGTCGTCGGCGGTGCGGCGCAGCACGCTGCTGCGCTCGGCGACCCGCACGATCCGGGCCAGCGTGTCCGGACGGCCCGAGGTGTCCCCGACCAGGTCCACCGAGTCACCCACGACGACCGGGGTGCGCCCGAGCTCGCGGGCGCGCATCGCGGTGACCAGGCGGTCCGGGTCGCCGTCGAGGGCGCAGGTCCAGCGGCCGCGATCGACGGCGACGACCATCGCCGCGGCGGCGCCGGCGTGCTCCGGGCGGAGCTTGCTGCGCGGCCGGGTACCGCGCCCGGGCCGCACCCGCACGTCGGACTCGTCGAGGTCGCGCCAGCCGCGGCGGCCCATCAGACCACCGGGCCCAGCATCGCCGACCACATGCCGGGGAAGTCGGGAATCGTCTTGCCGGTCGTGGTGATGTCCTCCACCTCGATCCCCGGCACGCGGAGCCCGAGGATGGCGCCCGCGGTCGCCATCCGGTGATCGGCGTAGGAGTGCCAGGTGCCGCCGTGCAGCGGGCGCGGGCGGATGAGCAGCCCGTCCTCGGTCTGCTCCACATCACCGCCGAGGCCGGTGATCTCCGCTTCCAGCGCGGCGAGCCGGTCCGTCTCGTGCCCGCGCAGGTGCGCGATGCCGCGCAGCCGCGAGGGCCCGGCGGCCAGCGCGGCCACCGCCGCCACGGTCGGCGCGAGCTCCCCGACGTCGTGCAGGTCGACGTCCACCCCGGCGAGCTCGGCGGGCCCGGTGGCGGTGAGACCGTTGCCGTCCAGCGCGACCCGGGCGCCCAGCTCGGCGAGGATGCCGCGGAACTCGTCGCCCGCCTGCGTCGTCGCGGCCGGCCAGCCCGGCACCACGACCTCGCCGGCGGTGACCGCCGCGGCCGCCAGGAACGGGGTGGCGTTGGACAGGTCCGGTTCGATCTCGAGGTCCAGCGCGCGGATCGGGCCGGGTGCCACCCGCCAGGTGTTCGGCCGCTCGTCGTCGACCTCCACCCCGGCGGCGCGCAGCATCGCCACGGTCATGTCGATGTGCGGCAGGGAGGGCACCGGCGGGCCGTCGTGCACCACGGTCACCCCCTGCTCGAACCGCGCCGCCGACAGCAGCAGCCCGGAGACGAACTGGGAGGAGGCGGAGGCGTCGATGGTGACCACCCCGCCCGCGAGCGCGCCGGTGCCGCGCAGCTCGAACGGCAGCGCGGTCCCGCTGATCTCCGCGCCGAGGTCGCGCAGGGCGTCGAGGACGGTGTCCAGCGGCCGCTTCCGCGCCTGCGGATCGCCGTCGAAGGAGACCGGGCCCTCGGCCAGCGCCGCGACCGGTGGCACGAACCGCATCACGGTGCCCGCCAGCCCGCAGTCCACGGTCGCCGGGGCGCGCAGCGCGGCTGGTTCCACCAGCCACTCGCCGTGCTCGCCGTCGCGGATCCCGGCGCCCAGCGAGCGCAGCGCGGCGGCCATCAGCTCGGTGTCGCGGCTGCGCAGCGGGGCACGCAGCACGGACGGGCCGTCGGCGAGCGCGGCGAGGACCAGGGCCCGGTTCGTCATCGACTTGGAGCCGGGGACGGGAACGGTGGCGCGGATCGGGCCCGCCGCGACCGGTGCTGGCCAGAGCTGAGTCATGCCCCCATGATCCCGCATTCGCCCCCGCTCAACCGGTCGGGGCCGGACGCGGTGGTTCGACGTCGTCGGTGGGTGCTGCCACGATGGTGTCCCGGTGCGGGGAAGGTCCCGGCCGGCCGGAGCGGCGGAGGTGACCAGGGCATGTGCGGCAGGTACGCCTCCACGAAGGACCCCGCGGCGCTGGCGGCGGAGTTCGCCGCCGCCGACACCACCGGCGGCGCGGCGGGCGGCCCCGACTACAACGTGGCCCCCACCCGGCAGGTGCCCGTCGTGGTGCAGCGGCATCCCCGCGACGCCGCGGGCGAACCCGATCCGAACCGCACCGAGCGGGGCCTGCGGCTGATGCGCTGGGGACTGGTGCCGAAGTGGGCTAAGGACCCCAAGATCGGCAATCGGATGATCAACGCGAAGGCGGAGACGGTGGCGGCCAAGCCCGCGTTCCGCGCCGCCGCGAAGTACCGCCGCTGCCTGCTGCCCGCCGACGGCTGGTTCGAGTGGCGGCGCGACGGCGACCGCAAGCAGCCCTACTTCATGACCTCCCCGGACGGCGCCAGCCTCGCGATGGCCGGGATCTGGGAGGTCTGGCGCGATCCGCGGGCCACCGCCGACGACCCGCCGCTGGTGACCTGCTCGGTCCTGACCACCGCCGCCGTCGGTGCGCTCACCGAGGTGCACGACCGGATGCCGCTGGTGCTGCCCGCCGAGCGCTGGGCGGACTGGCTCGACCCGGACCGCCACGAGGTCGAGGGGCTGCTCGGGCCCGCCCCGGAGCTCCTCGCCGGGCTGGAGCTGCGCCCGGTGTCACCGGCGGTGAACGACGTGCGCAACAACGGCCCCGAGCTGCTCGCCCGGCAGGACCCGGGGGAGGGGCCGGTAGCGTTGGACCGTGCTCGGAACGCGGGGTGAATGCTGATGTGCGGTCGCTACGCGGTGCGGCGCGATCCGGCGGCGCTGGCCGCCGAGTTCGGCGCCGCGGACCGCGCCGAGGGGCTGCTCGCGCCGGACTACAACGTCACGCCCACCAGGACGGTGCCGATCGTCGTCGAGCGCGCCACCGCCACCGGCACCGAGCGCAGCGTGCGACCGGTGCGCTGGGGACTCGTGCCCACCTGGGCGAAGGACACCACCAGCGGTCCACCGATGATCAACGCCCGGGCGGAGACGATCACCACCAAGCCCGCCTACGCCGAGTCCGCCGCCCGGCGGCGCTGCCTGATGCCCGCCACCGGCTGGTACGAGTGGAAGCCCGGTGACCGACGCAGGCAGCCGCACCTGTGCGCGCGCCGCGACGGTGCCAGCCTCGCGATGGCCGCGGTGTTCTCCGCCTGGTGGCCGCCCAGCAGCACCGCGCCGCCCCTGGTGACCTGCGCGGTCGTCACCATCGAGGCCGTCGGGGAGCTCGCGGGCGTGCACCACCGGATGCCGCTGGTGCTGCCGCGCGAGGCGTGGTCGGCGTGGCTGGACCCGGCGCGCACCGACGCGGGCGAGCTGCTCGCCCCCGATCCGGCGGTGCTGGACGAACTGGTGCTCAGCACCGTGTCCCCCGAGGTGAACACCATGCGCAACAACCATCCCGGGCTGCTCGACCCGGTGGATCCGCTGCCCGAGCCCGCCGAGCAAGGGGCGCTGTTCGACTCATGACCTGCGTCGAGGTCGACACCCCGCACGGCCCGGCCCGGGCCGAGCTGCACTGCGCGGAGGAGGGCCGGGCCGCGCTGCTGCTGGGCCACGGCGCGGGCGGCGGGATCGCCGCACCCGACCTGGTGGCCGCGACCCGCGCCGCGACCGAAGCCGGTGCGCACGTCGCCCTCGTCGAGCAGCCCTACCGGGTCGCGGGGCGCAGGGCCCCCGCCCCGGCGCGCCAGCTCGACGCGGCGTGGCTCGCCGTGGCCGACGATCTCGGCCAGCGCTGGTTCCCCGATCTCCCGCTGCTGTTCGGGGGCCGATCCTCCGGCGCGCGGGTGGCCTGCCGCACCGCCGAGGCGGGGGCCGCGGCCGGAGTGCTGTGCCTCGCGTTCCCGCTGCACCCGCCGGGCAAGCCGGAGAAGTCCCGGCTCGCCGAGCTCGACGCCGTCGACGCCCCGGTGCTCGTCGTGCAGGGCGAGCGGGACGCCTTCGGCCGGCCCGAGCCCGCGCACCGGCGGGAGGTCGTGCTGGTGCCGGGCGACCACGCGCTCAAGGCCGACGCGGACGCGGTGGCCCGCGCCGCGGGGGAATGGCTGACCAAGGTCCTGCGCCTGCTCGACCAGCCGCTGGACTGACTCCCCGGGCCGGGTCAGGCGGCGATCGCGGCGACCCGCGCGTCCAGCAGCAGCACCAGGTCGCCGGGGGCGAGCTCGATCTCCAGCCCGCGCCGCCCGGCGCTGCACAGGATGGTGGCGAACGTCTCGGCCGAGGAGTCCAGCACCACCGGCAGCCGCTTCTTCTGGCCCAGCGGGGAGATCCCGCCCGCCACGTAACCGGTCGCGCGCTCGGCGGCGCTCATCTCGGCCATCTTCGCCTTCTTGCCCCCGAGGGCCGCGGCGAGCGCCTTGAGGTCGAGCTGCCCGGTGACCGGCACGACGCCCACCGCGAGCGCCCCGTCGACGTCGGCGACCAGCGTCTTGAACACCTGCTCCGCCGGTCGGCCCAGGGCCTCGGCGGCCTCCAGGCCGTAGGACTCCGCGCGGGGGTCGTGCTCGTACGCGTGCACCTGGTGGGTGATGCGCCGCCGCGCCAGCAGCGCGGTCGCCGGGGTGCCTCTGCCTGCCATGCGTCGACCTTAGAACGGGGAATACGCGCGGTCGTGATCGCGTTGGACCGGCCGTGACGGAGTTGACGAACACATGCGTACTCGAACGGCAGCGGGACCTGCCTGAGCGCTCCAACGCAGGTGAGCGGGGCCTCGGCCGGGTATCCTCCAAGTGGGTCCATGCGCAGGACGGCATGGGTTCGTCGCCAGCAGCCTCCTCTTCCTGGCGGCGGGAAAGGAACCCGGTGGCCAACACCCCGGATCAACCCGGCACGGCAGGCGTGGCCGCCGTGACGGACCAGGTCGAGGAGACCGAGCAGCAGCGGGTCGCCCGGTTCGAGCGGGACGCCATGCCACTGCTGGACCAGCTCTACGGCGCGGCGCTGCGGATGACCCGCAACGCGCCCGACGCCGAGGACCTCGTGCAGGAGACGTACCTGAAGGCCTACTCGGCGTTCAAGTCGTTCAAGCAGGGCACGAACCTCAAGGCGTGGCTGTACCGGATCCTCACCAACACCTACATCAACGGTTACCGCAAGCGGCAGCGCCAGCCGCAGCAGCAGCCCACGGACGAGATCGCCGACTGGCAGCTCGCGCAGGCGGAGAACCACACCTCCACCGGGCTGCGCTCCGCCGAGGTCGAAGCCCTGGACCGGCTGCCCGACTCGGACGTGAAGAACGCGCTGCAGCAGCTGGCCGAGGAGTTCCGCATGGTCGTCTACCTGGCCGATGTGGAGGGGTTCGCCTACAAGGAGATCGCCGAGATCATGGGCACCCCCATCGGTACGGTGATGTCGCGGCTGCACCGCGGCCGCAGGCAGCTGCGCGACATGCTGACCGACGTGGCGCGCGACCGCGGTTTCCTCAGGGAGAAAAAGCAGGAGGTGAGCACCTCGTGACGTGTGGAGGACATGACGAGGCGTCCTGCGAGGACGTGCTCGCCGAAGTGTGGCTGTTCCTGGACAACGAGTGCAACAAGGCGCGACGCGAGGCGCTGCAGGAGCACCTGGACGAGTGCGGGAGCTGCCTGGAGCACTACGGGCTCGAGGAACACCTCAAGGAGCTGCTGCACCGCAAGTGCGGTGGGGAGCACGCACCGTCGGACCTGAGGGAGCGGCTGCGCAGCTCGATTCGCGAGACGGTGCTGCGGCAGGCCGACGTGACGATCGAGCGCGGGCCCGAGGGCACCTCGGTCGAGGTGCGGGCCAAGAAGCGGACTTCCTCGCCCGACTAGCTCCGCCGAACGCGAAAGAGCCCCGGACCGATGTCAGGTCCGGGGCTCTTCCACGCGCTGCGGCGCCGTCACGTCAGCTGCCGTTGGGGCGCTTGCCGTGGTTGGCCTTGTTCTTGCGCCGGTCCTTCTTCTTGCGGGAACGCTTTCCCATGACCCCTCCCTCACGTCGCCCCACCGCTCCGGCCGGGCCGGGGGCGGGGATTCTGGTCTCTCGCAGAGATCTGGCTGCCTAGTTTCGCACGTGCGCCACCTGCCGCCGTGGGGTGGCCCGGGCCGTGGTTTCCTTGGTGGACGGACCCGCACCGGGCCCGTCGCGAAGCGGAGATCGTGGCCGAGGAGATCCGCGCCGAGGTGGTGGCCGACGTCACGGGCGTCGCGGTGTCCGCGCGCGTCGGCGACGTCGTGCGGGAAGGTGACCTCGTCGCGGTCGTCGGATCCCGAGCGAAGGAGCGCCTTGTCGACGCTGAGTGACCTGCTGGCCGAGCACACCGGTCTGTCCGGAGCCGCCGCCGACCACCTGCAACTGGTCGTCGCGGAGTGGCAGCTGCTGTCGGACCTGTCGTTCGCCGACTTCCTGCTGTGGGTGCCGATCGGGCCGGACGGCGAGCCGCACGACCGCTTCCTGTGCGTGGCGCAGGCCAGACCGACGACGGCGCCGACCGCGCACCCCGAGGACGTGGTCTCCACCGAGGTCACCCCGGGGGAGCACCCGCAGCTGCGCCGGGCCGCGCTGGAGGGGCGGATCTGCCGGGAGGAGGACCCGCGCTGGCACCTGGGCGTGCCGGTGCGGCGCGAGACGATTCCGGTGAAGCTGGACGGGGAGATCGTCGCGGTGCTGAGCCGGGACACGAACCTCGCGGTGCCGCGGGTGCCGAGCCCGCTGGAGATCTCCTACCTGGGCAGTGCGGCCGACCTCTGCCAGATGATCGCCGATGGAACCTTCCCGACCCCGGAACCGGCGCCGGACGTGCACACGAGTCCGCGCGTCGGCGACGGCCTGATCCGGGTCGACGCCTCCGGGACCGTGGTGTTCGCCAGTCCGAACGCCCTGTCGGCCTATCACCGGATGGGACACGCCGCCGACCTGGTCGGGGTGCAGCTGGCGCCGTTGACCCGGTCGCTGCTGTCGGATCCGTTCGACGCGGACGAGGTCGCGCAGCGGGTGCGGCGCGCGGTCTCCGGCGAGCCGAGCATGCGGATGGAGGCCGAGGCGCGCGGCGCGACCGTGCTGTTCCGGGCGCTGCCGCTGCAACCGCGCGGGCAGGTCGCGGGCGCGCTGGTGCTGGTGCGCGACGTCACCGAGGTCAAGCGCCGGGACCGGGCGCTGATGTCGAAGGACGCCACGATCCGCGAGATCCACCACCGGGTGAAGAACAACCTGCAGACCGTCGCGGCCCTGCTGCGCCTCCAGTCGCGACGCACCGGGAATTCGGAGGCCAGGCTGGCGCTGGACGAGTCCGTGCGCCGGGTCACGTCGATCGCGCTGGTGCACGAAACGCTGTCGATGTCGGTGGACGAGCGCGTCGACCTGGACGACGTCGTGGACCGGGTGATCCCGGTGATGAGCGACGTCGCGGTCGCCGAGACCGGGGTGAAGGTCAGCAGGCAGGGCCGGTTCGGGGTCGTGTCCGCCGAACTGGCGACACCGCTGGTGATGGTGCTGACCGAGCTGGTGCAGAACGCCTTCGAGCACGCCTTCCCGGAGGGGACCGGCGGCGAGGTGGTGGTGCAGGCGGAGCGTTCGGCGCGCTGGCTCGACGTCGTCATCTCGGATGACGGTCAAGGCCTGCCGAAGGGTTTCTCCCTCGAGCGCGCCGAACGTCTCGGCCTGCAGATCGTGCGAACCCTCGTCGAATCGGAGCTGCGGGGTTCGTTGAGCTTGCGCGGTCGGGGCCGGCAGCGCGGTACGGAAGCCGTGTTGCGCGTTCCGCTGAAGTACCGCCGCTGAAGCCCTGGCGCCGCAAGCGCGTCGATCAGATCGGCGGGCCTTGCGGGGTGCCCGCCTCGGGGGTCGGTCCACTCACCGGGCGCGCCTCGGGTGGGCCGCCTGGTGAGATCGACGCTGGTCGACCCCTGTTTCTCATCGGGGATGTGCTGTTGTTCGACGACCGCCGTGTCGGGTCGCCCGGGGGGTGAGCGAGGGGTCGGCCGGATGCCCTTCGGCCGACCCACTACGCTGACAGCAGGTCAGGTGCTCAGGCGTTGGTGCGAGCCACCCGAGTGCGCGAGCTGCGACGCTTGAGGGCACGCCGCTCGTCCTCGCTCATGCCGCCCCAGACACCGGCGTCCTGGCCGCTCTCCAGTGCCCACGCCAGGCACTCGGAGGCAACGGGGCAACGCCGGCACACGGCTTTCGCCTCGGCGATCTGCAGCAGCGCAGGACCACTGTTCCCGACGGGGAAGAACAGCTCCGGGTCCTCGTCACGGCAAACCGCATCGTGGCGCCAGTCCATGATTACTTTGCTCCTCGCTAGGCGCGCGCACGGCGCGCCGGTAGTTCGTTCGGGGTGTTTGTGAATGCTTTCACGGAGTCCGTGTGCTTGTGAATGCTTTCACGAACTGCCGTGATGTCAAGAGTTCGATCTGACCGCGTGAGCCAACTCACCTGAAAGATCGACAGCTCTTGACCTGGGGTTTCGAATGATCGCTGGTCACGTGCGGGGCCGTCGATCAGCGACCGGGCTCCGTTACGAGAAGGTTATACAGCGACCCGCAGGGCGTCCGGCACCGAGACGAACTCGATCACCGAGCGCTCACCGAGGTTGTCGCCGTCGACCTGGAGGCGCAACGGCTCCTGACAGGCTACGTGGATCCGGCCGACATCGGCACGCCGAAGCGCGTTTCTTCCGTGTGGTTTCGCACTGCCGCGGAGCATCTGCGCGATGTAGCGCAACACGGCGTAAGCGTTCATGTCGCGCAGCGAGAACACGCCCAGCCCGGTGTCGAACGTGGTCCCCGGGTTCATCCGCATCGGCCGCGAACCCAGGTAGGTCCACGGGTCCGTGTTCGCCACGAACGCGGTGTGCAGGCCGGTGACCGGCGGCTCGTCGTCCACCCGGACGGTGATCTGCGGAGCCCGCCGCGAAACGCGGAAGTAGCAGCTCAGCGCGGTGCGGGCGTACAGCGCGGGGGTGACCTCGCGGCCCCGGCCGCGCAACCGGTCCACCTCGGCGACCACGTCCGCGTCCCAGCCGACGCCCGCGTTGAAGGTGAACCACCGGTCGTTGGCCCGGCCCAGCCCGACCAGCCTGCTGGTGTCGGCCGCGATGGCCAGCAGCAACCGGTGGGTGGCCTCCACCGGGTCCTTCGGCAGGCCCAGCGCCCGGGCGAACACGTTCGCCGAACCCCCCGGCACCACCCCGAGCAGCGGTGCGCGTCCCCCGGACGGCGGCTGCCCGGGTGTCGCATCGGTGAGCATCCCGTTGACGACCTCGTTGACCGTGCCGTCGCCGCCGTGCGCGATGACCAGGTCCACGCCCTCGGCCACCGCCGCGCGGGCGATCTCGGCGGCGTGTCCCCGGTAGCGGGTCGGCGCGACCTCCAGCTTCACCACGTCGCTCAGGGCGTGGGCCAGCACGTCCCGCGTGGCCGCGGTGGTCGAGGTCGCCTGCGGATTGGCGATGAGCACGGCGCGCACGACCTGCAGCTTAGGGGAGACGTCTCCGCCCGTTCGCAGGGTGCGGGTCGACGGTCAGCTGAGCGGCGGTCTCCTCTCCCGGTCGGTGGCGCGGGAGGAGCGGGGACGCAGCGGTCCCCGTCGACTGGCACCGGCGGCGGGCTGAGGCACCGCGCGGGCGGCGCGTCGCGCTGCCGCCCCGCATCGTGGTGCGCCCGTCCAGGCACGGTCGTCGACCTGCGGCACCGGTCCCGCGGTGGCGCGCAACCCCGGAGCGCGCCCGTGCGAGGAGCCGGTCGGAGCGGAACGCGGAACCGATCGGTGGGACACCCCGTAGCCCACGACCGCCGCATCCGCCATGGCACGATCTTCGCGCCCGCGCCCGGCCCGAGCCATGCGGCGTTCGGGCGGTATTACCCTGGCAAGCGCACACGCAGAGTCACGACCGGTGGTGGCGGGGGCAGCGCCGCTCGCCGGGCCGGGTGTGACCTGTGCCGCAGCAGTCCCGAGTTCGAAAGGCGATGCCGCCGTGCCGCCCTCCGCTCCTCCGCGCACCGTGCGCGTCGCCGCCGTGCTGACCATCGCCGAAGCGGTGGCCGGCCTCGCCTTCGTCGCCGCCCTGCTGGTGCGCACGACGGCGCCCGACCTGGGCGGGGTGAACACGCTGGACCGCACCGACACCTTCGCGGAGGCCGGTTACTTCGGCCTCGTCTCGCTGGCGGTGCTGGCCGCGGGGATCGGCATGTGGCGCGGCAGGCACTGGGCGCGCACGCCGGCGCTGCTGCTGCAGCTGATCCTGATCGGGATCGCCTGGTACGCGATCGGCCCCTCGGGGCAGCCGCTGTTCGGCTTCGCGGTCGGCGTCCCGGCGGTCGTGGTGCTGTGGCTGATGTTCGGCAAGCAGGGCCGCGAGTGGTCCCTCTACGGCCGGGACGGCATCGGCTCCGGCGGGGCCTGAGCGCTTCGGCCCCGTCCTCGCGCGGAACGCGGGCCGTGCCGCGCGGCCGGGCGACAGCGGCCGCGCGGGCGGCGCTGAGATGCGCTGAGCGGACCCGGACGCCTCGGCGGCACGCGAACATCCCCGGAGACGCCCCCGGGGCGGCAGCGGGCGGCTGGTGGCCCGATCAGCTCCCGAAGGAGCGCAGCGCCTCACCGGTGAGCCGGTGCACCGTCCACTCGTCCATGGCGCGGGCCCCGACGGACTCGTAGAACCGGATCGCGGGCTCGTTCCAGTCCAGCACCCACCACTCCAGCCGGGCGTAGCCGCGCGCCACGCACTCCCGCGCCAGCGTCCGCAGCAGCGCCTTGCCGAGACCCGAGCCGCGGTGCTCCGGGAGCACGAACAGGTCCTCCAGGTAGATCCCGTGGCTGCCGTGCCAGGTGGAGAAGTTCAGGAACCACAGGGTGAAGCCCACCACCTCGCCGCCCACCTCGGCCACGTGCCCGAACAGGGCGGGGGAGTCGCCGAACAGGGCGCGGTGCAGGGCCTCCTCGGTGAGGTGGCACTCGTCGGGGGCCTTCTCGTACTCCGCCAGGGCGTGCACGAGCCGCACCACGGCGGGGACGTCGGGCTCGGCCACCGGGCGGATGACGTGCTGGGACAAGGGGCGGGTCCTCCGGATCAGCCCGCGGTCGCGGGCACGTTCGAGCGGTGCAGCTGCGGGACCCCGCGCTCGTGGCCGAGCACGGTGATCCCGGCGGGATCGAGGGCGAAGCGGACGCCCTCGGTGACGGGCAGGCCGAGCCAGCGGGCGATCAGGGCGCGGCTGAAGTGGCCGTGCCCGGTCAGCAGCACGTCCCCGCGGCTCAGCTCCCCGGCGAGGCGGGCCAGCAGCGCGTCGGCGCGCCCGGTGACCTCCGCCGCGGATTCGCCGCCGGGGACGGGGTGGGTCCACACCGTCCACTCCGGCACGTCCTCGCGGATCTCCGGGGTGGTGCGGCCCTCGTAGTCGCCGTAGTCCCACTCGGCGAGCAGCGGCTCGACCCCGGCGGGGTGTCCCGCGAGCTCCGCCGTCCGCCGGGCGCGGGCGCGAGGGCTGGCCAGCGCGGTGATCGGACCGTCGCCGCGCAGCGAGGCGAGGGCGCGGCCCGCCGCGACGGCGAGCTGCTCGCCGCGCGCGGTGAGCGGGATGTCGGTGCGGCCGGTGTGCCTGCCGCTGCTGGACCACTCGGTTTCCCCGTGGCGCAGCAGGAAGATCTCGTGTCGTCCGGATTCCCCCACGCGAGGAGTCTAGGCGCCGGTCCGCGGCCGCCGCAGGTGCCGGGTCCGGACGTGCGAACGGCGCCGCCGCGCGGGTTCCGCGCGGACGGCGCCGTCGGCGAGCGGGCTCAGCCCTGCTTGGTCTCCCAGAAGATCTTCTCGATCTCCGCGATGTAGTCCAGCAGCTCCTGGCCCTTGGCCGGGTCCATCGAGCCCTTGGTGCCGGTCGCCCCGGCGGCCTTGGTGGCCTTGTTGACCAGCTCGTGCAGCTGCGGGTACTTCTCGAAGTGCGGCGGCTTGAAGTAGTCCGTCCACAGCACCCAGAGGTGGTGCTTGACGAGCTCGGAGCGCTGCTCGGCGATGATGATCGCGCGAGTGCGGAACTCGAAGTCCTCGTTGTTCTGGTACTTCTCCTGCACGGCCTTGACGGACTCGGCCTCGATCCGGGCCTGCGCCGGGTCGTAGACGCCGCACGGCAGATCGCAGTGCGCGGTCGCCTCCAGGCGCGGCCCGAGGATGCGGGACAGTAGACCCATCGTTCCTCCCTGACAGTGGATGCTCCGACGTTCGTGACCCTACTCGTGACGATCTCGTGCGTCGCGGCGGAGGGACCGCTGGAGATCGCGCGGGCGAGAGGGGTGAGCGGTGTCCGGACCGGGGCGTTGGCGGTGGCGGCGGGTGCGGGTGCGGGGCGCGTCGATGGTCCCGGCGCTGCGCGACGGGGACGTGGTCGTGGTGCGGCCGCGGGCCCGGCCGCGGGCAGGTGATGTGGTGCTCGTGCGCTGGGCATCGCGGCCGCGGCAGCTGTCGGTGAAGCGAGCGGTGCGCCGGGACGGCGGGGGCTGGCACGTGGAGGGCGACAACCCGTTCGGCACCACGGACTCGCGGGAGCTGGGGCCCGCCGCGGTGCTCGGGGTGGCGACGTGGCGGTTGTGGCCGAGCCCACGTCGGCTCCGGCCGGAGTGATGCCCGTTCGCTCAGTTCGGGCGCCGGGTGCGCGAACGGTGCGTGCCGACCCCGTCGTTCCGCGTCACGACTGCCTCCCGCGGGCACCTGCTCCGGCTGCGCCGCGCCCGCTCGGGCGGCAGCCCCGCTCGGCCTCACCGCCACCACCCGCCCCGGGAGCGCGGTCGGCCGCGTCCGCGTGCCCGCCGTCGTGGTCGGCTCCGGCCGCGCCGCGCCACCACCGCCCCGCGGCTGGACGCCGCCGACGTGCGGACCCCGTTGCCGGAGGTCGGGCGCCGGCGCGATCTTCAGCGCCGCGACGACAACCGCGGCAGCTGGTGCGCTCGGCAACGACGACCGCGTCGCCCGGTGCTCGCGGGGATCGCGCCGGTGCGCCGGGATCGAGATCGGGCCGGCTCCCACCCGGCGACCGCGCGCAACCCCGGGCGCGGGCGCGTCGAGCACGGCTCCGCCCCCGCTTCGGCCCGGCCGCGCTGGACCGAATCCCGGGTGCAGCTCTCGATCGCCGTGACGAGGACGGTCTTCGACCGGATCAACCGCGCCGGCGAGGCGCGACCTGTCGGCGACGCCCGCGCGCGAGAACCGGTTCAGCCACCACCCGCTCGGCGGCCGCGTGCTGGGGGAAGACCAGCGACCGGTACGGCCGGGGGCGCGGGCACCGCGACCGCCACGTCGCCGATCCCGGCTCCACCGCGGTGAACCCGGTCGGCACGATCACCGCGCTCGCGGAGCGGGTGCTGGCCGAGGGCTCCTGCCCGAACATCAGCTGCGCGCTCCGCCCGGGGAGCGCGGCTCAGCCCGCGCGCAGCCGCTCGTAGCGGCGCAGGCAGGCCTCGTAGTCCGGCAGCAAACCCCGGTCCGCCGCCTCGGCGAGGGTGGGCGCGGTGGAGTCCTTCTCGGACAGCACCGGCTCCCCCGCGAGATGCTCCGCCCACGGCAGCCCGAGCTCCGGGTCCAGCGGATTGATGCCGTGCTCGGCCGCGGGGGTGAACGGGGTGGAGCACAGGTAGCTCATCACCGTGTCGTCCTCCAGCGCGACGAAGGCGTGTCCCAGGCCCTCCGCCACGTACAGCGCCCGGTACTCCACCGAATCCAGCCGCACCGCCACCCACCGCCCGAAGGTCGGCGAGCCGGTCCGCACGTCCACCACCACGTCGATCATCGACCCGCGTGGGCAGTAGACGTACTTCGCCTGGCCCGGCGGCACGTCCGAGAAGTGCACCCCCCGGATCACGTCCCGCGCCGAGACGCTGTGGTTGGTCTGCGCCAGCCGCATCGGGTGGCCGGTCGCGGACACGAACGCGGCCTCCTGGAACGGCGCGGCGAACAGTCCGCGGTGGTCGGGGAAGGACTTCGGGGTGAACTCGTGCACCCCGGGGATCTCGAGGGAGCGAACCTGCACGGCCAGCAGCCTAGAAGCCCGGCGGCGGCGCGGCGCACGGCGGGCCGATCCGGGAAAAAACGGGAGCACGTGCGCGTCCGGCAACTTCTCGCCGGACATCGCGGAGGCTGGTTCCGGCCTGCTCGATCAAGTCTGTGACCCTGGTCGCTGACAGCGCGCGGATCGCGCTGGCAGACTGGCCGGACCGCAGCGTCCACCGGCGCGGTGCCCGCACCAGGGCATCCTGCGCCGGTCGTCCCGACGCCCGTCGCTCCGCCGGTACCGACCGGCCGCCCGATGAGCGCGTCGCCCGGGTGGACGGACCACCCTTTCGCTGCGAAATCCGGGGCAGCCCGGTTTTCGCAGGCCATGGCACAAGGAGGGACGCCGTGACCACTGTGAACGACACCACCCCCGCTCCCGCGAGCGGAGCGGAACTCACCGACGACGAGATCTTCCGCGCGCACGAGGGCGGCAAGCTCGGGATCGACGTGACCGCGCCGCTGGACAGCGCGCGCGACCTCTCGATCGCCTACACGCCCGGCGTCGCCAAGGTCAGCCGCGCGATCGCCGCGGACCAGACCCTCGCCGATCGCTACACCTGGACGCAGGACCTGGTGGCCGTCGTCAGCGACGGCACCGCCGTGCTCGGCCTCGGCGACATCGGGCCGCGGGCCTCGCTGCCGGTGATGGAGGGCAAGTCGGCGCTGTTCAAGACCTTCGCCGGGCTCAACTCCATTCCGCTGGTGCTCGACACCACCGACGTCGACGAGATCGTCGAGACCCTGGTGCGGCTGCGCCCCTCGTTCGGCGCGGTCAATTTGGAGGACGTCGCGGCGCCGCGCTGCTTCGAGCTGGAGCGCCGCCTCATCGAAGCGCTGGACTGCCCGGTCATGCACGACGACCAGCACGGCACCGCCGTGGTCGTGCTCGCCGCGCTGCGCAACGCGTGCGAGGTCGTGGGCCGCGAGCTCGGCTCGCTGCGCGTGGTGATCTCCGGTGCGGGCGCGGCCGGCGTGGCCTGCGCGGAGATCCTGCACACCGCCGGGGCCGGCGAGATCGTCGTGCTGGACTCCCGCGGGGTGCTGCACTCCGGGCGCGACCACCTCACGCCGATCAAGGAGGAGCTGCTCGGCTACACCAACCCGCGCGGCATCACCGGCGGGCTGGAGCACGCGCTGGACGGCGCCGACGTCCTCATCGGGGTCTCCGCCGGGCAGATCCCGGAGGAGCTGGTCGCGACCATGGCCGACGACGCCATCGTGTTCGCCTTGTCCAACCCGGACCCCGAGGTGCACCCGGACGTCGCGCGCAGGCACGCGGCCGTCGTGGCCACCGGGCGCAGCGACTTCCCGAACCAGATCAACAACGTGCTGGCCTTCCCGGGGATCTTCAAGGGCGCGTTGCAGGAGAACTCCCGGATGATCACCGATCGGATGAAGGTGGCCGCCGCCGAGGCCATCGCCGAGGTCGTGGCCGACGAGCTCAGCGCCGACAAGATCGTGCCGAGCCCGCTCGACCCGCGGGTCGCACCGGCCGTGATCAGCGCCGTCGCCGCCGCCGCGCGCGCCGACGGAGTCGCCACCGCGTAAGCCCGAGACCTGGCGTTCGGGCATTCGGACCACCGGGGCGCGTCGTTCGCGACGCGCCCCGGTGGTCTGTTCGCGGGCCCGGTTCCGGCCGTTCGCGTCACGAGGGGCCGCGTCGCACGTCCCGCGTCCGGGCGACGTCGTCCGAAGGCCCACCAGCGGGTCCGCGGCGGAGGTCGGGCCGGTAAGGTCAGATCAGTAACTCGCTGTGGTGCCGATCACGTGCGGGATGGTCGGTCTTCGGTCGTGTGCCCGGTGAAGGTGGCCGCTACGCAGGAGGGGTGCTGGTGACCGATCGGAACGACGGGACGCCCGCTTCCGGGGCGACGAGTGCGGGAACGGGCGACGCGGACCCGATCGGCGGTGGCGCCGGATTACCCGACGCGCCAGCGATCCTCAACGCCGCGGACGGCACGATCACCCACGTCACGCCGGAGGCCGTGCGGCTGGCCGGGGTTCCGGACGCGGCCGCGCTGGTCGGGTCGAACCTCGCCGACCTCCTCGTCCGCGACGGGCCGGTGGCGCTGCTGCGCGGTGCCCGGGACGTGCCGGTGCGAACGCTGAGCTGGCCGCTGCCCGCCGATCCCGCGCAACGGGTCACGGTGCTGGTGGAGGTCGACGACCTGATCCCCGACGCGGGCAGCCCGCTCGGGGTGGACGTCGTCGCCGAACGCGCCCGGCTCATCGAGGCCCAGCGCATCGCGAAGGTCGGCAGCTGGAGCGTCTACCCGGACACCGGGCAGGTCTACCACAGCCCGGTGCTCAAGGAGCAGTTCCACGCCAGCGGCGCCGCGGACGCCTTCGACGGCGTGAACATGATCGTCGCGGTGCACCCGGACGACCAGCCGAAGGCCGACGACTTCGGGGTGCGGCTGCGCTCCGCCCCGGTCGGCGAGCTCGTCGAGGTCGAGCTGCGCGACCACGCCGACCGGGTCTTCCTGTGCACCGGCCGCGTCGAGCGGGACGCCGCCGACCGCGTCGAGCGCATCGAGGGCACGGTGCAGGACGTCACCGAGCAGCGGCGGCTGGAGCGGCAGCTGCGCGACGAGCGCCGCAAGCTGCACGACGCGCAGCGCGCCGCCCGGCTCGGCACCTGGGAGTGGGACGCCGCCACCGGAGTCACCCAGCTGTCCGAGATGATGCGCGAGATCTGCGGGAACCTCCCCGGCGAACCCGCCACCTACGAGGACTACCTCTCCGGGGTGCACCCGGACGACCGCGCGCGGGTCGACGAGGCCTGGCGCGGGCTGGCCCGCCGCTTCGAATCGGTGGAGATCGAGCACCGCTTCATCCGCCGCGACGGAGCCGTGCGCACCCTGCGCGCGCACGGCGCCGCGATCCGCGACCCCGACGGCAGGATGGTGCTGGTCGGCACCGCCCAGGACGTCACCGAGCAGCGCACCGCGCTCACCCTCATCGAGCGCTCCACCCAGCGGTTCACCGACCTCGTCGCGGTCACGCCCGTCGGCATCGGCCTGTTCGACCAGGACGAGCACCTGGTCGACGCCAACGACGCGCTGTGCGACCTGCTCGGCTACCGGCTGGAGCAGCTGCGCGGGATGAGCGCGCGGCAGATGACCCATCCCGACGAGCGGGACTCCGGGCTGCGCGCCGCCTCCGACGAGATCGCCTCGGCCCGCTCCGGACGGCGGAAGGTGCCGCAGCGGTTGCTGATCCGCTCCGACGGCGAACCCGTGTACTGCGAGCTGCACGTGGCGCTGTCGGTGCAGGACGACGGCACCCGGTTCTGGCTGGTGGTCTTCCAGGACATCACCGAGCGCCGCCGCGCCGCCGAGGCGCTGCGCTACCAGGCCACCCACGACGACCTGACCGGGCTGCCGAACCGCGCGGCGGTGAAGGAGCTGCTGGGCCGGTTGCTGGGCAGCGCCGACCCGGCCGGGGTGGCGGTGCTGTTCTGCGACATCGACAACTTCAAGCGGGTCAACGATTCCCTCGGACACGACGCGGGCGACGAACTGCTGGTGGCGCTGGCTCGGCGGCTGGAGGGCGGCCTGCCCGAGGGGTGCACCGCGGCGCGGCTGTCCGGGGACGAGTTCCTCATCATCTGCTCGGACATCAGCGCGGTCGGCGGCCTCGACTCGCTGGCCACCCGGGTGGCTGGCCTGCTGCGCACCGCCGTCCCGGTGCACGGCCAGCTGATCCGCGTGTCGGCGTCGATCGGGGCCGCGGTGCCCAGCGGCGGCGGCTCCGGCGGGGAAGACCTGCTGCGCTTCGCCGACGCGGCGATGTTCGAGGCGAAGCGGCGCGGCGCGGGCAAGGTCTCGCTGGCCAGCCCCGCGCTGATGGCGTCCGCGGACCGGCAGCTGCACCTGGAGGGGCAGCTGCGGGAGGCGCTGAACAACGACGGGCTCACCCTGCACTACCAGCCGGTGGTGGCCTCGGACGGCACCGTGCTCACCGCGGAGGCCCTGGTGCGCTGGCCGCACCCGGACCGCGGGCTGCTGAGCCCGGACGCCTTCCTGCCCGTCGCCGAGCAGGGCGACCTGCTGCGGGAGCTGGACCGCTGGGTGCTGCGCACCGCGCTGCGGGAGGCCTCCACCTGGCCCGCGCCGAACGGGCGACAGGTCGGGATCGCCGTGAACCTCGCCGGGCTGGTGCCCGGGGGCGCGGACTTCGTCGACGTCGTCGCCGACACCGTCGCCGAGTGCGGCCTGGACTGGAACCGGGTCGTGCTGGAGCTGGTGGAGACCGCGCTGGTCGACCTGCCCTCCCGAACCCGGCAGGCGATGGGCGAGCTGGTCGCGCGCGGCGTGCGGTTCGCGGTGGACGACTTCGGCACCGGCTACTCCTCGCTGGCCCGGCTCAAGGACCTGCCCGCGCAGATCATCAAGGTGGACCGGCGGTTCGTCGCGGGGGTCGGCGGTGATCCCTCGGACTTCGCGGTGGCGCAGGCCGTGGTCGGGATGGCGCGGGCCATGGGCAGGTTGTGCGTGGCCGAGGGCGTGGAGACCGCGACCCAGTTCCACGTCCTCTCCGGGGTCGGCGTGGACGCCTACCAGGGGTGGCTGTTCTCCCGGCCGATGCCGGCGAAGGACTTCCGGGCGCTGTTGGAGACCGGGCCGCTGCCGCTGACCAACGACTCCTGACGAGTCCTCCCCGCACCGGCCGTCGGGCCTCTCCGCGGGGTCCGCGCGCCGCGCCCGCCCCCGGCCGCCGGCCGTCGACCGCGCCGCCGTCGACCGCGCCGCCGAGCGCGAGAGCCGCGCAGCAGCTTCCCGGAGGGCGGCGGGCCCGCTCCGGCACGGGTGTGATGGATCTCCCGGATCGTGGGATCTTGCTGCGCACGGTGCGGGGAAAGATCACGCAGGCGGCTCGGATCATCGCGGCGTTCCGGCGTTCGGGTTAGGGTCGACCAGGTTTGCGGCAGTCGGCAAGTGACTGTCGGTGATCCGAGGGGGCTCGGTTGATCGAGTTCCGGTCCGTGCGCAAGGAATATCCCGGGGGCGCGGTCGCCGTCGACGACGTCGACCTGACCGTGGAGAAGGGCACGATCACCGTGCTCGTCGGTCCATCGGGCTGCGGGAAGACGACGCTGCTGCGCATGGTGAACCGCATGATCGAACCGACCTCGGGCACCGTGCTCGTGGACGGCCAGGACGTGCGCGACGCCGATCCAGCGCTGCTGCGCCGCGGCATCGGCTACGTGATCCAGCAGGCGGGACTGTTCCCGCACCGCACCGTGGTCGACAACATCGCCACGGTGCCGAGGCTGTTCCGCACCCCCCACCGCGACGCGCGGCGCCGGGCGCGGGAGCTGCTGGACCTGGTGGGGCTGCCCGCCTCGCTGGGCGACCGCTACCCCGCGCAGCTCTCCGGTGGCCAGCAGCAGCGCGTCGGCGTGGCGCGGGCGCTGGCCGCGGACCCGCCGGTGCTGCTGATGGACGAGCCGTTCAGCGCCGTCGACCCCGTGGTGCGGGAAGGGCTGCAGGACGAGCTGCTGCGGCTGCAGGGCGAGCTCGGCAAGACCGTCCTGTTCGTCACCCACGACATCGACGAGGCCGTGAAGCTCGGCGAGAACGTCGCGGTGCTGCGCACCGGCGGGCACGTCGCCCAGTACGCCGACCCGGACTCGCTGCTGGCCGAACCGGCCGACGACTTCGTCACCTCCTTCATCGGCCGCGACCGCGGCTACCGGCGGCTGTCCTTCGTGGACGGGGACGGCCTCGACCCCGGTGCCGTCGAGACGGTCGCGCTGGGCGAGCCCGCGGTGAACAACGGCTCCGGCTGGGTGCTGGCGCTGGACGCCGAGCGCAGGCCGCGCGGCTGGCTGCCGCCGGACTCCGCCCCGGACGGCCCCCTCGCCGAACGGCACCTCGTCGCGGGCGGCTCGCTGCACACCCGGGGCGCCGCGCTGCGCGGGGCGCTGGACGCGGCGCTGTCCGCGCCGTCCGGGCTCGGCGTCGTCGTCGACGAGGACGGCGGTTTCGTCGGCGTCGTCGGCGCGCGGCACGTGCTCGACGTCATCGAGGCGGGGCGCGGGGAGCAGCCGTGATCGACGAGCTCGCGCACTACTTCGCCAGCCCCAGCAACCGCGAGGTGCTGCTGGAGTCCCTCGGCCAGCACGTCTACCTCGCCCTGGTGCCGCTGGTGCTGGGCGCGCTGCTCGCGCTGCCCGCCGGGCGGTTCGCGCAGCGGGTGCCGAAGGCGCGCGGGGCGCTGCTGAACTCGGCGAACATCCTCTACACGATCCCCTCGCTGGCGCTGTTCGTGATCATCCCGGCGGTGCTCGGCACCGGGGCCACCGCCTCGATCAACGTGGTGATCGCGTTGACGATCTACAACGCGGCGCTGCTGGTGCGGCCCGTGCTGGAGGGGCTGAACTCGGTGCCCGAGCACATCGTCACCGCCGCCACCGCCCTCGGCTACCGGCCGCGGCGCCGGTTCTTCGCCGTCGAGCTGCCGCTGGCGCTGCCGGTGCTGAGCACCTCGCTGCGCGTCGCCTCGGTTAGCAACGTGAGCCTCGTCAGCGTCGGCGCCCTGATCGGCATCGGCGGGCTCGGCCGGCTGTTCACCGACGGGTTCCAGCGGGACTACCTGACCCCGATCCTGCTCGGCGTGGTGCTGACGCTGCTGCTGGCCATGGTCGGTGACCTGATCATCGTCGCGCTGCGCAGGCTCGGCACCCCGTGGCAGCGGGCGAGCGCGGGGGGAACGGCGTGATCATCAACGAGCTGGTCGCCTGGCTGTCCGATCCCGAGCACTGGCTGTCCTCCACCGGGCTGCTCGCGCAGACCCTGCGCCACCTGTACTACTGCGTGCTCTCGGTGCTGGTGGCCTCGATCATCGCGATGCCGATCGGGCTGTGGATCGGGCACACCGGACGCGGCGGCGCCACCGTCGTCGTGCTGAGCAACTCGATGCGCGCCCTGCCGACCCTCGGACTCGTGACGCTGTTCGTGCTCATCGCGGGCATCGGGGAGGTGCCGACCCTGGCGGGGCTGGTGATCCTCGCGATCCCCGCCGTGCTCTCCGGCGCCTACGCCGGGGTGCAGAGCGTCCCCCGCGAGGTGCGCGACGCCGCCAAGGGCATGGGCATGACGCCCGCGCAGCAGCTGTGGCAGGTGGAGCTGCCGAACGCGGCGCCGCTGCTGTTCGGCGGAGTGCGCACCGCGATGCTGCAGGTCGTGGCCACCGCCTCCGTCGCCGCCTACGTCGGTCTCGGCGGTCTCGGCAGCATCCTGCTGGAGGGCATCAAGACCTACGACTACGGGCAGACGCTCGCGGCGGCGCTGTGCATCGCACTGCTCGCAGTCCTGCTCGACCTGCTGCTGAGCAAGCTCTCCCGCGCGCTCACCCCCCGCGGCATCCGGACGGGTGCGCCCGCCGCCGCGGGGCGGTCGTGACGCGGGCCCGGAACACCACGACGAGAGGCGGCACGGCCGTGAAGCGATGGGGAGCGCTGGCGTTGGCCGGCTTGGCGCTGGTGGGGCTGACCGGCTGCGGCGGTGACCCGTTCCAGGCGGGTGACGGTTCCGGTGGGGCGCTCGTCGTCGGCTCCGCCGACTTCACCGAGAGCGAACTCGTCATGGAGATCTACGCCGAGGCGCTGCGCGGCACCGGCGCCGAGGTCGACACCAAGCCCCGCATCGGGGCGCGCGAGACCTACGTCAACGCGGTGCGCCAGGGCGAGCTGTCGGTGATGCCGGACTACACCGGCAACCTGCTGCAGTACGTCGACGGGAACGACCCGGCGACCTCCTCGCAGGACGTCTACGACGCGCTGCGGCGGAAGCTGCCCCCCGGCCTGGAGGTGCTGGAGCAGGCCCCGGCCGAGGACTCCGACGTGCTCACCGTGACCCGGCGGACCGCCGACAGCGGCATCCGCACCCTGGCCGACCTCGGGCCGCGCTGCGGGGAGTTCGCGCTCGGCGCCCCCGCCGAGTGGAAGTCCCGCTGGGAGCAGCGCATCGCCGAGGAGTACGGCTGCACCTTCCGGGAGATCCGCAACCTCGAAGCGGGCACCGTCACCGTTGACGCGCTGGTCGGCGACACCGTGCAGGTCGCGAACCTGTTCACCACGTCCTCGCAGATCGACGCGAACGACCTGGTGCCGTTGGAGGACCCGCGCGACATGTTCCCCGCCCAGCACGTCGTCCCGCTGGTGGGCGCGGGCACCCTCGCCCCGCCGCAGGCGGCCGCCGTGGACCGGGCCTCGCGCGCGCTGACCACGGAACGGCTCACCGAGCTCAACCGCAGGCTGGAGGTCGACAAGGCCAATCCGGCCGACCTCGCGAAGGAGTTCGTGGCCGGGCTGTGATCGGGATCTTCCCGACTCGTCCCGTCGCTCGCCGAATCTGATTCACTTTCGAGATGGTTCCCTGTCCCTGCATCGTGCGAGTCCAACGTGGACGCAGAGTGATGGGACCAACGAAGGTGTACCTGATCTGTCCTCTTTGGCGCTACTGGAGATGCTGGTTCCGGAGATCGGTGCGATGGTTTCCAGGCCGATCGCCGATGGGAGTTCTGGGACCCCCGAGATCTTCCGGTGATTCGGTTGGATCCGATTCGGCAACAACGAGGGGAATTCCCATGCGTACTTCTGCTCGGCTCGTGAGCGCCGCTGTCGCTGCAGTCGCCCTGCTGGGCGCTGGCTCTGGTGCGGCTTTCGCCGGTGGCTACGACCCGCTCGTCTCCAGCGAGTCCGGTGACGGCGGTTCGGGCGGCTCCGGCGGCATCGGCGTGAACCTGCTGTGCGGCATCGGTGTCCTGGGCACCGGCAGCTGCTCGGCGGCCAACGGCGGCGACGGTGGCGACTCCACCGCGGCGAACCCCATCGGGAACACCGAGGGCTGATCAAGTCCTAGCTTTCCGCCGCGGGAAAGAAGTGCCCGGCTCCTTCTCCGGAAGGGGCCGGGCACATTTCCGAGCGCACCATTCCCGGTCGGCTGATCAATTGATCTCGGAATGATCAGGGGAATCCGGGGCGCCCCTCATTCGCGGCCGCCGATCAGCTTCGTCAGATCCGCTGCCGCCCGCCGCACCTGCCCGGCCAGCTCCGGCCACGTCGCCCCGCAGTCCGCGCCGCCGGGCGCGCACTCGTGGCGGAAGGTGAGGCTGATCGACGCCGCGGGCCACTGGTCCGGGCCGAACACCGGGCACGCCACCGACGCGAAACCCGCCGTCACGTGCCCGTCCTCCACCGCCCAGCCGAGCCGCCGCTCCGCGGCCAGCACCCGGCGCAGCTCCGGCAGGGTGCGCGGACCCCGCTCGGTGCGGCGCGCGAAACCGGCCGGGAACGACGCCCGCACCTGCGCCGCGGGCAGGTGCGCCAGCATCGCCCGGCCCGAGGCCGTCAGATGCGCGGGCAACCGCACGCCCACGTCCGTGACCAGCGTCTGCGGCCGGGACGGCCGCTCCTTCACCAGGTACAGCAGCTCCCCGCCGTGCAGCACCCCCAGGTGCGCCGTGCAGCCCACCGCGTCGACCAGCCGCCGCAGCACCGGGCCCGCCTGCCGCTGCACCGGGTCGTGGCGCAAGTACGCCGAGCCCAGCTCGAACGCCGCCATCCCCAACGTGAACCGGCGCTCCTCCGCCAGGCGCACCGCGAAACCGGCCGCCACCAGCTCCGCCAGCAAGTGATACGTCGTCGACCTCGGCAGGCCCAGCTCCTTCGCGAGCGTCCCCGCCGACACCGGACCCGAGCGGCCCGCCATCGCCGTCAGGATCGCCAGCCCGCGCCGCAGCGCGGGCACCTCGCTGCTGCCGCCCATCGCCCCCGCCCTCCTGTCTGAGATACCAGACGGAACGACCCTATCCGGGCTTCTGCCCGGGGCCGGAGCCGTGTGACATGGAGGAATGCAACACGCACCGGCGCACCCGCTCGACTCGGGACGGCTGACCGCGGACCAAGTGGTCGACGTCGCCCGCAACGGCGCCCTCGTGGAACTCGACGAGGTCACCGAACGCGGCATCGAAGCCACCCGCGAGCACATCGACGCGCTCGCCGCCGCCAACGACCCCACCTACGGCGTCTCCACCGGATTCGGCGCGCTCGCCATCCGGCACATCCCCGCCGAACGCCGCGCCGCGCTGCAGCAGGCGCTGGTCCGCTCGCACGCCGCCGGGGCCGGCCCCGCCGTCGAACCCGAGGTGGTGCGGGCCCTCATGCTGCTGCGCCTGCGCACCCTCGCCACCGGCCGCACCGGCGCCCGACTCGGCACCGCGCGCGCCCTCGCCGCGATGCTCAACGCCGGGATCGTGCCCGTCGTGCACGAGCACGGCTCCCTCGGCTGCTCCGGTGACCTCGCCCCGCTGGCCGCCGTCGCCCTCGCCCTCACCGGCGAAGGACAGGTCCTGCACGGCGCGGGAGGCACCCGGCCCGCCGCCGAAGCGCTCGCCGAGGCGGGCATCGAGCCGGTCGTGCTCGCCGAGAAGGAAGGGCTGTCGCTGACCAACGGCACCGACGGGATGCTCGGAATGCTGGTGCTCGCGCTGCACGACCTGCGCGGCCTCCTGGAGGTCGCCGACCTCACCGCCGCGATGAGCGTCGAAGCGCTGCTGGGCACCGACCGCGTCTTCGCCGCCGAGCTGCACGCCCTGCGCCCGCACCCCGGCCAGGCCCGCTCCGCCGAGCGCATCCACCGCGCCCTCGCCGGCTCCGGCATCATCGCCAGCCACCGCGCCCCCGACTGCGGCCGGGTGCAGGACGCCTACTCCCTGCGCTGCGCCCCGCAGGTGCACGGCTCCGCGCTCGACCTGCTCGCCTTCGCCGACCAAGTCGCCGAGCGCGAACTCGCCGCCGCCATCGACAACCCGGTCGTCCTCGACGACGGCCGCGTCGAGTCCAACGGCAACTTCCACGGCGCACCCCTCGCGCACGCCCTCGACTACCTGGCCATCCCGCTCGCCGACGTGGCGAGCATGGCCGAGCGCCGCACCGACCGGATGCTCGACGTGGCCCGCTCCCACGGGCTGCCCGCGTTCCTCGCCGCCGACCCCGGCGTCGACTCCGGACACATGATCGCCCACTACACCCAGGCCGGGATCGTCGCCGAGCTCAAGCGGCTCGCCTCCCCGGCCTCCGTCGACTCCATCCCCACCAGCGCGATGCAGGAGGACCACGTCTCGATGGGGTGGGCCGCGGCCCGCAAGCTGCGCCGCGCCGTCGACGGGCTGCGCACCGCCCTCGCCGTCGAACTGCTCACCGCGGCCCGGGCCCTGGACCTGCGCGCCCCGCTCACCCCCGCGCCCGCCACCGGCGCCGCGCGGGACCTGCTGCGCACCCGCGTCCCCGGGCCCGGCCCCGACGCGCACCTCGCGCCGCAGATCGCCGAAGCCGAGGCGCTGCTGCGCTCCGGCGAGATCAACCGGATCGCGCACCAGCTAGGGGGACACGAGTCATGAGCACCGGATCCCGGCCCGTCCGCGCCGCCCGCGGCACCACCCGCACCGCCCGCTCCTGGAGCACCGAGGCGCCGCTGCGGATGCTGCAGAACAACCTCGACCCCGAGGTCGCCGAACGACCCGAGGACCTCGTCGTCTACGGCGGCACCGGCCGCGCCGCCCGCGACTGGGCCAGCTACGACGCCATCGTCACCGAGCTCCGCGACCTCGCCGAGGACCAGACGCTGCTCGTGCAGTCCGGCAAGCCCGTCGGCGTGCTGCGCACCCACGAGTGGGCGCCGCGGGTGCTGCTGGCCAACTCCAACCTCGTCGGCAACTGGGCCAGCTGGCCCGAGTACCGCAAGCTCGACGCCCTCGGCCTCATGATGTACGGCCAGATGACCGCCGGGTCGTGGATCTACATCGGCACCCAGGGCATCCTCCAGGGCACCTACGAGACCTTCGCCGCCGTCGCCGCCAAGCGCTTCGGCGGCACCCTCGCCGGCACCCTCACCCTCACCGCCGGGCTCGGCGGCATGGGCGGCGCGCAACCGCTCGCCGTCACCATGAACGAGGGCGCGGCGCTCGTCGTCGAATGCGACCCGGAACGCGCCCGGCGCCGCGTCCGCCACGGCTACCTCGACGTGCTCGCCACCGACCTCGACGACGCCGTCGACCGGGCCGTCACCGCCAAGCGGGAACGCCGGGCCGTTTCCATCGGCGTCATCGGCAACGCCGCCGAGGTGCTGCCCGAGCTGCTGCGCCGCGGCCTGCCCGCCGACATCGTCACCGACCAGACCTCCGCGCACGACCCGCTGTCCTACCTGCCGCGCGGCGTCGAACTCGACGACTGGGCCGACTACGCCGCCGCCAAGCCCGACGAGTTCACCGCCCGCGCCCGCGACTCCATCGCCGAGCACGTCGAAGCCATGGTCGGCTTCCTCGACGCCGGGGCCGAGGTCTTCGACTACGGCAACTCGCTGCGCGGCGAAGCCGCCGAAGCCGGCTTCGGCCGCGCCTTCGACTACCCCGGCTTCGTGCCCGCCTACCTGCGGCCGCTGTTCTGCGAGGGCAAGGGCCCGTTCCGCTGGGCCGCGCTGTCCGGCGACCCGAAGGACATCGCCGCCACCGACCGCGCCGTGCTGGAGGAGTTCGGCGACGACGAGCACCTCGCGCGCTGGATCCGGCTCGCCGGGCAGAAGGTCCAGCACCAGGGGCTGCCCGCGCGGATCTGCTGGCTCGGCTACGGCGAACGGCACCGCGCCGGACTGCGGTTCAACGAGCTCGTCGCCTCCGGCGAGGTCTCCGCGCCCCTCGTGCTCGGCCGCGACCACCTCGACAGCGGCTCCGTGGCCTCCCCCTACCGGGAGACCGAGGGCATGGCCGACGGCTCCGACGCCATCGCGGACTGGCCACTGCTCAACGCCCTGGTCAACACCGCCTCCGGTGCGACCTGGGTGTCGATCCACCAGGGCGGCGGGGTCGGCATGGGCCGCTCCCTGCACGCCGGCCAGGTCACCGTCGCCGACGGGACCGAACTCGCCGCCCGCAAGCTCGAACGGGTCCTCACCAACGATCCCGGCACCGGAGTGCTCCGCCACGCCGACGCCGGCTACGACCGCGCCCGCACCGTCGCCGCCGACCGCGGCCTGCGGATCCCCACCGCCTGAACGCGCGCCGAGGAGCACCGATGAGCACCAGCGCACTGCTCGCCCAGCTCGACGACGTCGGACGCGACCCGCGCCGCGGCGGCTACTCGCGGCACGTGTTCGACCCCGCCGAGCGAGACCTGCGGGACTGGTTCGGCGAACAGGCCCGCGCCCGCGGGCTCGACGTCCACGCCGACCGCAACGCGAACCTCTGGGCGTGGTGGGGCGGACCCGGC
The DNA here is from genome assembly GCF_047200635.1 of Saccharopolyspora antibiotica. Classification (NCBI taxonomy): domain Bacteria; kingdom Bacillati; phylum Actinomycetota; class Actinomycetes; order Pseudonocardiales; family Pseudonocardiaceae; genus Saccharopolyspora; species Saccharopolyspora antibiotica. Next base: position 3,951 of record NZ_JBJZOI010000036.1, on the reverse strand, counting down.
CCGGACGCCGTCGTCACCGGCAGCCACCTCGACTCGGTCCCCGGCGGCGGCGCGTTCGACGGGCCCCTCGGCGTCGCCGCCGCGCTCGGCGCCGTCGACGAGCTGCGCGCCACCGGATTCCAGCCCGGCCGCCCCCTCGCGATCGTCGTGTTCGCCGAGGAGGAAGGCGGCCGGTTCGGGGTGCCCTGCCTCGGCTCCCGGCTGCTCAGCGGCAGCATCGACCGGGACACCGCATGCGCCCTGCGCGACCAGGGCGGAACCACCTTCGCCGAGGCGCTGCGCGCGGCCGGCGGCGACCCCGCTCGCGCCGGAGCGGACCCCGAACTCCTCGGCGGCATCGGCAAGTTCGTGGAACTGCACGTCGAACAGGGCAGGGGACTGGTCGACCTCGGGCGGCCCGTCGCCGTCGCCACCTCGATCCTCGGCCACGGGCGGTGGCGCTTCCGGTTCCGGGGGCAGGGCAACCACGCCGGAGCCACCCCGCTGGAGGACCGCAGCGACCCGATGCTGCCCGCCGCCCGCACCGTGCTCGCCGCCCGCGAAGCCGCCGCCCGGCACGAGGCCCGCGCCACCGTCGGCCGCCTCGTCCCCAACCCCGGCGGCACCAACGTCATCGCCTCCAGCACCGACCTGTGGCTGGACGCCCGCGCACCCCTCGACACCACCACCCGCGCCGTCGTCGCCGAACTCACCGCCCGCGCCGAGGAGCACGCCCGCGCCGAAGGCTGCCGGGTCGACGTCACCGAGGAGTCCTACAGCCCGACCGCGCACTTCGACCAGGGGCTGCGCGCCGAGCTCACCGCCCTGCTCGACGACGCCCCCGCCCTCGCCACCGGAGCCGGGCACGACGCCGGGGTGCTCTCCACCCGGGTGCCCACCTCGATGCTGTTCGTGCGCAACCCCACCGGCATCAGCCACGCCCCCGACGAGCACGCCGAACCCGCCGACTGCGAAGCCGGGACCGCCGCCCTCGCCCGGGTGCTGCGGAGGTGGGCGGCATGACGTACTGGTGCGAAGCGGCCTGGCTCGACGACGGGCCGCGGCGCGGCGTGCTCGTCGAAGTCGACGGCGACACCATCACCCGGCTCGGCGCCGCCGAGGCCGCACCCGCCGGGGCGGCGGTGCTGCCCGGGCTCGTGCTGCCCGGCCTCGCCAACGCGCACTCGCACGCCTTCCACCGCGCGCTGCGCGGCCGGGCCACCGGCACCGGCACCTTCTGGACCTGGCGGGAGCAGATGTACGCCCTCGCCGGCGCCCTCGACCCCGACACCTACCGGCGGCTCGCCACCGCCGTCTACACCGAGATGGCCCTCGCCGGGATCACTTGCGTCGGCGAGTTCCACTACCTGCACCACCCGGGCGGCGGCGGGCGCTACGACGACCCCAACGCGATGAGCCACGCCCTCGCCGACGCCGCCCGCACCGCCGGGATCCGGCTCACCCTGCTCGACACCTGCTACCTCGCCAGCGGCTTCGGCACCCCACCCGAAGGCGTGCAGCTGCGGTTCTCCGACGGCGATGCGCGGGCCTGGGCCGAGCGGGCCGAACTGTTCCCCTCCGACGACCAGGTGCTGCTGGGCGCCGCCGTGCACTCGGTGCGCGCCGTGCCGCCGGAGCAGATCACCCACGTCACGTCCTGGGCCCGGGGCCGCGGTGCCCCGCTGCACGTCCACCTCTCCGAACAGCGCAAGGAGAACGAGGACTGCCTCGCCGCGCACGGCCGCACCCCCACCGAACTCCTCCACGACAGCGGCGCCCTCGGCGAGGGCACCACCGCCGTGCACGCCACCCACCTCACCGCACGCGACCTGCGGCTGCTCGGCGGCAGCGGCACCGGCGGCTGCCTGTGCCCCAGCACCGAGGCCGACCTCGGCGACGGCATCGGCCCCGCCGCCGAGCTCGCCGCCGCGGGCAGCCCGCTGTCGCTGGGCAGCGACGGGCACTCCACCATCGACCTGCTCGCCGAAGCCCACGCCGTCGAAGCCGGGCAGCGGCTGCGCGCCGAACGGCGCGGGCACTTCGACCCCGCCGCACTGCTGCGGATGGCCACCAGCACCGGGCACCGCGCACTCGGCCGCCCCGACGCCGGGCGGATCGCCCCCGGGCAGCGCGCCGACCTCGTCGCCGTCGGCCTCGACGGGCCCCGGCTCGCCGGAGTCCCGCTCGACGCGGTCCCCGCGGTCGCGCGCGGAGATGACGTCCGGCACGTCGTCTCCGGGGGACGCCGCATCGTCCGCGACGGCGTCCACCAGCTCGTCCCCGACCCGGGACTGCCGCGCCTCGTCGAAGAACTCCTGGACCAGCGATGATCACGCGATGAGGCGGGTGAACGATGACATCCACTGCTATCACCGGAATCGGTGAGCTCACCACCACCCACGACGGGCCACCGCGCGCGGACGCGGCGCTCGTCCTCGACGGCGACCGCGTCGCCTGGACCGGCCCGGCCTCCCGCGCGCCCGCCGCCGACACCGCCGTCGACGTCGGCGGCCGAGCCGTGCTGCCCGGCTGGGTCGACAGCCACACCCACCTGCTGTTCGCCGGGGACCGCACCGCCGAATTCACCGCCCGCATGAACGGCGAGCCCTACGCCGCGGGAGGCATCGCCGTCACCGTCGAAGCCACCCGCGCCGCCACCGACACCGCGCTCGCCGACACCCTGCGCCGCCACGTCGCCGAAGCCGCCGCGCAAGGCACCACCTGCCTCGAAACCAAGACCGGCTACGGGCTCACCACCGCCGACGAGCTCCGAGCCGCCCGCCTCGCCGCCGCCGAGGTCGACGAGGTCACCTTCCTCGGCGCGCACCTCGTGCCGCCCGGGCAGGACGCCGAGACCTACCTCGACCTCGTCCGCGGCGAGATGCTCGACGCCGTCGCGCCCCACGTCGGCTGGTGCGACGTGTTCTGCGAACGCGGCGCCTTCGACGCCGAGCAGTCCCGGCGGGTGCTGCTCGCCGCCGCCGAACGCGGGCTCGGGCTCCGGGTTCACGGCAACCAGCTCGGCCCGGGACCCGGCGTGCGGCTCGCCGTCGAGCTCGGCGCCGCCAGCGTCGACCACTGCACCCACCTCGAACCCGCCGACGTCGACGCGCTCGCCGACTCCGACACCGTCGCCACCCTGCTGCCCGCCTGCGACCTGTCCACCCGGCAACCGCTGCCGCCCGCGCGGGAACTCCTCGACGCCGGGGCGACCATCGCGCTCGCCAGCAACTGCAACCCCGGCTCGTCCTACACCTCGTCGATGGCCTACTGCGTCACCACCGCCGTGCTGCAGATGGGGCTCACCGTGCCCGAAGCGATCCGCGCCGCCACCTGGGGCGGGGCGCGCGCCCTGCGCCGCGACACCGGGACGGGCGCCACCGGGGACGGCGCCGTCGGCCTGCTGCGCCCCGGCGCCCGCGCCGACGTGCACGTGCTCGACGCGCCCAGCGCGTCCTGGCTGGCCTACCGGCCCGGAGTCCCGCTCACCCACGCCGTCTGGAAGGCGGGCACCAGGATCCGGTGACCAGCACCACCAACCCGGGGGTCGGGACGCGAGGAAGGGAACTTTCCTGCCACCCGTGACAGGAAAGTTCCCTTCCTCGCAGCGGGGGAGCGGTCAGTCGTCGTCGGCGTCGTCCCGGGCGAGGAAGGTCGCGAGCCGCTCGACCGCGTCCTCGAACGCCGGGTTCTGGTCCACGAACGCCCGCATCCGGTCGGCGACCCACGCCAACGCCACCTCGTCCTCACCGCGACGCTCCTCGAGCTCCTCGATGCCCCGATCGGTGAAGTACACCGTCTCCTCCTCCACGCGCACGCCGACGGCCTCCGCCGCCGGTCCCTGACAGCAAGGGAACCTTACTGTCACCGGTGACAGGGATGTTCCCTTCCTCGCACCGCCGCCGGGACGACGAAGCGGGGGGGGGGGGGGGGGGGGGGGGGGGGGGGGGGGGGGGGGGGGGGGGGGGGGGG
>NZ_JBJZOI010000035.1:0-51232 GCF_047200635.1 Saccharopolyspora antibiotica | reverse complement strand
GGGGGGGGGGGGGGGGGGGGGGGGGGGGGGGCCCCCCCCCCCCCCCCCGCCGCGCGATCACGGAGTGTCGCGCACCTGGATCTGCCCGGTCGCGATCGCGGCCTTGTAGGCGTCCGCGACCGGCTTGAGGTCGTCGATCTTCCCGCCCGAGGTGGAGTAGGTGACCGCGTCCATCGACAGGTCGAACTTCTTCGGCACCGACGACAGGTCGTCGCGCGCCACCGCCGCCAGGTAGTCGTAGACCGCCAGGTCGATCCGCTTGAGCATGGAAGTGATGATCACGTCCCGGTACTGCGCCACGGTCGGCTGGTTGTACTGGTCGGAGTCCACGCCGATGGCCATCCCGCCCGCGCCCTGCACGGCCGCGAACACGCCCTTCCCGGAGGCGCCCGCCGCGTGGTAGATCACGTCGGCGCCGCCGTCGAGCTGCCCCTGGGCTACCTCGGAGCCCTTGTTCGGGTCCTGGAAGCCGGAGAAGTCACCGGCCGGGGTGAGGTAGTCGCTCTCGATCTCCACGTCCGGCGCGGCGGCCTTCGCGCCCTGCTCGAAGCCGGCCTGGAACTTCTTGATCAGCGGCGTCTCCACGCCCCCGACGAAGCCGATGCTGCAGTTCTGCGACTTGTGCGCGGCCAGCACGCCGACCAGGAAGGAACCCTGCTCCTCCGCGAAGACCAGCGGGGTGACGTTCGGGATGCCCTCGACGTTCTCGTCGATCAGCGCGAACTTCGTGTCCGGGAACTCCGGGGCCACCGCCTTCACCGAGTCCGCGTAGGCGTAGCCCACGGCGACGACCGGGTTGAAGCCCTCCCGCGCGAGCTGGCGGAGCCGGGTCTGCTTGGCGTCCTCCGGCTCACCGGCCGCGGCGTCGAGCTCCTTGGTCTCGGCCAGCCCCATCTCGGCCTTCGCCCGCTCCAGGCCCGCGACGGTCGCGTCGTTGAACGAGGCGTCCCCGCGCCCGCCGATGTCGAAGGCGAGCCCGACCCGCATCCGGCTCGCGTCCGGCGGCGGGAGCTGCTCCTTCGCCGGCTCCGAGGTGGCGAGGGCCGCGGCGGGCGGCTGCTCGGTGCGGCAGGGCTCACCCGCGGCACCGGCACCACCGCCGCCGCGGGCGTCCTTCGCGCACCCGGCGAGCGCCAGCGCGCCCGCCATCGCGAGCGCGGTCAGCGCCGCGCCGGAGCGCCGCCCCCGCTTCGCGTCCCGAGACCGGGACTCCCCTGCCGTGCCGGCCGTTCGCCGCATGGCTCTTCCCCTTTCGATGCCCGCCTGCCGCGCACCAGCGGCCCCGGCCGACTCCTGTTCGGAGCCGATTCCGGGGCCGCTGATCGGGCCGGCCTCCTCGCGGTGTCTTCCGCAGGAGAATTGTGACCCGGTGCGCAGCTCACGTCCGGTGACGTGGCTCTCGAAATTAAGGCTTGACGCTGCTGCTTGCGCATTGCCCGCGTGTCACGAGTTGATTTCTACATCGATCCACCAGGTAGGCGGTTTGTCTGGTCGATCACACAGAGCACAGGCGAGTAGGCCGCGCCGATGACGCAGGTCTAGCATCCGAGACGTCCAGGCCTAGTTCAGGTGGCCGGTGACGGGCGTGCGGATGATGACGACTCGGACCGGTCGTCCTCGTTCCCGAACGGGCCGTAGTCCACCAGCGACGTTGGAGGCCTTCCACCATGGCCAGCACCACCGCCTCCGCGGCGGAGGCCCCCCAGCGCGAGGGCAACCCTCGTGCCAAGGGATCCCTCTACCGCGGTGATTTGGGCATGTGGTCGTGGGTAGCCCACCGCATCACGGGCGTGCTCACATTCTTCTTCTTGTTCGTGCACGTGTTGGACACCGCTCTCGTGCGGGTTTCGCCTGAGGCGTACGACACGGTCATCGAAACCTACAAAAGCCCGATCATGATCCTGTTCGAACTGGGTCTGCTCGCGGCGGTGCTGTTCCACGCGTTCAACGGCATCCGCGTCATGCTGGTCGACTTCTGGGCGAACGGACCGAAATACCAGAAGCCGATGCTGTGGACCGTTCTGGCGGTCTGGCTGGTGCTGATCGTGCCCGCGGCCATCAGCATGCTCACGCGGGCCGCCACGGAACTGTTCGGGGGGCACTGACCCATGACCACCATCGACGCGCCGCTGCCGGTCGACAAGCCGCGGTCCTCGCACCGCCCGGCCGCTCGCCGCAGCAACTTCGAGCTCTACAGCTGGCTGTTCATGCGCCTGTCGGGCGTGCTGCTGCTGTTCCTGGTCCTCGGACACATGCTGATCATGCTGTTCCTGGACGGCGGGGTGCACCGCATCAACTTCGCGTTCGTCGCGGGCCGCTGGGCCTCCCCGTTCTGGCAGTTCTGGGACCTGACGATGCTGTGGCTGGCCGGCCTGCACGGCGGCAACGGGCTCCGCACCGTGATCAACGACTACTCCCGCAAGGACGCCACCCGCTTCTGGCTGAAGATGGTGCTGTACGTGTCGGTCCTGCTCACGGTCGGTCTGGGCACCTTCGTGCTCTTCACCTTCGACCCGAACATCGGCTGAGCACCGAGCGCAGGCTTCGAGGCCCCGCACTCAGCGGGCGGCCTCGCCATCGGCCCTAGGAGGCGACCTTGCAACACCACAAGTACGACGTGGTCATCGTCGGCGCCGGCGGCGCCGGGATGCGCGCGGCGATCGAGTCGGGCCAGCGCGCCCGCACCGCCGTGCTCACGAAGCTCTACCCGACCCGCTCCCACACCGGTGCGGCCCAGGGCGGCATGTGCGCCGCGCTGGCCAACGTCGAAGAGGACAACTGGGAGTGGCACACCTTCGACACCGTCAAGGGCGGCGACTACCTCGTCGACCAGGACGCCGCTGAGGTGATGGCCAAGGAGGCCATCGACGCGGTGCTGGACCTGGAGAAGATGGGGCTGCCGTTCAACCGGACGCCCGAGGGCAAGATCGACCAGCGGCGCTTCGGCGGCCACACCCGCGACCACGGCAAGTCCCCGGTGCGCCGGGCCTGCTACGCGGCCGACCGCACCGGCCACATGATCCTGCAGACGCTGTACCAGAACTGCATCAAGCACGGCGTCGAGTTCTACAACGAGTTCTACGTCCTCGACGTCACCATGAGCGAGAACGAGAACGGCGAGCAGGTCTGCACCGGCGCCGTGGCCTACGAGCTGGCCACCGGCGAGATCCACGTCTTCGAGGCGAAGGCCGTCGTGTTCGCCACCGGCGGTTTCGGCAAGGTCTTCAAGACGACGTCCAACGCGCACACCCTCACCGGTGACGGCATGGGCATCATCTACCGCAAGGGCCTGCCGCTGGAGGACATGGAGTTCTACCAGTTCCACCCGACCGGCCTGGCCGGGCTCGGCATCCTCATCTCGGAGGCGGTCCGCGGCGAGGGCGGCATCCTGCGCAACGCCGACGGCGAGCGCTTCATGGAGCGCTACGCCCCGACGATCAAGGACCTGGCGCCGCGCGACATCGTCGCCCGCTCGATGGCGCTGGAGGTGCTGGAAGGCCGCGGCGCCGGCCCGAACAAGGACTACGTGCTGCTCGACGTCACGCACCTCGGCGCGGACGTGCTGGAGCAGAAGCTCCCGGACATCACGGAGTTCTCCCGCACCTACCTGGGCGTGGAGCCGACCACCGAGCCGGTGCCGGTCTACCCGACCGCGCACTACGCGATGGGCGGCATCCCCACGAACATCATCGGCGAGGTGCTGCGGGACAACGACACCACCGTTCCCGGCCTCTACGCCGCCGGCGAGTGCGCCTGCGTCTCGGTGCACGGTTCCAACCGCCTGGGCACGAACTCGCTGCTGGACATCAACGTGTTCGGCCGCCGCGCGGGCGTCGCCGCCGCGGAGTACGCCAACGCCCACGAGCACGTGGAGCTCCCGGAGGAGCCCGCCAAGCTCGTCGAGGGCATGGTCGACCACCTGCGCACCGCGCACGGCGGGGAGCGGGTCGCCACGATCCGCACCGAGCTGCAGGAGACGATGGACGCCAACGCCTCCGTGTACCGCACCGAGGAGACGCTGAAGCAGGCGCTCTCGGACGTGCAGGCGCTCAAGGAGCGCTACGGGCGCATCGCGGTGCACGACAAGGGCAAGCGGTTCAACTCGGACCTGCTGGAGGCGATCGAGCTCGGGTTCCTGCTGGACCTGGCGGAGTCGCTGGTGAACGCGGCGCTGGCGCGCAAGGAGTCCCGCGGCGGGCACGCCCGGGAGGACTACACCGCCCGCGACGACACCAACTTCATGCGCCACAGCATGTCGTACAAGCAGCTGCCCGACGCCGAGGACCCGAACGCGCCGCTGGGACTGACCGGCTTCCAGTCCGACATCCGGCTGGACTACAAGCCCGTCGTCGTCACCCGGTACCAGCCGATGGAGCGTAAGTACTGATGACCGCAACCGTGACGAACTCCGACCAGACCACCGACCTGCCCTCGGACGCCCCGCCGATCCCCGAGGGCGCCACGATGGTCACGGTGAAGATCCAGCGGTTCAACCCGGAGGTCGACGAGGACCTGCACTGGGAGTCCTACCGGATTCCGGCGCTGCCCAGCGACCGCGTGCTGAACCTGCTGCACTACATCAAGTGGTACGTCGACGGCTCGTTGACGTTCCGCCGGTCCTGTGCCCACGGCGTCTGCGGCTCGGACGCGATGCGCATCAACGGCGTGAACCGGCTGGCGTGCAAGGTGCTGATGAAGGACCTGCTGGCCAAGAACGGCGAGACGACGATCACCGTCGAGCCGATCAAGGGCCTGCCGGTGCACAAGGACCTGCTGGTCGACATGGAGCCGTTCTTCGAGGCGTACCGGGCGATCAAGCCCTACCTGGTCACCTCCGGCAACGAGCCGACCCGCGAGCGCACCCAGTCCGTCGCCGAGCGCGCGCGCTTCGACGACACCACCAAGTGCATCCTCTGCGCGGCCTGCACCACGTCCTGCCCGGTGTACTGGTCGGAGGGCTCCTACTTCGGCCCGGCCGCGATCGTCAACGCGCACCGGTTCATCTTCGACAGCCGCGACGAGGCCGCCGAGGAGCGCCTGGACATCCTCAACGACGTGGACGGGGTGTGGCGCTGCCGCACCACCTTCAACTGCACGGACGCCTGCCCGCGCGGCATCCAGGTGACGAAGGCCATCCAGGAGGTCAAGCGAGCCCTGATGTTCCGCCGCCGCTGACCCGCACCACCCCCGAAGGCGCCCGCTTCCCCGGAGGCGGGCGCCTTTCGCGTTTCCGGAATCCGCACATGGGAGCGTCGAATCCAGCACTCCGGGTGGCGCTCAGGCGCCTTCCGCGAGCGCGACCCGGTTCGCGGCACCACCCGCTTCGCGGTCGCGGCGCGCCGCCACTGCCCGGACGCCCGACCTCGCGGAAGCGCGGCAGACGCTCCGTTCCGAGTTGACCGAGGACATCTCGTGGGTCGCCGCGACCATCAACCCGCTGGCGCGGAAGCAGGTTCCGATCGCCCGAGCCGACGTCATCTCGCGGTGGAGCGAAGTGAACCTTCCGGAGCGCCTCGCCGAGCACCAGCGGGGTCACGCGGAGGAGCAGGGGCGGGGCAGCTCGAAGCAGCAGGTGTCCACGGGCCCCGGAACCACCAGCCGGAAAGCTCGATCGAAGAGCTGATCGCGCTGGGTGTGATGACGCGGCGCGCCAGCGGAATGCTCGACCTGCCGGACATCTACCGCCTCGACTTCGACCTAGGCCGCGAGGGCGGGGTTCCACGGGTCCGATCGAGCTGACCTGCTCCGCTGGGTCCGGTCGACCAGCTCGGCGCCGCTCGACGACTTCGTCACCGCCGTCGGGCCTCGCCGGAGGAGCACCAGCGGGCCCAGATCCGGGCGGCGCCGGTGCGGGCGGCGATGACCGGCGGACGCGGGGCGGCCTCGGTCGTGGTCCGGGCTAGGAGCGGCTCGCGCGGAAGCCTCGCCAGCCGAGCACGCCGATCGCGGTGCCCAGCACCAGCGAGATCGCGGCGATCGCGAAGTGCACGTAGAGGAACGGGGTCGGGGCCCCCGCCTGCCAGGAGTTCTCGCTGACCCAGATGTTGCGGAAGAACGTCGGCCACAGCAGCCAGGACCAGACGCCGAAGGCCAGCAGGAGCAGGGAAGTACGGCGGGAGAGCGTCACGCCGACCAGTATCGACCCCGCTCAGCGGACGTACCGGCGCGCCCCGGAGCGGAGGTGGGCCAGGTCTCCTGATCCCGTCTCGGTGCACCGGGCACCGGCGCGCGGCCGCGTTCGCTAGCCTGAGCGCGTGCCCGTGAGAGCTCACCGCCCGGTCCGCACAACGCCCCCGTCTCCGCCGGAGAACCCGGCATTCGTGCCGAACGGCGCGGAAGCGGCGGCCTTCGCGGAGCCGCGCAGATCGCAGTCGGACCACCGGACGCGCGCGGCGGGGCGGTTCGCCACCGCCGGCTGCGCGGCGCTGCTGCTGCTCGGCCTAGCGCCGCTGTCGGCGGCGGCCGAGCCGGGGTCCTGCCCCGCCGCCGCTCCCCCACCCGCGGTGGACACCTCCGAGGTCCCCGAGCCCGGCGAGCCGGTCCCGGCTCCGCTGCCGGTTCCCGCCGAGCCGGTCGGGGGTCCTCGGCTCGGCGAGTGCGGGGAGGTCGTCGCCCGGGGCGCCGCCCGCGCCCCGATGGACCCGATCGCCGCCGAGTCCTGGGTGCTGGCCGATCTCGACAGCGGCGAGGTGCTGTCCGCTCGCGATCCGCACGCGCGGCACCGGCCCGCGTCCACCATCAAGGTGCTCACCGCCCTGGTCGCCATCCGCGAGCTCGACCTGGACGACACGCTCATCGCCACCCAGGAGGACGCGAACGAGGAGGGCAGCCGGGTCGGACTCGAACCCGGCACCACCTACACCGTCCGGCAGGTGCTGTCCGGACTCGTCATGCAGTCCGGCAACGACGCGGCGCACGCGCTCGCCGTGAAGCTCGGCGGGGTGCCGGAGACCGTCGCGAAGATGAACGCGCTCGCGGCCGAGCTCGGCGCGCAGGACACCCGCACCGCGACCCCGTCCGGCTTGGACGGGCCCGGGATGAGCACCTCGGCCTACGACCTCGCGCTGATCTTCCGCGAGGCGATGCGGCACCCGGAGTTCGCGCGGGCCGAGGCGCTGCGGGAGACGACGCTGCCCGGCAAACCCGGGCAGCCGCCGATGCACGTGGAGAGCGACAACGCCGTGCTGTGGAACTATCCCGGCGCGCTGGGCGGCAAGACGGGCTTCACCGATGACGCCCGGCACACCTTCATCGCCGCCGCCGAGCGCGACGGCAGGCGGCTCGTCGCGGTGCTGATGCGCGGGGAGAACAAGCCGGTGCGGCAGTCCAAGCACACCATGGGGCTGCTCGACCACGGCTTCTCGCTGCCGCCGGGGACCTCCGTCGGCGAGCTGGTGACCGAGGAGGCCGAACCCGAGGAGAGCGCGGCGGAACCGGTCCCGCAGGCGAGCGAAGCGGAGGAGCCGAACTCGCCGATGTTCGGCACCCTCGGCTGGCCGCTCACCCTCGCCGCGCTGGTGCTCATCGCGGCCGCCGGGGTCTTCACCGCCGTCCGCAAGCGCCGCGCCAAGGCCTCCCGCCGCCCCTGACCGCGATTTCGCGAGAAATCTCCCCGCACCACGCCCGCGACGGGGAGATTTCGCGAGAAATCGCGTCCCCGTCCGCCCGGGTCGACGCGATTTCGCGCGAAATCGCGGGGTGCGGGTTGGGTGGGGCGCGATTTCTCGCGAAATCTCGCGGGGACGGGGACGGAACGGGGACGGGGACGGGGCGGGTGGGTCTCGTCGGTCACTCGGTCGGGCTAGGTAGTACTCGGGTAGTCGCACGGGTCCGGTTTCCAACGGAACTGGGCATTCTCGTAGTAGGAGTCAGCGAGCGCGGGAGCCCGGACGACCGCCGGGCCCGCTCAGCGGCGTGCCCCGAGCCGCGGCGCCGACTCCGGCCCCGTGCGGTGGCCACCGCACGGGGCGCGGCCCACCCGGCCTCGCCCCGAACCCGGCCGGGTGGGTCCGCTCAACGACGGCGGCGCAGCGACCAGCCGAGCAGCGCGCCCAGCCCGAAGATCCCCGCCGCGAACCGCGCTCCCGCTCCGACGACCCGCACCTGCGGCCGGATCACGGCGGGGGGCGGCGGTTCCGGTGCGGCGGTCGGCTCGTTCTCCGCGGCAGAGGCCGTCCACGCGGTGACGAACAGGATGAACCGCGAGGTCAGGTACGCGAACACCAGCAGCCCCAGCAGCGGTCCGAACGCGGCGGCCGCGGGCGAGCCGGTGACGCTGTTCAGGTAGACCACCCCGACCTGCTTGAGCACTTCGAAGCCGACGGCCGCGAACAACCCGCCCCACATGGCGCTGCGCAGGGTCACGGGCGCGCGCGGCAGCCGGGCGAGCACCCACGTGAACACCAGCCACCCCGCCGCCAGCGACAACGCGATCGTGAGCGCGGTGAGCGCGATCCGCGCCAGCAGCGTGTTCCCGATGCCCAGCAGGCCGAACAGCGCCCGGCCGACTCCGCCGCCGAGCGCGCTGAGCCCGAAGGAGATCGCCATCGCGAGCCCGAGCCCGATCAGCGAGAGCAGGTCGGAGCCGAGCCGCTTGAGCATCGGCGGGGCGGGGAGGTCCTGGCTCCACTGCGCGGTGAGCGCCTCCCGCAGGTTCGTCATCCAGCCGAGGCCGGAGTACAGCGCGATGAGCAACCCGAGGATCCCGACGGCGCCCGCTTGGCCGATGGCCTGCTCGACGACCTGGTTGAGCAGGCCGCTCATCTCCGGGTTCGGCACGGCTTCGGTGATCGAGGTCCGCAGCTGCGCCAGCAGGTCGGGGTTCCCGGCCAGCACGAACCCGGCCGTGGCGAACACGATCATCAGCAGCGGCACCATCGCCAGCACGCTGAAGTAGGTGATCGCGGCGGCGTAGTAGTCCCCGTACTGGCTCTGGTAGCGCGCCGCGGCGCGGATCAACCGGTCCAGCCACGGATGGTCGCGGCGCAGCAGTTCCAGCCGCCCGGGCGAGTCCCCGGTCGCGGCGGTGCGCGCCGGCTGGCTGCGGTCGGTCACGATTCACCTCCAGGCCTGCCCGGGATTGCCCCGAACGGGCCTAGAGGCTACCGCTGAATGATCTCCTCAGCGCAGCGGCGGGAGGAAACCGACGCGCTCGTAGGTGAGCCGCAGCGTCTCGGCCGCGACCGACCGCGCGCGCTCGGCACCGCGGCGCAGCACCTTGTCCAGCTCCGCCGGGTCGGCGAGGTAGTCCCGCACCTGCTGCTGGAACGGGGTGACGAACTCGACGAAGGCCTCGCCGACGGCCTTCTTCAGGTCGCCGTAGCCGCGCCCCTCGAACTCCGCCTCCAGCTCCGCGATGCCGCGGCCGGTGAGCGAGGAGTGGATCACCAGCAGGTTGCTGACGCCCGCCTTGGCCTCGGGGTCGTAGCGGATCTCGCGCTCGTTGTCGGTGACCGCCGAGCGGATCTTCTTCGCGGAGCGCTTCGGGTCCTCCAGCAGGTCGACCACGCCGCCGGGCTGGGACTTGCTCATCTTCGCCGAGGGGTCCTGCAGGTCCTGGATCTTGGCGGCTTCCTTCGGGATGTGCGCCGAGGGCACCGCGAAGGTGTCGCCGTAGCGGGAGTTGAACCGCTGCGCGAGGTTGCGGGTGAGCTCCAGGTGCTGCCGCTGGTCCTCGCCGACCGGCACCTGATCCGCCTGGTACAGCAGGATGTCCGCGGCCTGCAGCACCGGGTAGGTGAACAGCCCGACGCTGATGTGGTCGGCCTCCTGGCGGGCGGACTTGTCCTTGAACTGGGTCATCCGCCCGGCCTCGCCGAAGCCGGTGAGGCACTCCAGCACCCAGCTCAGCTGGGCGTGCTCGGGGACGTGGCTCTGCACGAACAGCGTGGCGGAGTCCGGGTCGATGCCGAGCGCGAGCAGCTGCGCCGCCGAGACGCGGGTGCGCTCGCGCAGCAGTTCCGGATCCTGCGCGACGGTGATCGCGTGCAGGTCGACGACGCAGTAGAAGGCGTCGTGATCGGCCTGCATCCGCACCCAGGACCGCAGCGCGCCCAGGTAGTTGCCGAGGTGGAAGGAGTCCGCGGTGGGCTGGATCCCCGAGAGGACGCGGGGGGCGCGGGTCGCTCCTGCTGCCGGGTGCTGGGTGGCCGAGTCGTCGCTGCTCACCCGATGATTCTCGCAAGGTCTCCGGGAAGATGGGGACCGGGTCGCCGATCGTGGCCGGGTACTCAGACCTTGCGCTGGTTCTCCGGCTGGATCTCGATCTTCTTGCGGCGGAGGATCCCGGCGAGCATTCCGACGATCCCGAAGCCGATGGCGGCGAGGCCGACCGGCGTGGCCGCGGACACGAAGGGGCTGGCCTGGGCGAGCACGGGGCCGACGCCCTCGGCCTGCGCGGTGGCGGTGCCGAGGCCCGCGGTGGCCAGCAGCAGCCCCACGATCAATCCTCGTGTGGTCATGCGAGCAAATCGGCTACGCACGAGCGTTGCCTCCCTTGACGGATTAACCCGTACGGGTCACAGAACCCTCAACCCGGTTGCGGACCGTACCGATCGAGTGTGAACACCACGATCGCGTTGCGTAAACCGGCCACGACGCAGAGATCCTATTTACCCCCCGCAGCGTGGCGGCACCGGGTACCCTCTGGCGCGGTCATCACTGCTCGGAGCTGGTTTCCGCTCGCTGTCGCACGATGCACCGAATTCACGCGATGTTGCCGGTGAGCTGACTCATCCCTCGTTCGAGTGGCAAGCCCGGCGAGGTATCCCCCGCGCTCGCTCCCGCACCCGCTCCCCGGATCGGACCACCGGCATCCGCCGATCGTCCCGGACTCACCGGGGGTGCCGATCATCGCGTCCTGCTACTCCTTTTCGCTCTACCCGAGTTCCCCGGACGGGTGGAGTATCCGACGATCACTCGCAGATCGCTCGGCATTCACGAGCCGTGGGAGGACACGTGTCACCACAACGATCGACATCGCGCCCGCGCGGGAGGTCCGCGCGCCTCGCCGGGTCCGTGCTGGCCCTGGGCCTGCTCGTCCCGGCCACCACCGCACCCCCCGCCGTCGCGGCCGAGGCCGCGCCCGCGCACTTCGTCGTACTGGGCCCCACCGGCGACGGCCTGCGCCAGACCGAGGACTCGGTGCGCACCGCCGGCGGCGCCGTCGTGCGGAGCTGGCCGCAGATCGGCGTCGTCGTGGCGACCTCACCGGATCCCGGCTTCGCGGCGGTCGTGCGGACGCGACCCGCCGTGGACCAGGCCGGAGCGAGCCGCGATCTCGCCGAGCAGCTGCCGCCCACCCCGCCGAACTCCCGGCTGGAACCGCTGGAGGGAACCGCCGAACCGGGGGCGTCCACCGCGGCCGTCGGCGAGGAGCCGCTGGAGCCGGAGCAGTGGGACCTGCCGCTGATCAAGGCCGATCAGGCGCACGCCCGCTCGCTCGGCAGCCCGGACGTCACCGTCGGCGTGCTGGACTACGGCATCGACCCCGAGCACCCCGACCTGAAGCAGAACCTGGATCCGGCCAAGTCCGTCAGCTGCGCCCAGGAGGGCGTGCCGGACACCGACGTCGAGGCGTGGGCCCCGGCGGACGACACGCAGGCGCACGGCACGCACGTCGCGGGCACGATCGCCGCCGCCCGCAACGGGATCGGCGTCGCGGGCGTCGCCCCGGGCGTCCGCCTCGCCTCGGTGCGGGTCATCGACGACGACGGCTTCATCTACCCCGAGTACGCCGTCTGCGGCTTCCTCTGGGCCGCCGAGCACGACATCGACGTCACGAACAACTCCTACTTCGTCGATCCCTGGTACCTCTGGTGCGAGGGCGATCCGGATCAGCGCGCCGGAGCCGAAGCGGTGCGCCGCGCCGTCGCCTACGCGGCGGGGCACGACGTGGTGACCGTGGCCGCGGCGGGCAACAGCGGCTGGGACCTCTCGCAGCCGGTCCACGACACGAACAGCCCGAACAACGGCGGTCCGGTCCAGGACCGGTGGGCCGGGCACGACTGCGCGGCGCTGCCCGGGGAGCTGCCGGGCGTGGTGACCACGTCCTCGGTGGGCGCGGACGCGGTGAAGTCGTACTTCTCGAACTACGGCCTCGGCTCGACGACGGTGACCGCGCCGGGCGGCGACGCGAAGCAGCTCCCGCCGACGCCCTCCGCGAACGGGCGAATCCTCTCCAGCGTGCCCGGCGGCGGCTGGGGCTGGATGCAGGGCACCTCGATGGCCGCGCCGCACGCGGCCGGGGTGGTCGCGCTGCTGCGCAGCACCCACCCGGAGTGGAGCGCCCCGCAGGTGACGGGCGCGCTGGCCGGGCAGGCCGACGCGCTGCCGTGCCCGACCGGCTACGACCCCGACGGCGACGGGAAACCGGACGCGGTCTGCCAGGGCGGCGCGACCGGGGCGGGGTTCTACGGAGCGGGACTCGTCGACGCGCTGGACGCCGTCGGCTGAGCACCTGACCCGGCACCGGCGACGGCATCGGGAGTCGGCCCCCGGGCGGGACACCGCCCGGGGGCCGATCGGAAGCGAGGAGCGCGGGGCCGGTGCGGGCACCGGTCCCTCAGCTCTCGACCCAGCCGCGCCGCTCGCCCTCGTCGATCAGCGCTCGCGCCGCGTCCCACAGCGGGGCCGAGGCCTCGCCGATGACGGCCTTGCGGGCGCGGACGGTCTCGGCGGTGACGCCCGGCGTGCGCCAGGTCCCGCCCCGGGCGAGCCAGTTCAGCAGCAACGGCTGCACCCGGTCCACCGCCTTCGCGAACCGGGCCTCGGGCGTGCCGCGCGATTCGAACTCGTCCCACCGCGCGCGGAAGCGGTCCCGCTGGTCCGCGGGCAGCAGGCCGAAGAGCCGGTCGGCCGCGGCCTCCTCCCGCTGCTGCTGATCAACGCGCCCCGCGTCGTCGTAGAGCGGGGTGTCGCCCGCGTAGATCTCCACCAGGTCGTGCAGCACCACGAGCTCGATCGTGCGGCCGACGTCGATGGGCTCGTCGGAGTGCTCGGCCAGCAGCGGCACCATCAGCGCCAGGTGCCAGGAGTGCTCGGCGTCGTTCTCCCGCCGCTCGGCGGCGGCCAGCGGCGACTGCCGCAGCACGGTCTTGAGCTTGTCCACTTCGGCGAGGAACACGAGCTGCTCCCGCAACCGGCCGGTGATGGCCTCGGGCAGCGGGGTTCGATCGGCGATCAGATCTTCGGCGTTCACCGCCCCACCCTCGCGGCTCCCCCGCGCCCCGGGCAAGCACCCGGTGCGCTCAGGTCGCGTAGGTGGCCGTGACCGGCGCGTGGTCGCTCCAGCGCTTGTCGTAGCTCGGGGCCCGCTCCACCCATGCCTCCACCGCGCGCTCGGCGAGGCCTGGCGACGCCACCTGGTAGTCGATCCGCCAGCCGGAGTCGTTGTCGAAGGCCTTGCCCCGGTAGGACCACCAGGAGTAGGGCCCGGGCCCCTCGGGGTGCTGGGCGCGCAGCACGTCCACGTAGCCGAGCTCGTCGAAGACCCGGCTCAACCACGCCCGCTCCTCCGGGAGGAAACCGGCGGACTTCCGGTTCGCCTTCCAGTTCTTCAGGTCGATCTCCTGGTGCGCGATGTTCCAATCGCCGCAGACCAGCACCTCCTGGCCCGCCTCCCGCGCGCGGGCGCGCAGGGACGACAGGTACGGCAGGAACTCGGCCGTGAAGCGCTCCTTCTCGTCCTGGCGCTCGGTGCCGACCTCACCGCTGGGCAGGTAGAGGCTGCCGACGACGAGGCCGGGCAGCTCGATCTCGGCGTAGCGCCCGCTGCCGTCGAACTCGGCGCTGCCGAAGCCGATCCGGGAGGACAGCGGCTCGGTGCGCGAGTACAGCGCGACGCCGCTGCGCCCCTTGGCGGAGCTGGGCGCCAGCAGCGGGAACCAGCCGTCCGGCTCGCGGACCGCGGCCGGGAGCTGGTCGGGCTCGGCCCGGGTCTCCTGCAGGCACAGGACGTCGGCCGAGGTGCCCGCGAGCCACTCGGTGAAGCCCTTCTTGGACGCGGCGCGCAGGCCGTTGACGTTCGCGGTGGAGACGGTGAGCACGAGATCGGAGCCTAGCCGCCCCACCGACGCCCCGGACGTTGCGCGGGGTGCGCGAGAGCGCGGATACTGATCGTCGCGGCCGTCCTGGGGAGGACTCGCGCGCTCGGCGAAGGGGACCGATCGCCGATCGGGTGACAAATCGATCATGGTGCGACTCGACCTGCTGGAACGGTTCACAACCTTCGTAGGTAGTGCGACGAGATGGGCTAGACTGCCGTGCTTGGCAACCGTGCGTGCCGGAGGCACGACGATGCGTTGGGGATGTCGACCGTGCGGAATGCAGGAGGCCTGGACGTGACCACGGATGGAGCCGCGACCGGCGGCCCCACCGCCCGCCGGCTGGTCCTGGGGAACCAGTTGCGCCGGTTGCGCGAGGCCAGCGGCATCTCCCGGGAGGACGCGGGTTACGAGATCCGCGGGTCCGGCTCCAAGATCAGTCGCCTGGAGCTCGGCCGGGTGGGGTTCAAGGAGCGCGACGTCGCGGACCTGCTGACCCTGTACGGCGTCACCGACGAGACCGAGCGCGGCTCGTTCCTGGAACTGGTCCGCCAGTCCAACCGGCCGGGCTGGTGGCACCGCTACTCCGACCTGGTGCCGTCCTGGTTCCAGGACTACGTGGGCCTGGAGGAGTCGG
This sequence comes from Saccharopolyspora antibiotica, assembly GCF_047200635.1. Lineage (NCBI taxonomy): Bacteria > Bacillati > Actinomycetota > Actinomycetes > Pseudonocardiales > Pseudonocardiaceae > Saccharopolyspora > Saccharopolyspora antibiotica. Next base: position 36,553 of record NZ_JBJZOI010000035.1, on the reverse strand, counting down.
CCTCCCGGATCCAGACCTACGAGATCCAGTTCGTGCCCGGCCTGCTGCAGACCGAGAACTACGCGCGGGCGATCGCCAGCCAGGGCCGCCCGGAGGCCGTCGAGGACGAGGTCGAGCGCCGGGTCCGGCTGCGGATGCACCGCCAGCGCCTGTTCACCCAGCCGAACGCCCCGCGGCTGTGGGCGGTGATCGACGAGTCCGTGCTGCACCGGCCGATCGGCGGCGCCGAGGTGCTGCTCGAGCAGATCGATCACCTGCTGGACATCACCACGCTGCCCAGCATCTCGTTGCAGGTGCTGCCGTTCGACCTGGGCCGCTCCGGGGCGGAGGGCGCCTTCACGATCCTGCGGTTCGCCGAGCAGGAGATCCCGGACATCGTCTACCTCGAGCACCTCTCGGGCGCGCTCTACCTGGACAAGGCCGAGGACGTGGAGATCTACAGCAAGGTCAGCCACCGCCTCGCGGTCGACGCGCAGACGCCGGAGGCGACCCGCAGGACGTTGCAAGCCACGCGCAAGGCCCTCCGCGCGGCGAGCTAGACCCCACCATCGCCGTTTCATGTGATGTGCGGCACACTTTCGGTGAAGCCGTGACGCGGCTCTCCGCGGTGCTCGACCCTGCACGAAGCCGTAAGCAGGATTAATCTGCGATTGTGCTCGCAATAGTTGGACGCTCTGTGATCACTTTGATCCGAACCGTCACCTACCCGGGCGGTCGTGCGTCTGCACGTGCATTCATCATTCCAACGTTCAGTGATACGGTCCTTGCACGATCGGATGCACGTGCATCTGGTTGTTGCAAGCAGTCGGGGAAAGGCTGGAACTTCGATGCCGGAGATCCGAAACGGAATGATCGCGGGGCAGCTGCCCGAGGTCGCTTGGCGCAAGAGCCTGCACAGCGGCTCGGTGGGCAACTGCGTGGAGCTGGCTTCGCTGCTGGACGGCGACATCGCCGTGCGCAACTCCCGCTACCCCGACGGCCCCGCTCTCATCTACACGCGGGAAGAGATCGCGGCCTTCGTGTCCGGGGCCAAGGACGGCGAGTTCGATGACCTGATCGTCTGAACCTCGGCCCTCTCCCGCAATCGACCAGCGCTCGCGCAGAACCCCTCGGTGGCGTCATGAACGACATTACGGACGGCTTGCAGGCACTCATCGCCCGCGACTTCCACTTCGCGCACCCCCGCGATGCGAACGGCGCCCTGATCGCCGTCGTCGGCATCCGGGCGCACCACGGCGTGATCGACATCGTGCAGCTCTACGGGGAGGACGAGGCCGACGCCGCCCGCATCCCGGGAGACGAGCCGGACGTGCTGTTCCCGAAGACCGTGCTGTGGCGGACCACCGGTTCCGCGAACGAGGTCATCGAGGCCGCGCTGGCGCTGGCCGACCCCGAGCCCGAGCGGAGCGCCGCCGCCAAAGGTTGCTGGGTACCCACCCACGCCGGGCGCTCGACCTGGCTGGCGGCCTCGGCCTGATCCCGGCCCGCCAGGCACCTGACCGCGACCACGTGGCCGCGGCCCCCGCACCGGGGGTCGCGGCCACGTGGCGTTCGGTCGCCCCATCGGCCTAGGCCGGTCGGCTCGCCCCGGTGCGGCCCGCGAGCAACCCCGGTGCACCCGGCACGTCTGACTAGGCAGAGGCACGTGCGCCCGATCTCGTCCGAGCGCGGGAGGACTCCGGCCGAAGGGATGATCCGCCCGCGCTCCGCGGTCGGCGACGGTGGAGGCACGCCGGTGAACGTGCCGGGCACGACGACGAGGAGGAGGACTCGGTGTCCGCGAGAGGCCCGATGAGCGACGGCGCGATGATCGCCGACGGGATCACCAAGGAGTTCGGGACGGCCCGCCGACAGGTGCTGCGCGACGTGAGCCTGCGGGTCTTCCCCGGTCGGTGCACGACCGTGCTCGGCCCGGCGGGCTCCGGGAAGTCGGTGCTGCTGCGCTGCCTGGCCGGTCTGGAGCGGCCCACCCGCGGTTCCGTGCGGATCGCCGGCACCGAGCTGACCCGCCTCGGCGAGGCGGCCCGGACCGAGTTCCGCCGGGAGCGGGTCGGCGTCGTCTACCCGCGGCAGAACCTGCTGCCCGCGCTGGACGTCTCCGACAACCTGCTGCTGCCGCTGGACACCGCTGGGCGGCGCCCGGACCCGGAGCTGATGGAGCGCGCGCTCGACTCGCTGCAGGTGCGGGAGCTGCTCGCGCGCTGCACCCCCTCGCTGACCCGCGCCGAGGAGCTGCGCGTCGCGGTCGCCCGGGCCGTGCTGCACCAGGCCGACCTGCTGCTGGTCGACGAGCCGACGGCCGCGCTGGACGTGGTGACCGGCAGGCACCACCTGCGGCTGCTGCGGCGCTGCAGCGAGGAGTTCGACCTGCCCGTGGTGCTGTTCTCCGCCGACCCGGCCGCGGCGGCCTACGCCGACCGCGTCGTCGCGCTGCGGGACGGGCGCGTCGTGGAGGAGCGCGAGCGGTCGGAGGGCCGCGGCCGCCGCACCGGGCGGGCCGAGCACATCGCCTGATCGACGCGCGTCGCACCGCTCCCCTGCCGGTCGGTGCTGAGCAACCGGCGACACCGCGAACGGCGGATGCGATCATGAGCGCTGCGCGGAGCGCCGTGCGGTGCCCGCCCTGCCTACCGAACACCGCGCCCGGTGTCCCGACAGCCGCGCCCGACGGGTGGATCGACCGATCTCCGGCGGGCCGCGGCCGGTGCGACCGTCGAGCGCGCACGACGAGAGCGGGTCGATGTCAGAACCGGAAGCCGCACCCCTCCGGGTCCGCGATCTCATCGTCCGGTCGCAGGGTTCGACGGTGCTGATCCTGCACTCCTCGGGCGGCGACGAGACCGAGCTGCGGGTGTTCGGCGCCGTGCCCGTCGCGCCCGGCGACGGTCTGGTGCTGGCCGCCGCGGACGCGGTGCGCGCGAGCGGGTTCCGCACCGCGCTGCGGCACGCGAGCCGGATGGCGGTCGTCGCGGCCGCGCGCGCCAGGGCGTCCGAATCGGACTCGCCCCGGCTGTGGCTGGCGGTCTCCGGAGCGGGGCGTCCGGACGGCCGGGGCCGCTGCGCCGCGCAGAAGATGGCGCGGGAGTTCTCCGTCGAGGTGTACGCGCCCGACGGGCCGATCACCTTCGTCGCGGGCGGTTCGATCTTCACCGGCGCCGATCACCACGGCTGGGTCCGGTTCCCCTCCGGCGGTGGGGCGGGCGAGCTGCGCAGCGCGCGCTACCCGCAGCCGCCCTGGGAGACGCTGCTGCCGCGCGGCGCGGTGCACGACGGCGGGTTGCACGCCGAGCCGGTGCCCGCCGGACTCGCCGCGTCCGCGACGGCCGAGGCCGCGGCGGCGGAGGTCTGGCACGCGGTGGCCGTGTCCGCGGAGCACCCGCGCGTCGTGCTCGGGTCGCCGCAGGGCCCGTCCATCGCGGCGCACCAGGTGGCGGCGTTGCTGCGGCGCTTCCCGCACTCGGTGCGGGAGCGGATGCAGCTGGTGCCCGCGAGTCCGGAGACGTCCTCCCCGCAGTGGCTCGGCAAGCTGGCCGCGCTCGTCGGGCACGACGTCGTGGTGGCCACCGGCCTGATCCGGCACGGCCTGCGCGCCGAGTTCACCTTCGTGCCGGACCAGCGCGGCGGACCGAGCTGGCTGCCGTTCGCGGCGCTGCTGCGGTACTCCCGGGACGGGCGGGTGGATCCGGTGCTGGCGGGCGCTCCGCCGCGCGGTTGGCGGCCCGCCGGGCCGTTGCGGTTCCGCTGGGGCGGGACGACCGAGCCGCACCCGACCCCGCACGAACTCGTGGCGAAGGTGGTGCCCGCAGGGCTCGCGCTGCTGCCCGCGCCGCAGGCCGGGATCTTCGGCGCGGCCGACCGGCTGGCCTTCGAGCCGGACCAGCTCACCGTGGCGCTGGGCTGGCCGTGCACCCCGCTGCCCGAGGGAATCCCGGTGGCGCTGCACCGGTTGTTGTCCGGGTTGGACGCCGAGCAGCTGGCGCGGGTGCGGTTGCTGGTGCTGGGCATCGCCTCGGAGGCGATGCGCGAGCAGGTCCGGGCCGCGGCGGGGCCGTTGGCGGATCGGCTGCGATTCCCCGCGGTGCTGCCCGCCGAGGCCGGGTCGGGCGCCCCGGCCCCGGGCCTTCCGGTGCCGGACGAGCTGGACCTGGTCTCGGAGCCGGTGACCGGGGAACCCGCCCCCGCCGGACCCGCTCCCGCCGGACCGGCCGCCGTCGAGACCGCGCCGGCGGCCGAGGAACCCGAGGACGGCCCGGCGCCGCTGAAGTCCCTGGCCACCCGGCGGATTCCGCTCACCGGCCTGCTCCCCGCCGGGGCCGGGATCCCCGTCGCGGTGCGCGCCGGATCCGCGGCGGAGGTCCCGCGGATCTCCCCCGAGGTGCCGCTGACCCCGCTCGCCGGGGCGGCCCAGCTCCCGAAGCGCCAGCCCGGCGCTTCCCCGCTGTCCCGGCAGTCCCGGCAGCGCCGGGAGCGGCTCAACGCCGCCGCGGCGAAGCGCGCGGAGAAGACCGACTCGGTCCGGGTCACCCAGCTGGCCACGGCCACCGCCGCCACGGAACCGGCGGCACCCGCCACCGGGCAACCGTTCGCCGTCGAGGAACCGGCGGCGGCCCCAGCCGACCGCACCACACGGCTGCCCGCGTCCGCGCTGCGGCGGCCGTCCCGGCGCGCCGGGACCGGCTCGGCCCTGGTGCCCGCTCCCGCGCTGCCCGCCTTCCTCGCCGAACGGCCCAGCAGCGAGCAGCAGCGCGCCGCGTTCGCCCAGCACGCGGGTACCGACTTCGAAAGCGGCTCGGAGGCGGTGCGCGCCGCGCTGGCCGGCTCCGACGGCGAGGTCGCAGCCCGCCCGGAGGCCGACCTGGTGGCCGTGCACCTCTACCTCGGCTCCGGCGAGTTCGGCGCGGTCTCGGTGAACCGGGTGCTGCGCGGCCGGGAGCGCGACGAGTTCGGGGATCACGCCGCGTGCCTGATGTCGGGCCTGCGCGGGCTGCCGGTGCACGGCGGCCCAGTGCACCGGCTGGTGGAGCTGGACGCCTTGGAGGTCTACGAGCCGGGAATGCTGGTGTCCGAGCCCGGATTCCTCAGCGCCAGCGCGGAGGCGGTGTCCGCCGAGGGGTGCGCGCAGGTGCTGCTCTGGTCCCGCGGCGCCCGGGACGCGGCCCCGCTGGGTGGTCCCGGTGCGGAAGTGATCTTCCCGGCCGGGGCCCGGTTCGCCGTGCTGGACGTGGATCGCGGGGTGGACGGTCCGGCGCTGCTGCTGCGGGAGCTGGACCCGGCGGAGGAGCCGGGCGACGACCCGGCGACCGACGCCGAGCACCTCGAACTGATGCGCCTCGCCCGCAAGCAGCGGCGGACGGCGGCGAGCACCGCGCCCGGGGACGCGACGGCGCGGTTGATCGATCCGGTGGGCTTCGTCCCGGACGAGCTGCCGGAGCCCGCGGCGGACTAGCGCTCCAACCGAGGGAAACCCCCCGACAGCACCGGAACCCGCGATTCCGCCGCGCCGCCGTTCCCGCCCCCGCGCGGCCGACGGCGTCGATGAGCTGCACCGACACCGTTCACCGAGCCGCGGGGCCGTGGTTCGCGGAGCGTGACCGAAGCTCGCGCCGAGGAGCGCGGAAGGGACCTCGCGAGACGGCTCGCTTCACTCGTTCGGTGCTAGTGTGCACAGCAGTGCACACTGGGCGGAGCCGCAGCCGGACACCCCACGGCGAGCCGCTCGCCCGAGCCGAGCGCAGGTGGCGCCGGAAGTCCCGGAACAGCTGGTCACCGCGAGCGGTCCTCCGACGCGACGGCACGCGCGGACCGCTCGTGGACCTCCGAGCGCGGAGAACGAGAGCGAATCGATGTCAGACCCCGACGAATCCGGGACCACGCGGGTTCGCGACCTGGTGGTGCGGGCGCACGGCTCGACGGTGCTCGTCCTGCACCGGTCCACCGCTGACGAGGAGAGCGCCGGGCTGCTCGGCGCCGTGCCCGTCGACCCCGGTGACGGCCTCGTGCTCGCCTCGCCCGCCGCGGTCCAGGCGGGCGGGTTCCGCACCGCGCTGCGCAAGGCCTGCCGGGCGGCGGTGAGCGCCGCCGAGCGGACCCGCCGCGCGCCCGCCGACCGGCCCCGGCTGTGGCTGGCCGTGCCCGCCCTCGGCGAGCGCGGCCGCGGCCGGCCGCAGGGCCAGAAGCTCGCGCGCGAGTTCGATGCCGAGGTCTTCGCCCCCAGCGGCCCGGTACGCCTCGTCGCCGGGGGTTGCGTCTACGCCGGGGACGAGGACCACCGCTGGATGCGGTTCGTCGAGGACGCGCCCGGCGAGGCGCACGGCACCCGGTATCCCCGCCCCGGCTGGGAGGACCGGCTGCCGCGCGGCTCGGGGTACGACGGCACGCTGCACCTGCGGCCGGTGCCCGCCGGGCTCGCGGCCGTGCCGGGCGGCGGCGAACCCCTGCTCGAACTGGCGAAGTGGATCCCGTTCTCCGCCGACCGCCCCCGGCTGGTGCTGGGCGGTCGTGGTCTGGTGCCGCACCAGGCCGCCGCGCTGCTGCGGCGGTTCCCGGAAGCGGTGCGGACGCGGATGCAGCTCGTGCCGCTGGACCAGGCGACGGCCACCGGCGAGTGGCGGGCGGAACTGGTGCGGATGCTCGGGCACGAGGTGGTCTCCACCGTCGGTCCGCTGCAACGGCAGGGCGAGGCGGACAGCGCCCACCTCGTCGACGTCCTGGGGGCTCCCACCTGGCGACCGTTCGCCGCCGCGCTGCGGCACGGGCCGGACGGGCGGGTCACGGTGGTGCAGGCGAATCCCCCGCCGCGCGGTTGGGTCCCGGCCGGGCCGCTGAGCTATCGCTGGGGCGGCTCGACCGAGTTGCAGCCGACCCCGCACGAGATCACCGCGAAGGTGGTGCCCGCCGGGCTGGCCCTGGTGCCCGCGAGCAAGGCGGCGTCGTCGATGGCGGCCGACCGGCTCGCCTTCGAACCGGACCGGCTCACCATCACGGTCGGGGTGCCGTGCACCGCCGTGCCGGAGGGCGTCGCGCTGGCGCTGAACCGGGTGCTGAGCGGGCTGGACCGGGAACAGCTGGCGCGGGTGCGGATCCTCGTCCTCGGGGTCGCCGACCGGGCGGCGCGCAGCGCGCTGCTGGCGGCCTCCGGCGAGCTGCGCGGGCGGATCGCGTTCCCCAAGGTGCTCGCGGCGGACCTCGGGCACGAGGAGCAGTCCACGCTGCGGATGCAGCGGACCGCGGCGGCGCCCGCCGAGGCTCAGCGGGTGGAGCGCACCCAGGTCATCCCGTCGGCCGCCGTCGACGCCCAGGCCGGAGCGGACGCGCGGGTGGAGCGCACCCAGGTGATCTCGCGGGCCGATCTGGCGGTGTCCGCTGTCGAGGAGACCGCCGAGGTGGCCGCGGTCGAGGACGCTCCGGTCGAGGAGGAGTCCGCCGCTGTCGGCGAGGGGACTCCCGGCGTCGAGCGGACGGTCGTGGTGGACCGGTCCGCCGTCGAGCAGGCCCTCGCCGCGGCTCCGGCCGAACCCCCCGCCGCCTCCGCACCCGCCGCGGAGGAGCCCACCGGCGAGCAAACCCCGGCCGAGGCGGCGCCCCCGACCGCTGCCGGACCGCCGAACATCACGATGTCCAGCGGCCCGGCGCCCACCTCCGGCGAGACCGTGCGGGTCGACGTCGCAGCCCTGCGCACCGCCGCCGGGACGGCGCCCGCCGACCCGGCCGGAGCGCCCCGCGAGCCCACCACCACCAGCTCGGCACCGACCGAGTCGGCGTCCCCGACCGAGCGGACGGCCGCGCTCCCCCCGGTCTCCCCCGAGGACGACGCCGCCACCGAGCGGCCCGCGACCGCCCACGCCAGCAGCACCTGACCCCGCTCCCCCTCCCGGATCCCGTTCCCGAGGGGACGACATTTCGCGAGAAATCGCGCCCCCGGCCACCCCGCTCGCCGGCCGGGCGCCCGCGATTTCGCGCGAAATCGGGGTTCGCCGCAACGGGGTGCACCGACGTCGCATCGTCCGGGCCGCGGGGACGCGCTCGATCTCCCGATTTCACGCGAAATCGCCCCGCACCCGGGTGGGTGGGGGCGATGTCGCGGGAAATCGCGGCCGGGTCAGACCAGGGAGGTGTCGAGGTCCTCGGCCTTGAGAATGGTGAGGTCGTCGGCGACCACCGAGGCCTCGGTCGCGAGGCGGGACGCCTGGCGGTCGGTCATCGCCTCGAAGACGCGGCGGGCGGTACGACCGTTGCCGAAGGTGCCGTCCTTGGGGATGGCCTCGAAGTACTCCAGCAGGACGGTGACCGCGTCCGCCTCGAGCTCGTAGTCGTGCTTGCGGCACTGCGACTCGACGATCGTGACCAGTTCCTCCGGGGAGTAGTTCGCGAACTCGATGGTCCGGCTGAACCGGGACTCCATGCCGGGGTTGGCGCTGAGGAACTCGCGCATCTCGTTGGAGTAGCCCGCCGCGATCACCACGACGTCGTCGCGGTGGTCCTCCATCAGCTTCACCAGGGTGTCGATGGCCTCGCGGCCGAAGTCCGGTCCGCTGCCGCCGCGCCCCGAGCTGAGCGTGTAGGCCTCGTCGATGAACAGCACCCCGCCGAGGGCGGTGTTGAACGCCTCGGTGGTCTTGATCGCCGTCCCACCGATGATCTGCGCGACGAGGTCCGCCCGCGCGACCTCGATGAGGTGACCGGAGCGCAGCACGCCGAGTTCGGCGAGCACCTGGCCGTAGAGCCGCGCCACGGTCGTCTTGCCGGTACCGGGAGCCCCCGCGAACACGAGGTGGCGGGCCATCGGCGGCGCCGAGAGACCGGCGTCGACGCGGCGCTGGGCCATCTTGTTCAGGTTGACCAGCGAGGTGACCTCGCGCTTCACGCCGTCGAGGCCGACGAGCCGGTTCAGCTCGCCCAGCGGGTCGGAACCGCTCGGCGCGCGGTCCCGCATCTCCTGCGCGGGCTGGTCGGCGGGCTTCTGGTCCGCGGTGGCAGCCGCCGAGGTGCCGTAGGCGTCCTGCGCGGCGTTGCCGCCGCTGATCAGGTTCTCCACCGTGATCTTCGAGCTGGGCTTGAGCTGCCGGACGCCGCTGCCCCGGTTGTCGCGGACCGTGCAGCCGGACAGCTGCACCGAGTCCTCGGTCTCCAGGTGGACGCCGTCGGAGGCGCTGCCGGTGAACTCCGAGTCCGTGATGGAACCCGAGGAACCGGTGGCGAAGTGGCAGCCCACCTTCCCGCTGCCGTGCACCCGGCACTTGCTCAGCGAGACGTCGGCGCCCGCCCCGGCGCGCACGCCGTCCCCGGCCGACGCGGTGATGTCGCAGTTCGCGAGCGAGAGCGCGGCGTCGTTGACCTCGACCCCGGACGCGCCCGCGCGGCGGACGCTGAGGCCGCTGACGGCGGGCCGCGCCTCGCCGGTGACCTCCAGGCCGGCGCCGCCGGTCTGGTCGATCTCGATGTTCTCCAGCCGCCCGCGCGCCCCGGTGTCCACCGCGATCGCGGCGCCGTCGCTGCCGACGACGCGGAGCCTGCGGAAGAACGGGTCGGAGCCGTCGTCCACCCGGACGCCGCCGGTGCAGGCGGAGACGTTGGTCTGGTCGAACTCGGGAACGCTGCGCTCCGTCACGCCGATGCCGATTCCATCCACATCGGACACCTCGCAGCGGCTGATCTCGCCGGAAGCCCGGCCCGCGAAGTGCAGGCCGCGCCCGCGGGCGCCCTGCACCTGGCAACCGCGCATGATCGGCGCGCAGGACTCGGCGACGTAGATGCCCTCCGCGCCGGCGCGCTCCACCCGGCACTCCTCCAGCCGCACCGACTCGGAGCTGGCGAGGTAGAAGCCGATTCCCTTGCAGTCCAGCACGTTCAGCCGGGTGGCGTTGAGCTGGGCGTGCTGCTCCACGGCGATGGCGGGCTTCGAGGTGCCCGCGACGGTGGTGTCCTCCACCGTGATCCGGCCCCGGCCGTTGAGGCAGATCCCGTTGCCGGCGGCACCGCGCACGGCGCAGGCCCGCACGGTGAGCCCGCCGCCGTCGGCGACGACGACCGCCGAGGTGCCCAGCTCCAGCAGCTCGCAGGAGTCCAGCACGCCGCCCTGCGCGGAGGTGACCACCACTCCGGCCCCGACCTGGTTGCGCACCTTGCACTCGCGCATCAGCACGCTGCCGGAGTCGCGGGCGTAGATGGAGGCCCAGCCGCTCGCGCGGACCTCGCACTCGGTGAGGGTGAGCTGACCGGCGGTCGCGAGCACCGCGGGGTTCTCGCCGTCGATCGCGTCGATGGTGACCCCGGACAGCGCGGCCGAATCGGCGGACAGCGCGACCGCGACGCCCTTGTGCGCGACGATCCGGACGGTGCCGGGACCGTCCTCCGCGGTGATGGTGATGGCCTTGGTCAGCACCAGGTTCTCGGTGTACCGGCCCGGACCCACCACGATCACCGCACCCTCGGACGCGCTGTCGACGGCGTCGCCGATGCTCCGGTGCCCCTGGCCGGTGCCCTGGGTGACCATGATGACGTTCTGGCTCACGTTCCCGGTTCCTCCGTACTCACCGTGCGTGCGACCGATGCGTTCCCCGCTGAACGGCTCCCGGCCACCTGCGGGACGTGGCGGCGCCCCGGTCCGATCCGGGCCCTGGGGCGATCCGGGTCGCGGGGCGCGACGGGCGCGTCCACGATGACCGCGCACCGGTTGGACCGGTGGTTCCGCGGCTCGCTGCGGCAATGCACTCAGTCATAACCGCCGCCCTGCCGCCACGAGGGCTCAGGGGCCGGTGGGCCGCTGTTCCTGGGGACATCCTTCATGGGCGATCGCGAGGGCGCCGCCCTGGTCACACGCTATCCGATCTCGGTCTGCAGCGGTCCGCGGGCGGCCTCGTCCGGCTCCGCCGCGAGATGCTCCCGCAGCGCGTCGGCGGACAGCCGCATCGAGGCGGGCGAGTTCGGGTTCAGCAGCACGTCGACGCCGCTCTCCGGCAGCGCCTCCCCGATCTCCGCGGCGTGGGTGCCGCGCCAGTCGGCGGCCTCGACCCGGTCGCGGTGGATCGGTGCGGTCACCACGAGCACGCACGCCGCCCCGTCCGGGGCGCGGTCGACGACGGCGACGCCGTTCTCGTCGATCGCGATCTCCAGGGCGGTGTCCTCCAGCACCGACAGCAGCGCGTCGGCGCCGTAGTCGGCGCTGATCATCATGCGCAGCACCGCGTCCACCGGGTCGCTCGGGGAGTCCGGGCCCAGCGGGCGGTAGGCGGGGTTGGCCTGGAAGCGGCCCCAGCTCCCGTCCATCCACATCGGCCAGCCGCCGAGCAGCGACTCGCCGGGCGGCTCGGACTCCTCGTCCTCGGGGGTCCAGGCCGGGTCGGTGAGCATCATCCAGTCGGTCGGCGTGGACTCCTTGTCCGGTTGCGGAGCCACCTCCGGACCGGTGTCCAGCTGCGGGATCGGTTCGCTCATCGGGACTCCTCCGCCGGGTCGATGTGCCAGGCGAGCAGCCGGAGCTCCTCGCCCGCTGCGGTGGGCAGGCTGGTGCGCGCCGAGGCCACCTGCTCTGCCGAGAGCTCGCGCGCGGAGCGGATGAAGTCCGCCACCAGCCGCAGCGAGCCGGGGCTGCCCGGGTTGAACAGCACGTCGGTACCGGCGGGCAGCAGGTCGGCGAGGCCGTCCACGCCGGTGCGCCACCACGAGCCGACCCGGTCGGAGTCCAGCCGGTAGCTCGGCGAGGTCGCGACCAGCAGGCAGGCGACGTCGTCGGGCGAGCGCACCACGAGCGGGCCGCCGCCGGGGCCTAGCGCGACCTCCAGCTCGCTGTCGCGCAGCAGCAGCCGCAGCTGGTCCGGTTCGGCGCGGCGCGCGGTCAGCATCCGGAACAGCCCGTCCAGCGGATCGGCCGGGGCCTCCGGATCGGTGGGCGCGTAGCCCGGATTGGGCCGGAACCGGCCCAATTCGCCGTCCTCGCCGACCGGCCACAGGCCCATGATCGATTCGATCGGGGGCTCGGTCTCCTCCGCCGACGGCGCCCAGCCGGGGTCCATCAGCAGGTACCAGCGCGAATCACCGGTGACCGGCATGCGCGTCCTCCTCACTCCCTGCCGGGAAAACTACTCGCACGGCGATGCCGCTCAGGATTCGAGGAGGTGCCGCACGGCCCGGTGGGTGCTCACCGCGTCGAGCCGCGCGGGCGGGCCGTCGACGGCGCGGATGTGCTCCAGGAAGTGCTCGTCGGGCGCGAGGCCGTGCTCTTCCAGGTAGTAGGCCACGGCGTCCGGCCAGAGCCACACGCCGTCGCCCCGGTAGCTGGTGGGCACGACCTCGCCGCGCTCGGGCTCGACCACGTCCTCCAGGACCGCACCGGTGCTCAGCAGCACCTCGCCGGCCCGCAGGTAGGCCAGCGCCGCCTCGCGCTCGGCGCCCTCCAGCAGCGGGTGGTTCGCGTCGAACTCGGGGCCGCGCTCGGGGTCGACGCGGTCGAAGACCCGCGCGATCCGCAGCTCGACCGGCTCGGTGGAGGCCCAGGTGAGGGTGCCGCGACCCCGGGCGGCGCGCTGGTAGGCGGGCGCCTCGACCGGGCCGACGACCTCGATCCGCGGCACGTCCGGGTGGTCGGCGAGCGCGCGGTGCAGCTCGCCGCTGAGCCGGGGCTGATCGCCGGACTCGTCGACGGTGACCACGAAGACCGGCAGCGGGGATCCCTCGCCGCGCGCCGGGCGGCGCCAAGCGGTCCAGAGGCCGAGCGCGGCCGGGTTGCGGGCGAGCACCGCGCTGAGCGCGGCGGTGGCGTCCGCGGTCCGCTCCGGCGCCTCATCGGCGTCGAACAGCCACACCGAGGGCGGGGTCTCGTCGACGATGGGGATGCCGGTGAACACCGCCGAGGCGGCGTCGTCCACGAGCTCGCTGAGCAGTCCGGCCTGGGCGATGGTCACCGAGACCTTGTCCCGCGCGAGCAGCTCGCAGACCGAGCCCGCGACCTGGCCGACGACGCCGGTGGACAGGACCTCGCGAGCCGAGGCGAGGAAGTCGTCCGGCACCCGCCCCGCCAGGTGCAGCAACAGATCGTGCATTCGATCGGCAGTGGACACCGCGCACTCCTCCCTCTTCTGCCCCGAGCTTCCCACGGCCGGGCGACGCTCCCGGCGCTGCCCCGCCCGGGGGGCTCCGGGCAGCGGTCAAACCCTCACGAACCTGTCGGCCCGTCCTCCGGTTCCTCCGGGGTGAGCGCGCGGCGGAGCTCGTCGGCGCCGAGCCGCACCGAGGCCTCCCCGCCCGGGTTGAACAGCACGTCCACGCCCTGCTCAGGCAGCATCGCGGCGAGCCGTTCGACGCCCAGCTCCTGCCAGGACTCGACGGTGAGCCGGTGTGCGTGCGCCAGCGAGGTCACCACGAGCACCGACGGCATTCCGTCGGGGGCGCGGGTGACGATCGCCGAGCCCTCCTCGTCGAGCGCGAGGCAGACCATCGAACCCGGCAGCGCGGCCACGAAGTCCTCGACGGGGGTCTCCCCGCGCGCGGCGAGGCGCAGCTGCGCGTCCAGCGGATCGGTCGGCAGGTCGGGGCTGGACGGCCGGTAGGCGTGATTGGCGGCGAACCGCTGCGCGGCGCCGCCCTCGGCGACGTACCAGGCGCCGACGATCGCCTCCTCCGGCACCGGGTCGTCCGGGTTCTCCGGGGCGTAGTTCGGGTCGATCAGCAGCGCCCAGTGGTCCCCGGAGTCCTCCCGGGCACCCTCCGCCTCGGCACCGGCGGGGTCCTCTCGATGTGCTGTCACCGCTGCTCCGGGGGTGTGAAGGGGGCGGGCGCGCTGGGCGCGGGCTCGGCGACGACGGCCTTGAGCGCCGCGGCCACGACCCGCATCGAGGCCGGGGCTCCCGGGTTCAGCAGCACGTCGACGCCCTCCGCCGGCAGCGAGGCGGCGAGGTCGGCGCTGCTGATCTCCTGCCAGCTCGGCCCCTCGATCCGCCGGGCGTGCACCGGCGAGGTCGCCACCAGCACCGAGGGGACCCCGTCCGGTGCGGGCGACACGACGGCGGCGCCCTGCTCGTCGAGGGCGATGCCGAACAGCGCGTCCCGCATCGTCTCGACCACGGCGCGCTCCGGCTGCTCCCCGCGCACCGCCAGCCGCAGGGCCGCGTCGACCGGGTCGGTCGGCGAGTCCTCGCGGGACGGCAGGTAGGCGGGGTTGGGCTGGAACGGCCCGACCGCGCCGTCGGGTTCGAGCACCCAGGCACCGATGACCGCCTCGGGCGGTGCGGGCTCGTCGTCGGTCTCCGGTCGCCAGGCCGGGTCCAGCAGCAGCACCCACTGGCGGTCCTCGTCGTCCGGCGGGGTGTCGTCGTGCATCAGGAGTCCTTCGGTCGGTCGAGTCCGTCACCCTATCCGGCGGGGCGCGCGCTCCGGGTCTTCGAGGCCGGTGGCCCCCGGCCTACTCGGAATCCGACTCGATGTCGGTGTCCTCGGGCACGTTCCGGGCGTAGTCGATGTGCTCCGCCGCCTGCTCCTCGTCGATGCCGTAGCGCTCCACGAGGTCCTCGGCGGTGAGCGGCTCACCGGCCCGCTCCGCCTCCCGGGCGGCGGTGAGGGCAGCGGCGGAGCGCGCCGCGGGCGACAGGGCGGAGGCGAGCAAGGCCGCGGCCGCCCGGGTGTCGATGCCGTAGTGCTCGGCGACCTCCCCGGCGGTGCGCAGCTCCCGCTCGCGCAGGTCGTCGCGCAGCAGCGTCGCGATCCCCGCCACCACCTCGTCGGAGGACCGGCCGTGCCTGCTGGCCAGCTCGGCCACGAGGCGCTGCTCACCCAGGGCGAAGGAGCGGCGGGCGTCCTCCAGCAACGCCTGCCGCAGCAGGGTGATCGCGTGGCTGGTGTCGATCCCCAGCCGCTCCTCCAGGTCGCTCACCGTGCGCGGCCTCCCGGACTCGAGGCCCTCCAGCACGTCGGCCCGCGCGGCCTCCAGCCTGCTCTCCACGGCCCACTCCCGGTCCCGGCCGAAGCGGGCGGCCAGGTCGTCCGCGAGCTGCGGCCGCTCGACCTCGGCGGAGTCGGCGAGGAACTCGAGCGCGGCCTCGTCGATCCGGGCGCGCGCCCAGCGCTCGTCCGCGTCGTAGCGGCGGGCGAGGTCGGCGGCTCTGAAGGGGGTCCAGGCCTCGGCGGCCGCACGGACGTCGAACCGGGCGGCGCTGCCGCGGCGCGCGGTCACGGTCCCCGGGTCGATCCCGTAGCGCTGGGCGATCTCGTCGGCGAGCACCGGCGCGCCCTGCTCGCGGGCCGAGCGCACCTCGCCCAGCACGGCGGCGACCACCGCGTCCTGCGCCTCGGCGCGGCTCAGCCCGTAGCGGGCGGCGAGGTCGGCGGCGGTGCGCGGGGTACCGGATTCAGCGGCGGCCTCGGCGGCCTCGCGGGCGGCGAGCGAGCGCTGGTCGGCGGCCCAGGCGGGGGACATCTGGTAGCGCTCCAGGAGGTCGGCGCCGCGCCCCTGCTGGGCGGCGTGGTGCAGCTCGGCCCGCGCCGCCGCGCCCACGCTCTCCCGCAGCTCGGCGACCGGCACGTCGAACGTCCTGGCCACCCGGCTCAGCGCGGCCGAGGTGTAGCGGGTCCCGCCGTGCCGCCGGTCGCCGTGGCCGCGCAGGTAGTCCAGCGCCGGGGCCGCGGGGGCTTCGTCGGAGAAGCGCATCGAGTTCGAGGTCCCGCCCTGGTACCGCTGACCCGCGGCGGCGCGCGACGCGGCGTCGGCGGGGTATCGGGTGTGCTCGTGCTGCACGCGCTGCTCGGCGCCGTGGCGGATCCGGCTGCTGACGAAGCCCTGGTTGTTCGTCACCGACACCATCGGCTTGCCGCTGGTCGCCACGACTTCCAGCACGTCCCGGGCGGCGATGACCTCGTTCTTCACGGACATCGAGCGCAGCTCCGCGACGGCGGACGGGAAGGTGCTGCCGCCGTCGGCACCCGCCCCGCACACGGTGAGCAGGAAGGGGCTGTGCGGGTTGGCCGAGCGCATGGCCCGGAACTCGGGGAGCTGCGCGATGGTGCGGATGTAGGCGTCACCGCTGATCTTGACCTTGTGCTGCTCGCCGTCGCGGTGCACCAGCACGGCGATCTGGTGCGCCCCGCCGTGCCCGCCGAGCATGTTCGGGCCGGCGTCGATGACCACGCGCTCCCCGCTGGCCGGGTCGGTGATCTCCAGCGGCGTCGACCGCCACGGGGCCTCCACCAACCGCTGCTTCGGGTCCTCGGCGTCCAGGTTCCGGCGGTCCCGCGCGGAGGTCTTGCTGAACATCTCGCGGGTGAAGGTGCGGGCGACCTTGCTCATCGAGTCGGCCTGCTCCGCGAGGATCTTGAACGGG
Source organism: Saccharopolyspora antibiotica (assembly GCF_047200635.1). NCBI lineage: Bacteria > Bacillati > Actinomycetota > Actinomycetes > Pseudonocardiales > Pseudonocardiaceae > Saccharopolyspora > Saccharopolyspora antibiotica. Next base: position 20,246 of record NZ_JBJZOI010000035.1, on the reverse strand, counting down.
TTCTTCCAATCGGGGGCGCGGTCCGCGCCGGTGAGGTCGACCGCCGTGGTGCGGCCCCCGCCCTCGTCGGCGCTGCGGTACCCGGCCCGGTGGACCTCGTGCGGGAGGAACTCGAACGGCTTGCCGTCCAGGTCGACGCCCCTGATCGGCGCGTCGGCGTCCGGGATGTACCGGGATTCCGGCAGCGCCGACTCGAAGAAGCGGATGTTCGACACGTTGCCGGGCGAGTACCGGCCGAGCGGGGAGCTCGTGCCGTCGGCCCGGGTCGCGACGAACCCGGCGTTGTCGGCGGCGCCGAGGCGGCCGTCTTGCAGCTGCTCGACCTTGCCGGGGGTCGAGATGATCCCGGTCTCGACACCGCCCGCTTCGAGCCCGTCCCGCACTTCGTTCGGGTCCACGTCGTCGGCGAGCAGCGCCAGGTGCGCGCCCCGGGACAGGAAGTCGTTGGCGGCCGGGATCTGGCTGAGCACCGCGCCCAGCGCGTCGCCGCGCAGGAACGCGTGCCGCCCGCCGATCAGCGGGACCTGGTAGCCGCGCTCGGTGTGCGGGACCTCGGCGTAGAAGTTCCCGCCCTTCGGCAGCGCCGCCTCGTGACCGGGTCGCTTGACGTGCCCGGCGGCCTGCTCCGCGGTCTCGCCCGGCATCGTCGCGACGATCCGGTCCGCGTCACCGTCGAGGTCGAACTTCGGCCGGAGCTGGAAGGAGACGCCGAGTCCGGAGGTACCGCCGGTCGGCACGTAGGCGATCTGGTCGATCGGCAGCGTGATGGGCCGTCCCCGCTCGTCCTCCGCTCGCACCGGGATGTTCGGGTTCAGGTACTCCGCGGTGACCGGGACCGGCCCGGCGCCGCGGTGGTTGTGCGACTCGCCGGAGACCTTGGAGCGGAACGGCAGGCTCTGCAGCTCCTCGTCGGTGTAGCGGGTGTGCGGGTAGCTGTTGTGCACGACCTGGCCGTCGGCGGCGACGTAGCTGGAGACCCAGCCCTTGTTGTTCGCGACGCCGATGGTGGCGCCCCGCCTGCCCTCGGGTGACTTCAGCGGAATCATGCTGATCGTGTCGGCGCCGGTGTAGAAGACGTTCGACATCTGGAACCGCTTCGCCATCTCCATCATCTTGGGCAGCACCTTGGCGCCCTCCGCCCCGGCCTCGCACACGGTGACGGCGAAGTCGACGGAGGGGTTGGCGGCGTAGAGGTCCTGGAACTCCTTCTGCTGCACCAGCATGTAGATGAACGAGCTGCCGGGCACCCACATCTCCAGGCGCCGGTCGCCCCGCTTGATGTGCATGGTCATCTCTTCGGCGTTGCCGTGCGAGCTCAGCAGCGCCGGGCCGGTCTGGACGGTCTTGCGGCGGCCCTTGTTCAGGTCGAGCACGGGCTGCCTGCGCAACTGCCAGGGCAGGGGCGCGAGGCGGGCGGTCGGGTCTCTGTCCGGCGTCAGCTTTTCGAGGCGGTGGATGAGCTTGCTCGTGATGCCCTCACCGGGCCGGGTCCGCACGACGCGGGTGAAGCCGTCGAGATCGCCCGCGATGGCGGCGTCGAGGCGGGCGTCGCCCCTGCTGCCGACGAAGGACAGGCCGTTGACCCGCCAGACCCCCTCCGAGCGCGTGGTGAAGGACTTCGGCTTCACCTCGCTCGGGGTGATCCAGTGCTCCTTCCAGTGCTTGTCCGTGACCTTGATCGCCCGGTCGTGGTCCGGGATGAACTCCGAGTTCGGCAGGTAGCGCTCGAAGAACCGGATGTTGCGGATGTTGCCCTTGGAGTAGACGAACTTCGAGTTCCCGTCGCCGCCGTAGCGGCTCCAGCCGTGGTTGTCCGCCACGCCGAACCGGCCGTCGGTGAGCTGGACGACGTCGCCGCGCGGGCGCAGCACGTCGCCCTGGAAACCATCGGCGCGCAGCTGCGCGAGCACGCCCTCCACCCGCGCTCGCGGCGAGGTCAGCATCACGACCGACAGCGGCACCCGGTCGCCCGCCGAATTCCGCTCCAGGTTGAAGGCGCGGAAGGTGTTGAGCCGGGACACGATCGCGCCCACGGTCTCCTGGTTGATCGTGACCGCGCGGCCGTCGCGGGTGAAGATCTCGAAGCCCTCCCCGTCGCGGCCGATGTCCACGAACATCGCGTTGCCGTCCAGCTGCGCGTCCCCGGGCCGGGTCGTGTGCTGGGCCGCCTCCACCACGCGCTCCCCGGGCAGCGTGGGAACGAACTTGTCGGAGGCGTCGGTGAGCTCGTAGTCGCTGCGCCGGAAGGTGATGCCGGCGGCGTAGTCGCCGCTGGAGGGCAGCATCTCGTAGTCGATCTGGCTCAGCGGGATCTGCAGCTTCCGGCCTTGGGCGTCCCGACCGAAGATCTTCGCGCGCGGATCGACGAAGTCCGAGGCCACCGGCACGGTGCCGCCGGAGGTGTCGTAACCCGAGGAGTGCTGCGGGTAGTGCGTGCCGGAGCCGTAGCCCTGCGGGTACTGGTAGTGGCTGCCCGAGCCGTAGCCCTGCGGGTACTCCCGGTCGGCGAACCGCATCACGAGGTCGTCGTCGGCGCGCGCCGCTTCCTCGGCATCGGAGCGCCGCGCCCGGTCGTCGCCGCGCGGCGCGTCCCCGTCCTCGGAGCTTCGCGCGTCGGGGTCGTCGGGCCCTCGCCCGGACGGCTCCGAGCCCGAGCTCCCGTCGGGGGTGTCGTCGGGGGTCGGGCCGCCGTCCTCGCGGACGGTCCCGTCGCCCTCGTCCGGCAGCAGGCGCGGGGAGACCGAGACCGAGCGGCGCTCGGCGAACTCGGCGAACTCAGCGGGCCGCAGGGTGCGCGTGCCGTCGAACTTCGGGTCGTGCAGCACGAAGATCGGCTCGCCGTTGTGCTCAGCGGCGCGCAGGAACAGCGAGTGCCCCGGGGTGTAGGCGACGATGCCTGCCCGGTCGGAGAGCTGCTGCCAGAAGTGGGAGGTGCCTTCGGAAGTCGCCAGCGCTTCGGACAGCGGGACGAGCTCCTCCGGCCGCGCCGACGGCACGCTGGAGCCACCGAAGGGGGAGGCGTCGGGCTCCAGGCCGAACTGGGTGCGCAGCACCTCGGTGTAGGTCGCCCCGTCGATGCCCTCCAGCCGCCGGAAGGGCCGGTCGAAGCCGCGCGGCAGCGCGAGCAGCGCGCTCAGCGCCCAGCGGCCCGGGATCGCCTGGTCGGTGAGGACCGGCGGTTTCGCCTTGAGCGAGGCGCCGGAGAGCTTCTGCATCGTGCGCGACCAGCGCTCGGTCAGCGCGGCCCACTCGGCGCGGTCGCCGCCGTCGCGGGCCAGCTTGAGCCCGGCCGCGCGCAGCTCCTCGAAGACCGCCTTGGACTGCTCGACCCGGCCGCGGACCATCTCCTCGTAGCTGCGGCCGAACAGGTTCTCCCACCGGCCGCGACGCGACTCGGGGATCCGGCGGAGGTTGTGCAGCGTCGCGTCCGCGACGCCCCGGCCGACCTGGAGCAACCCGCCCAGCGTCGGCACCGCGGCGCGGACCTCCGAGTTGATCGCGGCGCTCGTGCAGGTGTTCAGGAACCGCTGCCGCTCGTTCCCGGTGGCGCCGAACCAGGAGTTCAGCAGCGCGTCCGGGTTCGCCAGCAGTGCGTTGAACAGCGGGTCGGCCAGCGTCGCCTGGCGCGCTGGCGAGTTCAGCGCCAGCAGGCCCAGCCGCGCCAGCCGCGCGGGCATCGGCTGGTCCGCCCGGTATGCGATCTCGGTCAGCGGCTGGCCCGCGGCGCGCAGCGGGTCGACGCCGAAGCGCAGCGCCTGCTCCGCGTCGCGCAGCAGCTCGTCCAGCCGGGCCGGGGTGACCGGGCGCAGCGTCGCGCGGTCGGTTCCGCCCCTGGGGAGCTCGGTGGTGCGCACCGGGACGGCGGTCGCCGCCAGCACCGCGTCCGCGACCAGCGAGCGCAGCTCGTGGCGGCGGGCGTCGTCGGGCAGCGCGTCGACCCGCTGCGCCAGCCTGCTCAGCAGCTCGGCGGTGCCGGGGTTGAGCCGGTGCCGCTCCAGCGCGGCGGGGTCGCCGAGCGAGGTGAGCTCGGCGGCCCGCTCCCGGAGCTCCGCCTCGGGAAGGGCGAGTTCCTCGGGCACCAGCGCCGCGTAGCCGTCCCGGAGGTCCTCCGCGGCGGCGCGCGCCGCGTCCGGTTCGGCCTCGGTGGCGCGAGCCGCCTCGGCCTCGGTGGCGGGCTCGGTGCGCGGCGGGGCGTCGTCCGGGCGGGTGTGCGGCGAGACCTCGCGGGACTCCGGGCCGCTGGGCTCGCGGGTGCGCCCGCGGTCCTCGCCGAACAGGTTCTCGGCGGCGGCGTCCAGCTCGGCCCGCACCTGCTGGTCGATCCGCAGCGGCTGGGCGGGGGGCTGCGGCATCCAGCGCGAGGTCGGATCGACGGTCATCGACGTCCCCTTGTAGCCCGGCCGCCGCCGCGGGTCCGGACCCAGGTAGTCCTCGGTGAGCGCGTCCATGTCGGCGCGGAAGTCGGCGGCCGCCTGCGGGATGTCCGGCAGGTCGGCGTGAATCTCCGACGGCGGCTCGTCCGGGGCGAACCGGACCAGCGGCTCCCGGCCCGGGTCGTGGCTCCGGATGATCGAGTCGTAGATCGTCGCCTCGAAGGCGGGGCGGCGCGGGCTCCAGTACCGGTGCGCCCCGTGCTGCACGCCCATGTTCCGCGCGATCAGCTCGCGCACCATCGCGTGGTACTCGCCTTCGGGCAGCACCCGGCCGTCGCGGGCGGAGCGGATGTTGAACACGTCGTGGTCGCCCGCCACCGGCACGTCCCGGGCGGGCGAGCCGTCTTCCGGCGTCGTGCTGGTGCGGACCACGCCGTCCTCGACCCGGTACTTCTTCGCCAGGTCCTTCATGGTGGAGAACAGCTCGCGGTACTCGGTGAGCCGCTGCTTCGCGCGCTCCCGCAGGCGCGGGGCGTCCGGGTCCGCGTCGCTCAGGCCCTCCGGCAGCTTCGGGGTGAAGAAACCGACCGCGCCGAGGCCGTGCTCGGGCGCGCCGAGCCGGACGTCGAGCGCGTTGATCGTCTTCGCCTTGATCTCCAGCGGCTTCGGGTAGGCGCCTTCCTTGAGCAGCCGCGCCGAGTCGGGGTTGGTCGGGCGCACGTCGACGACCACCCTGTGCGCCTCGACGAACTCCTGGAACAGCCGCTGGTTCTCGGTGGTGATGCCGTACTTCTGCTCGATGACCTCGGGGGTGAGATCGGGTGTCGGGTCGGAGGGCCGGGACCACTCCTGGTTGATGCTGGGCGCGACCGAGGATCCCGTGCGCGAGCGGGACAGCTCGGGCAGCAGCGCGTGGTCCTCGTCCAGCTCCTCCCGGGCGCGGGGCTCGGCGTCGCCGGTGGTGTCGTCCCGGCGGCCGGCCCCGTCCTCGGTGGCCGGGCGGGCCGGAGGGGCGGTCCCGTCACCCTGCGCGGGCGTGATGTCGATGCGCGGCAGGCCGGCCGGGGCGCTGTTGCGCCGGCCCTGCTCCTCCTGCGGTCGGCTGTCGCGGGCGGAGCGGTCCGGTTCGAGCCACACCTCGACCTGGGTCGGGCCGTCGCCGCGCACGAAGTGCGGCGTGCTCCCGAGCCCCAGGGCGGTGCGGCGCAACCGCTCCTCCCCCGCCCGGCCGTGCTGGGCGAGCCGCAGCGAGCGGTCCATCTCGGCCATCATCGCCGAGAAGTCCTGCGCCGAGCGGGTGCCCAGCTCGCCGCGCACCCGGTAGCGGGCGACCACCGGGGTGCCCTCCTCGTGCGCCCGCACGGCCTGGTTGGCCAGCGAGTACAGCTTCGCGCGCTGCGCCGGCGGCAGCACCTCGCCCTCGGGGGGCAGCACCAGCCGCTGATCGGGAGCGGTGCCCTGCAACGCCGGGTCCTGGCGGGCGGCGGCGAGCTCGGCGTCGTAGACCTGCTTGGCCTGCCACCAGGCCGCCTCCGCCGCCTGCTCGGCCTCGGTGGCCGCGCGGAACGCGAACTCTGCCTCCGGCTGGGCGATCAGCTCCGCCCGCTCGTCCGGGCCGAACGGATCGGCGGCGCGGCGGGCGGCGCGGGCCGCGGTCCACTCCCGGTCCCGGGCCGCGAAGTCCTCGGTGGCGCGCACCAGCGACTCCGGCAGCCGGTCGGCGCGGTCGGCGCGGCGGAGCACGTAGCCCTCGCCCGGCGCGTACTCGACGTCGACGACCGCGGTGCGCTTGGTGGTGAGCGAGGAGGTCGGCTCGGCGACGATCCGGAACCCGGCGCCGTGCGCCCAGACGCTCGTGATCTTGCTCTGCTCGGGCCGCTTGCCCGGGGCGGGCAGGTCGCCGCCGCCGGACGAGCCGGCGCCCTGCTGCTCGTGCTCGGCACCGGCGGCAGCGAGCGGCTCCATGTTCAGCACCCAGTCGCCGGCCGCGCCGAACGGGGTGCGGCCGTCGGCGTAGGTGGCCGAGTGCGGCGCTTGCGGCGCACCGGTCGCGAAGTACGGCACCGCCGCGACCATGGCGCCGTTGCCGCTGGCCAGTTCGGTGTGCTCGGAACCGGGCCGGGTGCTGTCGCCGCCCAGCGCGATCCGGCCGCTGGCGCCGACCAGCTCGCCGCCGCCCGGAACCTTCGGGAAGACGGTCAGCTTCACGCCGAGCCCCGGCGGCAGGTCCAGCGGCACGCCCGACTCGGCCTTCGGGTCGGCGTCGAGCAGCGCGGCCAGCCTGCTCGGCGTGAGCTCGCTGCGCAGCATCGTCCGGATCAACGGGTCCACGTCGGCGCGGGAGCGCTCCAGGGCCTGCCCGGCGGCCTGGACCACGCCGGAGACGTCGCCTTCGAAGTCGATCACGCGGAACTGCGCCGGGTCGCTCGGCAGCGGCTCGGTGCGCCCGCTCTCCCGCCACTCCGCCAGCGCCTCCGGCGTCGCCTCGTCGGCGGAGCGCGGGACGACCTCGGCCTCGCGGGGGACTTCCGGGCTGATCCGGGCGTCCTCGACCGGGCTGTGCGTGGTGACGGTGCGGGTGTCCGGTGCCGCCGCGACGCGCTCGCCGTGGCGCTCGAAGCGGAGGTCGAACAGCACCTGAGCCCGGTGCTCGGCCAGCGCGCCGCGCACGGTCTCGGTGTGCTGGTGCTGGGTGGCGTCGTCCCGCTTGTTCTCCCGGGACTGCTTGAGCCACTCCAGGACGTTGATGGAGCCGAAGCCGAAGTTGCCGTACGGGGCGCCGTGCTCGGCGTTCGGGTTGGCCTCGGCCGCGTGCGTGGCCGACTCGGACTGGAACATGCCGGCCGGGGCCATGAACGTCATCGCCTCGGCCAGGATCCGGGTGAACTTGCGGGCGGCCGTGGTGGTGAACGAGGCCGAGGTCGCCTTGGTCAGCTCCCCGTGCCGGATCCCGCTCGGCTCCGGGTCGCCGAGCAGCTCGGCGTCCACCCGCAGCTCGTAGGTCTCGCCGCTGACCCGGAACTCCTGGCGCAGCAGCGAGGTGGCACCGCCGTTGGAGAGGTCGCGGAGCGAGGCCTGCAGCTGGGAGAGCGCGCGCTCCACCTCGCGGTGGTTGTCGTACGGGGTCTCCGTCGGGGAGGACGGCAGCAGCCGGTCGGCGTCCTCCTGGCCGATGGTGCGCACCAGCTGCTCGTGCAGCTGGTCGATGCGGTCGCTGAGGTCGATCGGCTCGGTGACGCCGTCCGCCCAGCGCGGGGCGCCGAGCCGCTGGCCCTCCGGGATCGCGCTGACCCGGTCCGGGTCCGTGGAGCGCTCCGGCTCGGGGAGCTGTGGCGGATCCTGCTCGGCCTGCTCGGCGGCGCGGCGGGCGTCCTCCTCCGCCTGCTTGATCCGGATCTCGTGCAGCTGCTCGTCGGTGACCAGCACCCGCACCGAGTCCGGCAGCTCGAAGCGCTCGGCGGCGCGGCCCACCGGCTTCGGCTTGCGAATCCGCCAGCGGTCCAGGTTGCCGCGGCGGATCACCTCGGCCGCGACCGTCGTCTCCACCCGCGCGTTGACCAGGTGCAGTCGGCGCGGTTCCTCGGCGAGGGCGCGCTGCTGGGAGACCTCGGTGCGGTGCCCGTCCTTCTTGCTGAAGCTGCCCAGCCAGAGGCTCAGCTCGTGCATGAACAGGCCCATGCCGTGCGCGACGGTGCCGGGCGTGTGGTTCGAGGTCTCGCTGATGAGGATCAGCGTGGGCTCGATGGCGTTGCCGCCCGACACGGTGCCGGTGATGTTCCGGCCCGAGGTGTTCCCGCCGGTCACCGACTGGTTCGGCTGCTGCCACCGGGTCTCGATGACCTCGGGGTCGCGCAGCATGTAGGACACCGCGCCGGTGGCCTCGGTGTCGGCGCGCCTGCGGTGCCAGCGGAATCCGGTCAGCTTCGTGCGGCGGTTGAACGCGCGCGGGTCCCCGCGCAGCGAGTCCAGCGAGATCGCCTGGTCGATCAGGCCCGAGTTGTCCCCGTCGTCGAACCGCCACATCGGGTCCTCCGGCTTGGTCGCCGTCTTCGACGCCTTGCTCAGCATCGCCCGCATCGAGTCGCGCACGTGCTCGAGGCCGTGGAACGCCACGATCTGCACCCCGTCGAGCTTGCGGGAGGCGCCCCTGCGCAGCTCCGCGCCGCGGTTGGTCGAGACGTCGGGCAGCTCGGTGCGATGTTCCGGCGTGACGTCCACCCGGAGCGGGCCGTGCGAGGCGGGCAGCTCCACCACGACGTCCACGGTGACCGTCCCCGGCTCGCGACCGTCGGCCGCCGCGGACTCGTCGACGATCCGCAGGTCTTGCAGCTCGGGGGCGTGCTCGCCGCGCTTCCCGAAGGACAGGCCGCGCGCCAGCTCGTTCGACCGCGACCAGTGCTGACCGGTCGTGGTGAGCTTGATCCTGGCCGCGTACCGGCGCATCGGCTCCGGCCGGACGTTGCCCGCCTCGTCGAGGGTGCCGCCGCGGACCCCGCCGCTGGAGCTGCTCGCGCTCTGGCCCAGCTCGGCGCCCTGCTCGCTGGTGTAGGCGCCCTTGTGGTAGCTGGTCAGCATCGCGACGCCGTGCAGCTGGGCGTACATCCGGGCGACGAGGCCGCCGCCCAGCGACCAGTTGCGGCTCTTGCTGTGCGCCCCGGACTCCGACTGGTTCAGCGCCGCCGAGCTCGGGGTGCCCTCGGCCGGCCCCAGGTCCCGGAGCTCGCCGTCGAGCTCGGCCTTGATCTGGAACGACGCGCGGTAGTCGTGGCCGATACCCGGTTCGGGCAGCAGGTCCAGGTGCAGCGGGCGGTCGGCGACCATGTCCGGCGCGCGGCGCGCGAGCTGCTCCGGGGAGACGACCTCGTGGATCTGCTCGCCGCGGGCCAGCTTGCGCTCGCCCTTCCCGTCGATGCCGCGGGACAGCTTCGGGTCGTCGAACTCGGTGACGAAGGAGGTGTCCCGCCACTTCGGCCGGTGGTGGCCGGGCAGCTCCGCCGCCGAGTCCTTCATGATCTTGCTGAGCAGCTCGCTCGCGGCGGTGTGGTCCAGCGCGGCCGCGGCGGCGGCGTCGACGACGTCCTGCTGGCGCACCGGCGCGGTGGCGGTGCCGTCGGCGTTGATCCCCGCCCGGTCGGCGTCCTCGGGGCGGGCGAGCTGGTGGGCCTCCACGGCTTCGGCGAAGGTGATCGGCGAGTCGCCGGGCTTGCGGACCTGGAGGTCGTAGACGGTGCGGAACCGCACGACCTTCCCGGTGTGCCCGGTGGCCTGCTCGGAGCCGGTGCTGCGGCCGTACTCCTGCCCGCGCCCGCGAGCGCCTCCGCCGGAGACGGTGCCGCCGGCCGCCGCCGAGACCGCGCCGACGTCGAAGCCGGGCCCGACGGTGAGCGCACCGCTGCCCTCGCGGCCCGCGGTGTTCGAGCTGCTCTGGCTGGCGCCCTCGGTGGTGACCTCGGAGTAGTGCGCGCCCTCGATGGTCTGCTCGTAGGCGACCTGGCGGGCGATCACCCGCATCTGCACCGCCCGGGTCCGGCTGGGCAGCAGCCGCTTCAGCGGGTTGCCGCCGGGCAGCAGCGCGTCGGACTGGACCCAGCCCAGGCCCGCCTCGGCCTGGCGCGGGGTCACGGCCATCTCCGGCAGCCGGCGCTTCACGTTGTCGGGGGACAGGAAGGAGCGCAGCGTGCTCTGCGCGCTCTTGCTGAGCTTGCCGAGCTGCCCGGCGACCTGCTCGTACACCCCGTCGGCGCGGCCGGGCCGCTGCGGCAGCGCCTTGTCCCGGTAGCGGCCGCGCGCGCGGGTGCGCACGTCGGCGTTCTCCACCACCGACGGCGGCATCGTCGCGGGCACCGCGACCGGGCGGCCCTCGGTCCTGAGGCCGACCGGGAGGCTGAGCTCCACCGCGATCGGCTCCGCGCTCGGGTGCGCCTGGGTGCCGACGAAGATGCTCTCGCCGGAGGGCTCGCCCGCGCTGTCGAGGCGGGTGATCGTGAACTCGGCCGGCACGCGCTGCGCGGTCATCCCCCGGTAGCCCTGCTGGCCCTCGACCGCGGTCTCCGGCAGCGCCACGCTGAGCTGGGTGCCGCGGGTGTTCTCCTGCGCGTTCGAGCGGGCGAAGCCGATGTCGGTCGGGACGTTGGCCGAACCGACGACGAAGATTCCCGGAACCGCTGGGACGAAGAAGAACCAGCGCGACATCGGGGTGCGGCCGGTGCCGGTGGACGCCTTCGCGGCGGTGCCCGTGGAGGTGGACGCCGCGTTCGAGCTCGCGGGCGCCTCGGTCGCGGTGCGCTCCGACAGGCGCAGCCGGGAGCTGATCTGGAACCGATCGTTCCCCAGCGTCACCACGCGGCCGCCGCCGAGGAAGGAGCCGTACTCGTTCTTCACGGCGTGGCTGAGCTGGTCGATCTGGCGCTGCTCGACCTTGCCCCGGGCCGCACCGGTGGCGGCCGCGACGACCTGGTCGGCGCCCTCGGTGCGGCTGAGCTGCACCCCGGCGCCGAGGGAGCGGCTGCGGTTCAGGTAGCTCGGCAGGCCCAGCTGGCGGGGGTGCTGCTCGGCGCCCTCGCGGACGGGGGCGGTGCCGTCCTGCTCGCGCCCGTCCTCGTCGCGGGAGCCGTCGCCGGAGTCGTCCTGGTCGCGGGCGGTCTCCCCGTCCAGCTCGGCGGAGCGGCCCTGGCCGTCCGCGCCGGTCTCCCGCGCCGAGCCGTCCTCCGCGGACCGCCGCACCGGGTCCTCGGCGCGGTGCTCGGTGCTCGGGGTGGCCGAGCGGTCCCGCTGGGTGCCGGACGGCCCGGGCTCGGCGTGCGGGATGGCCGAGGGCACGGTCTCCAGCAGGCCCGCGCCGAGGGGCGAGCCTGCGGGCAGACCGCTGGTGCGGCGGGTGCCGAGCTCGTCGCCGAGGTCCCTGGCCAGCGCGGTCGCCGCCTCCGGGCCCTTCTGGTGCAGCTCGCGGGCCACGATCGTCGTGACCTCGTTCATCAACGCCCGCATCTCGACCTCGGCGGGCTTCGGGTTGTCGAGCACCAGCGGGACCTGGTGCAGCGGCTGGACGATGCTGCGGGCCTGGACGAAGAGGTCCTCGAACGCGCGCTCGCCCATCTTGCCGAGCGCGTTCTCGGCCTCCTGGGCCTGCTCGCGGACCTTCGCGCGCGGGTCGGGGGCGTCGTCGGAGAGCTCGGACCGGGTGTCGTCGGGGTCGGTGAGCTCGGTGCGCGCCTCGCTGTCGGCCTCCGACCACAGGTCGGTCCCGGCGTCGCTGTCGGAGTCGCCGTCCCGGTCGCCGGGGGCCTCCACCTCGGCGTCGGAGTCCCGAGCGGGCTCGGCGTCGGAGTCCGCCCGGACCGCCTCGCCGTCCACATCGGACTGCTCCGGGGTGGTGGCCGGTTCGGGCTCGGGCTCGCGCGGGAACAGGAAGTCGTCCAGCGCGGTGCGCGGCGGCTCGGGAGCGGCCTCCCGCAACTGCTCGCTGCCCGGCGTCGGCATCGGGTCCGGCGTCGGCGCCGGGTCCGGCGTGGGCAGGGGGTCCGGGGTGTGCGTTCCCGAGCGGCCCGGCGAGTCCGGCGCGGACTTCGTCCGGTTCGGCGTGCTGGTGCCGCTGGCGTCCTCGACCCGCACCGTCACCGGCTCCGGCGCGCGCAGGCCCATCATGACCAGGCCCGCCCGGTCGGTGTGCACGTACACCCGGTCCCGGGCGTGCCGCGGCTCGCTCCAGCCCTCGGGGGCACCGGCCCGGTACTCCGGCGCGATCGTCCAGTTCGCCATCGCGCTGACCAGGAAGGTCTCCCCGACGGAGCGCTGCTCGGCCTGGGCGTCCTTGAACTTGTTCTCCGCCGCCGAGGTCCGCTGCCAGGAGTAGCTGGGGCCGGGCAGGGTGGCCTGCGGCGCCTGCCGGTAGTTCGCCCCGGAGGCGTCCACGGCCTGCCTCGGGTCGGCCAGCGCGTCAATCGCGACCCGGCCGGTGAGGCCCAGCCCCGGGCCCTCCTTGTGCTGCTGCTTGATCGCGGTGGTGACCGAGTCCTTCGTGGTGAGCCCGGCCTCGTCCCCGGTCGGGATCACGTGCGCGTCGTCGAGCTCGGCGGTGAGCACCAGCGCTTCCAGCGGGTGCTGGGTGCCCTCGGCGGCGTGGCTGTCGTGGTCGAGCCCGCCGATCCGGTAGCCGCCCTCGCGCATCGCGGCAGGCAGGTGCGCGGACAGCGCGCTCGTGGTGGTGCCGGTGAGCACGCCGTGCCGGGTCCAGGTCGCGCGCTCCGGCACCGGCGGTGGCGCGTCGGTGTCGCCCGGGGTCCCGTCCAGCAGGTCGCGCACCACCCGGTGCACGTCGTCGGAGTTCGCCACGACGTGCGCCATCTCGGTGAGCTCGTCGATGCGCTGCGGCTGGTGCTCCCCGGTGCCGAGCTCGCCGACCGGGACCCGGGTGCGCACCGCGTCCCGCAGCGTCGGCAGCACCAGGCTGCTGCCGGTGGTCGCGGGGGCGCCCAGGTCGGCGAGGCCCCGGGTGAGGGTGCTCGGGGTGCGGTTGGCGTGCGCGGTCTTGACGACCTCCAGCCGGAGGTCGAGGTCGTGACCGAAGGTGGCGAAGTCGCTCTTGGCCGAGTAGGTCCGGGTGTTGTCGGTGTTGCGGGTCTCGACGAGCTTGTCGCTGGACTTCGAGCTCAGCGCGACCTGCCCGAGCAGCGCGCCGTGCCGCCGGAGGTCGTCACCGCCGCCGCGCAGCAGCGCCATCGGCTGCGCCTTGCGCTGGTGACCCGTCTTGGTGGTCTCGCTGACCGAGGAGGTCGTCTTGGACTCGTGCTTCTCGCTCCAGCCGGATTCGATGCCGTCGAACCGCCCCTGGCCCTGCTCGCCCTTGAGGGTCAGCGAGACGTCGATGGTGCCGAGCGGCCCGGGCACCGAGGCGGTCCACTGCTTGCCGGGGCCGCGCAGGTCCGACAGCAGCGCCCGCATCCCGCGCGGGGCGACGTCGCGGGCGCTCTGCCGGTAGACGTCCAGCCCGGCGGAACGCTCGGCGTCGCCGAGGGCCAACGAGGTGAGGTGGTCGGAGAACCGCCGCATCGCGCTGCGCGGCACGTCCTGCTGCGACACCGCGCCGAGCACTTCCTTGATCCCGTTCAGCAGCCGGGCGGTGACCTCGGGGCGGATCGAGGCGGTGGTGTGGCCGTCGGCGTCGATGCCCGGTGCGATGTGCGGCACCGGGTCGGCCGTTTCCGGCATCGGACCGAGCCCGATCCGGCCGATCTCCGAGGCGGGCACCCACAGCTGGACGGACCCCTCCTTGTGGGCTTCGAGGTGCACCGCCGTCCGCGGCCGGTCCGGCTCGCCGCCGCTGAGCAGCGTGCTGGTGTCGTAGGTGACCAGGTACGCCGGGCCCTTGTAGGTGGTCGTGGTGGTGCGCTCGAACTCCCTGGCCTCGGAGCGGCCCCGCGAGCCGGATTCCGCGTCGGAGCCGCTGAGCACCGGTGTCACGGTCGAGGACTCGCCGCCACCGGGGTTGCCGATGCGGGCGCGGGCGGTCCAGCCGCCGCCGGTGAAGGTCTCGGTGCCGTGCCCGGTGCTGCCGGTGACCTTGCGGGTGAAGGTGAGCTCGACCTGCTGCGGCGGGCCGTTGAGCCGCGCGTTGCTGAGCGCCGCGTTCAGCTTGACGTCGCCGATGCGCTGCTCGGAGGGCTGCAAGGTGTTCTTCTCGTAGCGGTGCACCGAGCCCTCGTAGGCACCGGTGGCCACGGCGTCGAAGTTGACCGCGACCTCCTCCGGCGAGACGAACGAGTGCACCTGGTGCCCGGCGATGACCCGGTTGTCGCCGAAGCCGCCGAAGACCTCCCCGGTGATCTGGTGCCCGTTGACCTGGGGCAGGTCGAGCCCGTGCACCACGAAGTGCTCCGGCAGCTCGGCGGGCTCCCAGCCCTCCGGGCGCCTCGGCGCGTCGTGCTCGACCCGCTCGTAGCGCGCGGCGAGGTCGACCGCGCCGGTGCGCGGCGCCGGGTCGAGCAGGCCGCCCGCGTAGGTGGTGGACTCGCCGCCCTCGACGACCCGGGTGTCCAGCACGCCCTCCGCGCCGAACACGGTGATCCGGTAGTCGATCAGCTCCGGGTGCGCGAGCACGTCGCCGGACTTCCAGCCCTGCCCGCGGCCGAGCCCGCTGGCGGTGGTGAGCGTCGACTCCTCGATGCCGACCTTGTCGTTGCGCTGGAGGTTGAGGTCGAGTCCGCCGAGCCTGCCGAGCGACGGCGCCCGGCCGCGCAGACCGCCCCCGCCGCCGAGGGTGCGGCCGGACTTGGCGGCGGAGCTGTGCTCGACCTTGGTGTTGCCGGTGAGCTCGCTGCCGAGCTCGGCGCCCGGCACGGTCGCGGGCGAGCTCGGCGGGGTGGCCGAGGAGAAGGTGCCGTAGCCGGTGGTGGTGGTGCGCGGCACGGTCTCCACCAGCACGCCGACCAGGTCGTCCGGGGTGGCGGTGTTCGCGTGCTGGGCGCGGGTGAGCACGAAGGACGTGCCGGAGCCGTTGAGCGCGGCGGAGCGGCTGCTGAACCCGCTCTCGGAGACGGCGTCGGCGAGCACGGCCTCGTTCGCGGTCGCGTGCGGCTCCGCGGTCCCCTTCTCGGGCGCCAGCACGCCCTCGGGCAGCATCTCGCGCAGCGCCGCGGCGACGCCCTCGACGTTCGGGAAGCGGGTCTCGGCCGCGCCGAGGACCTTCTGCGGCGGGAACGGGTCGCCGCCGGTGAACTCGGGCGCGGTGGGGTCCGGGCTCTGCCCGCGCCAGGCGGTCGCGCCGTGGGGCACGTCCACCGAGGTCTCCTCGACGACGCCGTCGTCGAAGCGGATCCGCAGGTCGTAGGTGAGGTCGCCGGTGCCGACGTGCAGCGCGCCCTTGCGCTCCCAGGCCAGCTCGGTGCGCAGGTCGTCGCTGCGGGTGACGCCGTGCTCCTCGTGCGAGGTCAGCTTGCCCTGCACCGCGCCGCGCAGGTCGAGCCGGTTGCCCGCGTCGTCGCCCCAGACGGTCTGGGTGAGCCGCACCCGGCCGCCGAGGTCCACCGGGTGCTCGACGGTGCTCTCGACCGAGTGGCCGTCCTTGCGCCCGGACTTGCTGGCGATCTTGCCTTCGAGGCCGTCCGGGGTGCTGTGCTCGCGGCTCGCGCCGCGCCGGGCCTTGAGCTCGACGGTGGCGGTGCGGTCGCGGCCGTCGGCGTCGACGGTCGCGAGCTGCTCGACGAGGGTGCCGCCCGAGAGCAGGTCCACGTCCCGGCGGCTCAGCGAGGAGCTGGCGACGAGCCCGCGCAGGGTGCCGCGCAGCGCGGAACCGATCTCGTCGGCCTTGCCGGCCCAGGCCGGGTGCCGGTGCACCAGCTCGCGGGCCTGGTCGAACAGGGCGCGGTCCCCGCGCAGGTGGGTGGAGTCACCGGGGAGCGGGGCGGCGAACTCGGCGTCGGCGTTCTCGGCGGGCCGCAGGCCGTCGAGGGAGTTGGCCGTGCTGATGGTGACCGCACCGGCCCCGCGGCCGCTGCGGTGCACCGGGTCCTGACCGTTGCGCAGCACGGTCGCGGTGTGCACGAGGTCGTGCAGGCTGCGGGTCCGCTTGCCGCCCGGTTCGACCGTGGAGCCGTGCTGGTACTCGGAGCTGTCGGTGCTGCTCCAGCCCCGCTGCGGGGTGAGGCCCTTGAGGCTCAGCGCCGTCTGCACCGAGGTGCCGGGCAGGAAGGGGATCGGGATGCTGCTCCGGTAGGCGTAGCCGTCGTCCCGGATCGCCGGCGAGTCCGAGGAGTTCTTGACCTTGCCGTAGCCGCCGGAGGCGTTGTCGACCTTGTTCTCCTTGCCCTTCTTCGCCGGGGCCGCGGTCGGCGGGGCGGGCTGGCCCCCGGTGCTGTCGTCGTCGAGCCCGGAGCGCACGACGACCTCGACGGCGTCGTCGCCGATGCCCGCGGACACCGCGATGCCCTCGCCGTTGAGCGCGGTGAAGGAGTTCTTCAGCTCGGTGTCGGACAGGCCGTGCAGCAGCTGCTCCGCCCGCTCGGCCGGGACCCCGGCCGCCAGCATCGCCGCGCGCGCGTCGGCGCGGATCGCGGCCCCGTCGAGCTGCTCGGCGCGCACGACGTTGCGCGGCAGCAGTTCCCGGGCCTGGTGGGTCCGCTCCAGCAGCGGTGTCGTCCGGGGCGCGGCGGTGGGGTCGCCGCCGGGGTAGGCCGGGCCCTCGCCGGTGCGCACGTCGTCCGGGATGGTGATCGCGAGGTCGCCGAGGCCGCGTTCGAGCCCGGTGGCGCCGGACGGGCGGCTCCCCTTGGCACCTCCGGCGTCGGAGTCGGAGTCCGATCCGTCGTCGCGATCCGAGTTCGACTCGGTGGCCGAACCGTCGTCGGAGCGGGCCCCGGACGTCGTGTGGTCCCGGGGGGCGGCGAGTTCGTTCAGCCGCTCGACGGCCTGCTGGCCGAGCTCGCCGCGCACCGACTGGTCGAGGTCCTGCCCCCCGGTCAGGCGGGTGAACTCGGCGCGGACCGCGTCCAGCGCCGCCGGGCTGCCGGTGACCTCCTCCAGGTCGGTCAGCAGCGTCATCTCCCTGGTCGGCCGGTAGCGCACGGCGGGGGTGCCGGTGAGGCCCTCCGGCCGCGCCGGGCGCTGGTGCTCGGCCTCCTCCACCGACAGCAGGTGCTGGACCCGCCGGGCGAGCCGCTCCGGTCCGGGCACCAGCACGTCGGGCCGCACCCCGAGGTCGATGCCGACCTCCTCCACCCGCCACGCGTTGCGGGGCAGGAAGATCCGCTCGCGTCCGGTCATCAGGCCGTCGTCGGGGACGTAGGAGTTGTACGGGACGTGCGGCTCACCGGTCGCCGGGTCGATCGGCAGCTTCACGTCGTCGCGGTTGAAGATCCGCCGGGTGTCGAGCGGGCGCGAACGCAGGTCACCGGTCTTGCCGTGCACCAGGGCGGTCAGGTACTTCGGCGGCAGGCCCAGGTGCGCGCCGATCCGGGCGTTGATCAGGTGCGGCCCGTCGGAGACCTCCCACAGGTCGGGGTCGGACGTGGTGGTGCCGTCCGGGTGCAGGTCCCTGCTCAGGTGCGCCTCGGACCTGGAGTCGACGAACTCCACCTCGGCGAAGAACCGCGCGTCGCGGTGCATCCGGCTCGGGTGGAAGGCGGCCTGCGCGCCCCGGACGGCCTGGTCCTTGAACTCGTTGAGCTCCTCGAGAGCGTCGTTCAGCTTCTCCTGCGCCTCGTCGGCCTCCTGGCGCCGCGTCTCCGCGATCTCGCGCGACGTCCTCGCCTGGGCCCAGGCGTCCACGACGTCCGGGGGCGGGGTGCCGGAGTCGTCGTCCATCAGGTTGGCTTCGAGTTCCTCGGCCTGCTCCCGGTCGAACCGGGCGATGTCCGCGGCCTCCTCCGCCTCGAGCCCGAAGCTCTCGGCGCGGTCCCGGAGCGACGCCAGCAGCGGGTCGCTGTCCAGGTGGACCTTGACGGTGTAGACCGGCAGGTCCTTGCCGCGGTACTCGCGGGTGCTCAGGTCGAACTTCGGCTTCGCCCGGTACTCGTCGGGCAGGCCCCAGTAGTGCCCGACCTCGTGCGCGACGCCGGACCCGTCGTTGTCGACGTTCCACGAGGTCTGGTCCATCTGGCTCTTCTCGGACAGGAGCACGGTGTCGTGCGCCTGCGCCGGGGTGTCGACGAACACCAGCCTGCCGTGGAACTGGTCCCCGTTCGGGAGCCGGAAGCCCGTGTTGTGCACCTCGTCGATCCGGCGCAGCGCCCGGTCCTTGAAGTCCTCGATCCGCTGGAGCTCCTCGGCGAGCTTCGCCGCGGAAGCGTCGGCCTTCGCGCGGCGCTTGGCCGCGTACGCACCCGCCGCGTCGGCCTTGATCCGCGCCGTGCGGACGTCGGGGTCGCGCGACGAGCTCGCCATCTCCAGCAGCATGGCGGTGCTGTCCAGATCGATCGCCCGCGCCTCTGCGCGATCCGCGATGCGGGCGTGCCGGTCGGCGAGCTCGCGGTGCGGGCGCAGCAGCTCCTCCGCGTCGAGGTGCGCCCGGAAGGTGCGCTCCTGCACGAACCGGCCCGGTTCGACCTCGATGCGCTGCACGTCGTAGCGGATGTCCCCGGTCAGCCAGTCCCCGTCGAACTTCAGCGTGCGGATGGCGGTGTCCGGGACCGCCGGGTTGGCGGAGTTCGACTCCGGCCGGGTGACGGTGCTGTTCATCTGCAGGTCGAGCGACTCGGCCTGGACGGTCAGGTCCGGGATCGGGCGGCGCAGGTGTTCCCAGTCGCGGGGCTCGAACTTGTTCCACAGCGGGTCGTACCAGGAGGCGTGCTCCGCCGTGGCGTGGCGCCACGAGGGGTCGGTGACCGGGGGTTCCTCGCCGCCCTCCCAGAGTTGCCCGCGGTCGGGGAGCTCCATGCTGGTGATCAGGACCGTGTTCTCGGCGCGCAGCGCGTTCTGGGCGCCGATGCGCACGCCGAGGCTGCTCAGCGTGTGCCGCTGCGCCGCCCGCACCTCGGCTTCGAGCACGCTCGCCGCCTGGTCCAGCGCGGCCCCCAGGCCGGTGCCGTCCCCTCGGCGCAGCACCGAGTCCAGGGCGTCCAGTTCGGCGATCGGCTCGGCCAGCGCGGTGCGGACCCGGTCCACCGCGATGCGCAGGTGCTCGGCGGGCAGCGTCGACTCGCGGGCGACCTGGACCGCGGTCAGCGCGTAGGCCAGCTCGTCCGCGGGCCGCCGCGGTTGCATCTCCGCGAGGTGGGTCTCCAGCGAGGTGCGCAGCTCCTGGACGGCCTGCTCCAACCGCGCCGCGCCGGCCTCCGGGCCGTGCGCCTCGGTGAACCAGCCGTGCACCCGGATCTCGAAGGGCTTGCGCTCGCCCCGGACGACCTCCAGCAGCTCCGAGGCCAGCGAGCGGGCGGACTCGTCGCGCAGCTCCAGCAGGGCCGCCTCCGGGACCCGGTCCGTGGCGGCGTCCTCGATCGCGCCGATCCACTCCACCATCTCCTCGGGCGGGTCGGACTCGACCGAGGGCATCTGCTCGTCCAGGTCCATCGCCCCGGGCGTCGGCGCGTCCCCGTAGCCGGGGGTGGGCGCGGGGTGCTGCGGGCTGTTCTGGCCGCTGTCCCACGGCTCGGTGTCCGGGAGGGACGCGGCGTTCGGCGACTCGCCACCGCCCCAGCCCGGGGTCGGCGCGTAACCGGGGGTCGGAGCGTAGCCGGGCGTGGGGGCGTAGCCGGGGGTCGGAGCGTAACCGGGCGTCGGAGCGTAACCGGGCGTCGGGGCCGTCTCGTACGGCGGCGAGTCGACGTCCATCTCGTCCGGGCTCGCTGCCGGGCGGCGCCGGGTCTCCCGCTCGGGCGCGGTCTCCGGCAGCGCCTCGGTGATCCGGCCCGGCTCGGGGCGCCCCGAAGTGGAGGCCGGGAGGTCGAACACCTCCAGCGCTTCGCCGAGCTCGGCCATCCCGCTGGGGACCTGGCGGTCGGCGAAGTGCTGGACCCAGCCGTGCGGGTCGCGCTGGAGGCGGGTCCTCCCGTCCTCGCCCACGACCGGGTTCGCCGCGATCAGCCTGCCGTCGGGAGTGCGGAGCACGTGGGCGGGGGTGGCGATGAGGCCCTCGACGACCGAGACGAGATCCGGCAACCAGCGGAGCCTGCTGCCACCGGAGACGGCCAGCACCCCGGTCACGGCGGTGGCGAAGTTGCGATCGGTCACGATGTCGATGAAGCGATCCGGCTCCAGGACGCCGCCGTCCCAGAGCGCGATCCGCTGGTCCGGGCGGACGGTGGCGGTCACCACGTCCACCAGGTCGTAGGCGGGCGAGATGGCGCGCGACTGCGCGACCGCCTCGCGCACCGAGGTGCCCGGCGCCGGGAAGTGCACCCCGTTGCCCTGCGGGCTGCCGAGCAGCTGGGTCCGGTGGCCGAC
>NZ_JBJZOI010000034.1:0-57852 GCF_047200635.1 Saccharopolyspora antibiotica | reverse complement strand
GCTGGGCTGTGCTCTTGCGGTGTGGTGGTGCGTTGGGCTGTGCCCTCGCGGCTCGGTGGGTGCTTTGGGCTGCGCCCTTGCGGTGTGGTGGTTTGTCGGGCTGCGCCCTCGCGGTGTGGGTGGGTGCGTTGGGTTGTGCCCTCGCGGCTCGGTGGGTGCGTTGGCTGTGCCCTTGCGGTGTGGTGGGTGCGTTGGGGTGTGCCCTTGTGGTTGGTGGTGGTGCTTTGGGCTTCGTTCTCGGGTTGTGGTGGTGCTCGGATCGCGTGGTCGTGGTGGGGGTGCGCTCGTGGTGGGTGGGGCGGGTGGAGTCCTCTGTGTTCCGGGTGGGGTTACTGCGGGTAGTTGAGGCGGATCGTTCGGCAGGGGACCGTTTCGTGCAGGTAGATCGCTCGTTCGGGGTGCCCGGGGAGTTACTCGGCGGTGCCTCGCCGGGGGCGCGCGCCGAGTTCCGCGCGTGCCGTTCCCCTCGATGGCAGAGCGGTGTGTGCTGGAGCACGCTAGGACGGCGGCATCCGCTCACGCTGCGCCAGCAGCGGATGGTCCACTCGGAGCAGCTCGTTGCAACCACAGTGGACAGAGGGGCCGACCATTGTGGACAGCCTGCGGGGGTCGTGGCACGGTGGATCCGTGACTGAGCTGAACTCGACATCCGCCGCACTGCTGGGGCTGCTGCACGACGGCCCGAAGACCGGGGGGCAGCTCGTCGCTGCCGCCACCGAACGATTCGGTGGATTCTTCAGCGTGACCCGCAGCCAGGTGTACCGGGAACTGCCGGCGCTCACCGAGTCCGGCCTGCTGCGCCTCGGCAAGCAGGGACCGCGCTCCAGTCAGCAGTACGCGATCACCGCGGCCGGCAAGCGGGCCTTCAAGTCCTGGCTCAACACCGAACCCGGCCCGGACAACGTGCGCAGCCCGCTGATCTTGCGCCTGGTGCACGCCGGTTCGCTCACGCCCAAGCAGCGCGCCGCGCTCGTCGAGTCGGCTCGCGCTCAGTACTCGGCCCGCCTCGACGAGGCGAAGAACGCCGCCAAGGCGACCGCTGATCCCTACGAGAAGGCCGCGGCCGATTTCACCGTCGCCCACAACAGGGCGATCGTCAAACTCCTGGACAGCATTCCGGAATGATCCGATGGGCGTGATCCACCGCCCGTTGGCGGGCGGCCGGAAGCGGGACCAGCGGCGGCCGGGGCCGTCCTCGTGGGCGGCCGCCCGCCGGTGAAGTACCCTCGAACACTGTGAATCCCGACGTCGCCGCAGACATCAAGGACCTGTCCACCACGCTCGAAGGCATCGAGAGCGTCATGGGCCTAGACGAGTTGCGGGCGAAGATCGCCGAACTGGAGACCGAGGCTGCC
This sequence comes from Saccharopolyspora antibiotica, assembly GCF_047200635.1. Classification (NCBI taxonomy): domain Bacteria; kingdom Bacillati; phylum Actinomycetota; class Actinomycetes; order Pseudonocardiales; family Pseudonocardiaceae; genus Saccharopolyspora; species Saccharopolyspora antibiotica. The sequence continues at coordinate 56,497 of NZ_JBJZOI010000034.1, read as the reverse complement.
AAGCCCGACCTGTGGGACGACGTCGAGTACGCGCAGAAGGTCAGCAGCCAGCTCGTGCACCGGCAGGCCGAGCTGCGCAAGGTCACCGACCTGCGGCAGCGCCTCGACGACCTCGAGGTCCTCTACGAGCTCAGCGAGGACGAAGGCGACCAGGCCGGGCTGGAGGAGGCCGAGGAGGAGCGCAAGCGCCTGAAGAAGGAGCTCGACGCCCTCGAAGTCCGCACCCTGCTCTCCGGCGACTACGACCAGCGCGAAGCCGTGGTCACCGTCCGGGCGGAGGCCGGCGGGGTCGACGCCGCCGACTTCGCCGAGATGCTGATGCGGATGTACGTGCGCTGGTCCGAGCGGCACGAGTACCCGGTCGAGGTCTACGACACCTCCTACGCGGAAGAGGCCGGGGTCAAGTCGGCGACCTTCCGGATCAACGCTCCCTACGCCTACGGCACGCTCTCCGTGGAGCAGGGCACCCACCGGCTCGTGCGGATCTCCCCGTTCGACAACCAGGGCAGGCGCCAGACCTCGTTCGCGGGTGTCGAGGTGCTGCCCGTCGTGGAGGAGACCGACCACGTCGACGTCCCGGAGAAGGACATCCGGGTCGACGTCTTCCGCTCCTCCGGCCCCGGCGGGCAGAGCGTCAACACCACCGACTCGGCGGTGCGGATCACCCACATCCCCACCGGCATCGTCGTCTCCTGCCAGAACGAGAAGTCGCAGCTGCAGAACAAGGCCGCCGCGCTGCGAGTGCTCCAGTCCAAGCTGCTGGCCCGCAAGCGCGAGGAGGAGCGCGCCGAGCTGAACGCGCTCAAGGACAGCGGTTCCAGCTGGGGCAACCAGATGCGCTCCTACGTGCTGCACCCGTACCAGATGGTCAAGGACCTGCGCACCGAGCACGAGGTCGGCAACCCGGACGCGGTGCTCGACGGTCAGATCGACGGCTTCCTGGAGGCCGGCATCCGCTGGCGCCGCCAGCAGGACGGCGCGGCCTGAGCCGAGGCGGCCCCGACCGAGACCGCGAACCGCCCGCTCGGGTGAGTCGCGTGCCGCGGGCGCGGGTTCCCCCCCGTTGTGTCACGCGCACGAGGTGACCTGCGCGGGAGGGGCCGGTCGCGGTCGGTGTCGCGGCTGGCCCGGGTGAGCCGTCATCCCCCGAAAGGTCGCAGGTAAACTCACGCCCCGTGATCCGGCTTGAGCACGTGTCCAAGGGATACAAGACCTCGACTCGCCCCGCGCTCGACGACGTCTCGGTGAACGTCGGCAAGGGTGAGTTCGTGTTCCTCATCGGCCCTTCCGGCTCCGGGAAGTCCACGTTCCTGCGACTACTGCTCCGCGAGGACGTGCCCACCCGCGGCCGGGTCTTCGTGGCCGACTGGAACGTCGCGAAGCTCCCCCGGCGCCGGGTGCCGCGGCTGCGGCAGCGGATCGGGTGCGTCTTCCAGGACTTCCGGCTGCTCAACAACAAGACCGTGGCCGAGAACGTCGCCTTCGCGCTGGAGGTCATCGGCAAGCCTCGGCACACCATCCGCAAGGTGGTCCCGGAGGTCCTGCAGCTGGTGGGGCTCGACGGCAAGGCGGACCGGATGCCGCACGAGCTCTCCGGTGGTGAGCAGCAGCGGGTCGCGATCGCTCGCGCGTTCGTGAACCGGCCGCTCGTGCTGCTGTGCGACGAGCCCACGGGCAACCTCGACCCCGACACCAGCCAGGACATCATGCTGCTGCTGGAGCGGATCAATCGCACCGGCACCACGGTGGTCATGGCGACGCACGACCACTCGATCGTCGACTCGATGCGGCGCCGCGTCGTGGAGCTCAGCCTCGGCCGAGTGATCCGCGACGACGCCCGCGGCGTCTACGGCGTCGGTCGCTGAGCAGCCCCGCACCCCCGAACCCAGCCAGGAAGCACACACCAAGATGCGCGCGAGCTTCGTATTCAGCGAGGTCGTCAACGGCCTTCGGCGCAACGTGACGATGACCATCGCCATGATCCTCACCACGGCCATCTCGGTCGGCCTGCTCGGTGGCGGTCTCCTGGTCGTCCGGTTGATCGACCGGATGCAGGAGGTCTACCAGGACCGGGTCGAGGTCGTGGTGTTCATGACCGACGACGTCAGCGCCAACGACTCGGACTGCACGCAGCAGCCCTGCGCGAACCTCAAGTCCGAGCTGACCCGCGCGTCCGGCGTGGAGTCGGTGAAGTTCGAGAACCGGGAAGAGGCCTTCGCGAACTTCAACAAGGTCTTCGAGACCATGCCGGAGCTGCGCGACGTGGCCCGCATCGAGGCCATGCCCGCCTCGCTGCGGGTCAAGCTCACCGACCAGGAGCGGTTCGGCGCGATCCAGGAGAAGTTCCAGGAGCAGCCCGGCGTGGACAGCGTCGTGGACCAGGCCGACTACCTGGACCGGCTGTTCGGCGTGCTCAACGGGGTGCGCAACGCGACGTTCTCGATCGCCCTGGTGCAGGCGATGGCGGCGCTGCTGCTGATCTCCAACACCATCCAGCTCTCCGCGTTCACGCGGCGGACCGAGACCGGCATCATGCGGCTGGTGGGGGCGACGCGCTGGTACACCCAGCTCCCGTTCCTCCTGGAAGCCATGGTCTCCGGCCTGATCGGTGCGCTGCTGGCGATCGTCGGCCTGCTGATCTCGAAGGCGACGTTCATCGACAGGGTCATGTCCCCGGTCTTCGGCACCGGCATCATCCCGGAGATCGGCTACGGCGACATCGCCGCCGTCGCGCCGATCATGCTGCTGGTGGCGGCCGCGATCTCGGCGACCACCGGCTACGTCACGCTGCGGTTGTACGTGCGGCTCTAGCCGTCGTCCGGCCGCTCCGAGCGGCTGCGCCCGCGCCGGTCGCGCGGGGGCAGCCGCTTCGTCGTCTCCAGACCGGTCGCCGGGAAAGCTGGTTGACCGCGAGTCGTAAGGTGCAGGCATGGTGAAGGAACGCGGGCGCAAGCCGATCGCCCAGAACCGCAAGGCGCGGCACGACTGGTCCGTGCTGGACGTCTACGAGACCGGCATCGTGCTGACCGGTACCGAGGTGAAGAGCCTGCGGCAGGGCAAGGCATCGCTGGTCGACGCGTTCGCCACCGTGGACCACGGCGAGGTGTGGCTGCGCAACGCCCACATCCCCGAGTACACCGAGGGCACCTGGACCAACCACGAGCCGCGGCGCTCCCGGAAGCTGCTGCTGCACCGGGGTGAGATCCTCCGGCTGGTCGGCAAGATCAAGGAGACCGGGCTGAGCCTGGTCCCGCTGTCGATGTACTTCTCCGACGGCAAGGCCAAGGTGGAGCTGGCCCTGGCCCGGGGCAAGAAGGCGCACGACAAGCGCCACGACATCGCCAAGCGGGACGCCGACCGCGAGATGCAGCGACACATCGGACGGGTCCGCAAGGGACGGGTGTGAGCTCGCCGGCCGGGCCCGGTTCCGACGACCGGGTGCGCGGCTGGCTGGCGGAGCTCGGCCTTCCCGGCCTGGTCGACCTGCACACGCACTTCCTGCCGGAGCGGGTGCTGCGCAAGGTCTGGGCGTACTTCGACCAGGCCCGCGCGCACTACGGCACGGATTGGCCGGTGCGCTACCGCTACGACGAACCGACCCGGCTGCGGGTGCTCGGCGAGCTGGGCGTGACGACGTTCGCGCCGCTGGTCTACCCGCACAAGCCGGGCATGGCGGCGTGGCTGAACTCGTGGGCGCTGGAGTTCGGGCACCGCACGCCGGGTGCGGTGCCCACCGCGACCCTCTTCCCGGAGCGGGGCGCGGCCCGCTCCCTGCGGGAGGCGCTGGCGGCCGGGGCGCGCTGCGTCAAGGTGCACGTCCAGGTCGGCGCGTTCGACCCGAGGGATCCGCTGCTCGACGAGGCCTGGGGCGTGCTCGCGGAGGCGGGCGTGCCGGTCGTCGTGCACTGCGGGAACGGTCCGATCCCCGGGGAGCACACCGGGATCGACGTGTTCGGCGAGGTGTTGCGCAGGCACCCGCTGCTGACCGCGGTGCTGGCCCACGCGGGGATGCCCGAGTTCGACCGGGCGCTGCGGCTGGTGGAGCGCTACGACCGCGTGCACCTGGACACCACGATGGTGGGGGTCGCGTTCAGCGAGCGGTTCGCCCCGCTGCCCGCGGACTGGCCCGCCCGGCTGGTGCCGGTGCGCGAGCGGATCGTGCTGGGCAGCGACTACCCGAACATCCCGTACCCCTACGCCGAGCAGCTGGACGCCATCGCGGGCTGGGCCGCCGCCGATGAGCGCCTCGGGGCCGCCTTCCTGCGCAGCGCGCTGCACGACGCGCCGAAGCGGCTGCTGGGCGTCTGACCGGCGAAGGATCGGCTAGCGGATAGTGGAATGATCCGCCGGGGCTCGGACGTTATGCTGTACGTGAAGCGCGGTCGGAAGGAACGGCCGCAGAGGGGGTGAACGGTTTCGACTCCGTACGTTGATCCAAGGGAAGCGTGCCGGTGCAGGCGGAAGACCACCGAAAGCGTCGCCGCACATTGATAAGCGCCGACAAGAGTCAGCGCGAGTTCGCCCTCGCCGCCTGAGCGAGGAGCGACTCTGTCGGACCGGGAACGCCTCCGTCCCGGAATCCGGCATCGACTAGGAGGCTCTTACCGCCAGGTCCGGCCGCGGGACCTGGTGGGACATCGAACAGCGGCTGGGCTCGTCACCCCGGCTGGTCCGTGAGACCGGGGGAGCCAAGCAGAGGCACAGCGGACTGCGCACGGAGAAGTCTTGGTGAAGCGACGGAGGACCCGGGTTCGATTCCCGGCACCTCCACTCGACGGAAGGCGTGCCCGCTCGGCGGGCACGCCTTCCGCGTTTTTCGATCCCCGTTGGTCGTGCGCCGGGCGCGTGCCCACGGCTGGCCGGTGGTGGGCGGGGAGCGCGTTCGGCCCGCCGCGCTGGGCGCTCGGGCAGAGGAACAGGCCGCCCACTGCCTGCGGCAGGAAGCCGATCGTGAACGCCGTCGCCGTCAGCAGCGGGGAGTCGGTGCGGCTGAACACCAGGACCGCCAGCGCGACCGACCGCAGCGTGTCGGACATGACGCCGAGCAGCCTGGCCGCGAACACGGCGCGGAACTGCGGGACCGCGAACACCTGGCCGTAGGTCGCCTTGGGCGGGAGTCCGTCGGTCATGTCCCCCGGCTCCTCGGTTCGGCGGCGGTCAACCTAGCAGGCCAGGTAGGGGGAGGAGAGCGGTTTTCCGGGTTCCCGGACGCCCCTGAGCCCCTGCGCGCGGGGTGATCGGAGGTCACGTCGCGTGTCGGAATGCTCACGAAACAGTTGCGAAGTCATCGTCGGATTCGCGGGTGATTGCCAGGGCCCCGTGTCGCGGGTCACCCTGCCGAGGATGTCCTACTGAACAGTAGGTAGTTCCGGTTCGCACTCGACGAGGAGTTGCCCGTGAACCTCCGCCCCTTCCAGCGCGCCGCCGCGATGATGCTGACCACCGCGGTCGGGGTCTCGTTCGCCGTCGCGACCGCCGCCGCCTCCGCCGAGGAGCGCCCGCCGTTCTACGAGCCGCCCGCCGACCTGCCCGCGCGCAACGGCGACCTCGTGCGCTCCGAACCGTCCGAGTACTTCCTCGACCCGCTGAAGGTGGTCCGGGCCGACGCCGACGTCCAGCGCGTGATGTACCGGTCCAGCGATCGCGGCGGTGCGCCGATCGCGGTGACCGGCACGGTGATCACGCCGCGCGGCGAGTGGACCGGGGAGGGGGACCGCCCCGTCATCGGCTACGCGGCGGGTACGCAGGGCATGGCCGACCGCTGCGCGCCGTCCCGGCAGCTCGCCAACGGCACCGAGTACGAGGGCTTCTTCGTCAAGGCGATGCTGAGCCGGGGCTACGCGGTCGTGATGACCGACTACCAGGGGCTCGGGACGCCCGGCGTGCACACCTACGTCAACCGGGAGGTCAGCGGCACCGCGGTGCTCGACGCCGTGCGCGCCGCGCAGCGGCTGCCCGGGGCGGACGTGCCGGACGACGGCCCGGTGGCGCTGTTCGGCTACTCCCAGGGCGGTGGTGCGACGGCCTCGGCGGCCGAGCTGGCCGCGAGCTACGCCCCGGAGCTCGACATCCGCGGTGCGGCCGCCGGTGCGGTGCCCGCCGAGCTCGGCGGGGTCGGGGTGAACCTCGACGGCGGCCCCTACGCGGCGTTCCTCGGCTACGCGCTGGCCGGCCTGGCCGCCGGGTACGACATCGACCTGGCGCCGTACCTCAACGAGAACGGGGAGCGGTACCGCGCCGACGTCGAGGACTCGTGCACCGTGGACGGGGTCGCTCGGTTCGCCTTCGCGCACTCCGAGGACTTCACCGAGGACGGCAGGCCGCTGACCGATTACCTGCGGGAGGAGCCGTTCGCCGACGTGGTCGCCGAGCAGCGGATCGGGCGCACCGCGCCCGCGTTCCCCGTGCTGGTCTCGCAGAGCAGGCTGGACGACGTGATCCCGTTCGAGCAGTCGAAGACCCTCGCTGACGACTGGTGCGCCGCGGGTGGCGACGTGCGGTTCGCGCCGAACCTCGGTCCGACGCACATCGGCGGCGCGATCGCCTCCTTCCCGCGCGCGTTCGGGTGGCTCGACGACCGCCTGGCCGGGAAGCCGTCCGATCCGAACTGCGGGAGCGCGGAGCGGGCCCCGGTGGACCCGGAGGTGCCCGTCGACGAGCGGCGGCCGCTGCTGCCGCAGCTGTCGGCGAGGTTCGACGTCGAGTGAGCGAACGGCCGGGGCGCCTCCGGGCGCTCCGGCCGCAGGCGGTGATCAGGTGGGGTGCACCCCGGACAGCGGTGTCGGGTCCCCGGGCAGCTCGCGCCTGGTGCCGCCGGGGTCGGCGCGCAGGCCGTCGAGCATGATGTGCAGCGCGCGCTCGGCCACCGCCGCGCCGGTGTGGCGGCGCAGCAGCAGCGAGTAGGTGGCCGCGACGTCCCCCGTGCTGACGTCGTGGCGCAGCGAGCCCTCGCTCTGGGCCGCGCGCACCACGCGGTCCAGCTCGGCCAGCACCGCGTCCCGCAGGTCCTGGACGACCTGGTCGGACTTGATGATCTCCCAGGCGCGCGGCGAGGCCATCCCGAGCTGAACGCTCAGGTGCAGCTCGTCGGAGCTCTTCAGCAGGCGCACCAGGGAGTCCCAGGCCGTCGGTTCCGCGTCCGCCTCGCGGGCGTGCGCGAGGACGTTGCCGAAGTTGTCCCGCGCCACCGCGCGGATCAGCGACTCGCGGTCGGGGAAGCGCCGGTAGAGCGTGCCGACGCCGACCGAGGCGCGACGGGCGATCTCGTCCATCGGCACCTCCGGCCCGTCCGTGGAGAACAGCTCCTTGGCCGCGCCGATGATCTGGTCCCGGTTGCGGCGCGCGTCGGCGCGAAGTGGTGGTTCTCCGGCGGAATCGGGGAACTCGTCGGTCACGAGGTGCATCCTCGCATCCCCCCGAACGGAGGTGGACTGACCTGTTCCGCGTCAGTACCGTGAGGAATTAAACGGAAGATCTTCTTCCGCTTAGTCCAGGGGAGGCAGCTCCATGACCGACGTCACCGACCAGCCCGTCGCCAGCTTCCCGGTCGCCAGGCGGTGCCCGTACGAACCACCGGACGAGTACGCGCGGCTGCGCGACTCGGAGCCGATATCCCGCGTCACCATCCCCACCGGCCGCGAAGCGTGGGTGCTGACCAGGCACGAGGACGTGCGCTTCATGCTCGCCGACCCGCGGTTCAGCGCGGACCGCCGCAACCCCGACTTCCCGTTCCTGGTCGAGGGCCAGCAGGAGTCGATCAGCTCCTTCCGGCCGAACATGCTGTCCATGGACGCGCCCGAGCACGGCCCGGCGCGCCGAGGCGTGCTCGGCGAGTTCACCGTGCGGCGGATGCAGGCGCTGCGTCCGCGCGTCCAGGCGATCGTCGACGGCTGCCTCGACGAGATCCTCGCCGGGCCCCGGCCGGCGGACCTGGTGAGCGCGCTGGCGCTGCCGGTGCCCTCGCTGGTCATCTGCGAGCTGCTGGGCGTGCCCTACGCCGACCACGAGTTCTTCCAGGACCGCGCCTCCGCCATGCTGCGCCGCACCACGCCCACCCCCGAGCGGGTGCGCGCCGCGGGCGAGATCCGGGGCTACCTCGGAGACCTGATCACCGCGAAGCGGTCCGATCCCGGTGACGACCTGCTCAGCAGGCAGCTCGCGAAACCAGAGCCCGACGAGCACGAGGACCTGGTCGCGACCGCCACCCTGCTGCTGGTCGCCGGGCACGAGACCACCGCGAACATGATCTCGCTCGGCACCCTCACGCTGCTGGAGAACCCCGAGGAGCTCGCGGCGATCCGGCAGGACCCGGCGCGCACGCCCGCGATGGTCGAGGAGCTGCTGCGCTACCTGACCATCGTCGAGACCGTCACCTCCCGGGTGGCGACGGAGGACGTCGAGGTCGGCGGCACCCTCATCCGCGCCGGGGAGGGCGTGATCGCACTCGGGCACACCGCCAACCACGACCCCGGCACCTTCCCCGAACCGGACCGGTTCGACATCGAGCGCGGCGCCCGCAACCACGTCGCCTTCGGCTACGGGCCGCACCAGTGCCTCGGGCAGAACCTGGCCCGGCTGGAACTGGAGATCGTCTTCGACGCGCTGTTCCGCCGGATCCCCGGGCTCCGGCTGGCGGCTCCGCGCGCCGAGCTGCCGTTCAAGGACGACGCGGTCATCTACGGCCTGTACTCCCTGCCCGTGGACTGGTGACCCCGTTCCGGTTCCCCGGAACCGGACCGCTGCCGGTGGCGGAGGAGCGGCCTCCTCGTCGCTCCGCGCGGCGGCCGCTGGGACGCGCGGCGCCGGTCGCCCGAGCCGATCTCCGCTCGGCGGCCGCGCCGCTGCCCGGAACCGAACGCGACCGGTCCGGCGAACGGGAGATCACCAGGCCGCCCGTTCCAGCGGGCGGGGGTCGGTGACCGTGGCCGAGGGCGTCGCGAAGCGACGGGTGCGGCGGTCCGGGACGGTGCAGCGCTCCCAGCCGGGATCGCCGGTGGTCGCGAAGCGGACCCAGGCGCCGTGCACCTCGCGGACGAGCTCCGGAGCCGTCCGCTCGCCCAGCAGCGCCCGCGGACCGCGCAGCCCGGGACCGCCGGCGGAGTCGAAGACGAACGGCAGCTCCACCCCGTGCGCCGCCCCGAGCTGACCGCCGAGGGCGTCGGAGCGCCAGGCGAACTCGTAGCGGTAGGTCGGCGCGCCCCGCCCGGCGTGCGCGTCGGCGAGCGCCCGGGTCCCCGCGCCGAACAGGGCGTCCCCGAGCACAGCCGACCGCAGCCGCCCGGCCCCGATCCCGGGCCGCTGCGCGCGGTAGGCGGCGAGCAGCCGCTCCGGTTCGGGGTGCGCCCGGCCCGCCAGCTCCCGCACCTCGTCGTCCGTGGACGAGCTCAGCGCACCTCCGGGTGCGAGGTAGAGGTTGCCCTCCTCCGCGTTGTGCCCGATCAGCAGCGGCACGTCCGCCCCCGCGCCCGCCGCGCGCGAGTCCACGGGCTGGCGCTCCAGCACCGGCCCGAGCGGGCTGAGCCCCAGCAGCGGATCGCGGTGCCCGTCCACCGCGAGGTCCGTCCCCGCCAGCCCCGCGACTCCGGCGAGCAACCGCTCGTCCGACACCTCCACCAGCTCGGGTGGCGGCACGCCCAGCGCCGCGGCGAGGCGCTCGGTCACCAGGTCGCCCTGAGCGGGCGCGAAGGCGCCGAGGCCGTTGCCGCTCTGGCTGATCGCGCGCCGGAACAACCCGGCCCCGGCCGGATCCACCAGCGCCGCGTTCACGATCGTCGCCCCCGCCGACTGCCCGGCCAGGGTGACGTCGTCCGGGTCCCCGCCGAACGCGGCGATCTCCGCGCGCACCCAGCGCAGCGCGGCCAGCACGTCGAGCAGGCCCCGGTTGTCCGGAACCCCGGGCAGCCGGAGCCACCCCGGCGCGCCCAGCCGGTACTGCACCGACACCAGCACCACGCCGTCCCGGGAGAACCCCGTGCCGTCGTGGAGCGAGGCGTGCGCCGAGCCCGAGACGAAACCCCCGCCGTGCACGAACACCAGCACCGGAAGCCCACCCGCCACGTCCGGCGTCCACACGTCCACCGCCAGGTAGTCGTCCCCGGGAACCCGCTGACCGAAGAACGGCCTCATGTCCAGCGCGCCGAAATCCCGCTCCGGCGACGGCGCGGTGGGACCCGGCCGGCTCGCGTCCCGCACCCCGTCCCACGCCGGGGCCGGGCGCGGCTCGGCGAAGCGCGCGGGCCCGACCGGCGGGGCGGCGTAGGGGACGCCGGAGAACACCAGGCCCGCGTCGTGCCGCCTGCCGCGCAGCCGGCCCGTCGAGATCCGCAGCACCGTCACCGGTCCCACCCCGCCGCCCGGTCGAACGCGGCCCACCCGGTGATCTCGAACCCGCTCCCGTCCCGGCGGACCTCCGCCGCGCCGTGCCCGCCGAAGTGCGCGGGCACCACCAGCGCCGTGCGGTCGGCGGCGAATTCGAGCAGCCGCCGTCGCGACGCCCTGGCCTGCGCCGGATCCTCTTCGAAGCCGCAGTTGTGCGCGGGTTCCCGCAGCTGGAGCGGGGTGTGCAGCAGGTCGCCGAGGAACACCGCCCGGTCCCCGCCGGAGTCCAGGTGCAGCACCGAGGAACCCGGGGTGTGCCCGGGAGCGGGCAGCAGGCGCAAGTTCTCGTCGATGACCCGCTCGCCCTCCCACAGCTCGGCCAGCCCCGCCTCGCGCACCGGCGCCACGCTGTCCTCGAAGACGTTCTGGTGGCTGCGCGCGCGCCGCGGCCGGTGCTCGCCCAGCGGGTTCCAGTACTCGAAGTCCGCGCGCGGCAGCAGGTAGGTGGCGTTCGGGAACGTCGGCACCCAGTCCCGGCCCACCAGCGTCGTGTTCCACCCGACGTGATCCACGTGCAGGTGCGTGTTGATCACGAGGTCCACGTCCTCCGGCCGCACCCCGGCTCGCTCCAGCTCACCCAGGTAATCGGTGTCCAGGTGGCGCCACTGCGGCGAGTACGGGCGCTCCTTGTGATTGCCGACGCCCGTGTCGACCAGGATCGTCCGCCCCGCGCTGCGCAGCACCCAGGTCTGCACGGCGGCGACGAAGCCGTTGTCGGTGGGCGACCAGAAGTCCGGGGCCAGCCAGGAACGCTCGGCCTCGACCAGGCCGGCCGGGATGTCGGGGAAGAACTCGTCCATCCCCGTCGCGCGGCCGTGGAACTCCAGCACGCGGGTGATCTCGACGTCTCCCAAGGTGATGCTCCGCATGACACCGACCATGCACCCCGAGGCCGCTCGCCGGTATCCGTCACGTGACCGCACCCGCGCACCCGGCGACTACAGTCGGCGAACGGGAGGCGGCTGTGCAGGAGATCATCGGCCGGGAGGCGAAACTCGCGGACCTGCGGCGGCTCGTCGGCGACGGCGGGCGGGCACTCATCGTCACCGGCGACCCCGGGGCGGGCAAGACCACGTTGCTGGACGCGGTGGCCGGGCCGGGCGCGCTGCGCGCCACCGGGAGCGAGAGCGAGGCGGAGCTGGCCTTCGCCGGGCTGCACCAGCTGCTCGCCCCGCTGCTGCGCCGCACCGAGGTACCGGCGCGGCTGCTCGCCGCCTTCGGACTCGTCGAGCAGCGCGGCGAACCCGATGTGATGCGACTCGGCCTCGACGTGCTCGGGCTGCTGTCCGCCGACGGCGCGGTGCTCGTCGTCGACGACGCGCAGTGGTTCGACCGCGCCAGCCTGGACGTGCTCGGCTTCCTCGCCCGCAGGCTCGGCGAGGAACCGATCTCGCTGCTCATCGGCGCCCGGGACGACCAGCCGCCTCCCGGCCTGGACGGCCTGCCGGTGCTGCGGCTGGAACCGCTCGACGACCTCGCCGCGAACCGCCTGCTGGACGCGCTGCCGCAGCCGCCCACCGGGGCGCGGCGGTTGCGGGTGCTGGCCGAGGCGGCCGGGAACCCGTTGGCGCTGACCGAGTTCGCCACCACCGCGCAGGAGCCCGAACCGGGGCCGCTCATGGCGACCGCGCGGTTGGAGGCGATCTTCGCCGCTCGCGCCGACGGCCTGCCCGCCGAGGTCCGGGACCGGCTGCTGGTGCTGGCCGCCGCCGAGAGCACCGACCGGGCACCGCTGCCCGGCGGCGGGTGGGAACCGGCTGAGCGGGCCGGTCTGGTGCGCCGAACCGGCTCCCGCGTCCGGTTCCGGCACCCGCTGGTGCGCTCCGCGCTGTACCACTCCGCGCCCTTCGGGCACCGCCGCCGGGCGCACCTCCTGCTCGCCGAGGCCGCGCGCGAGGAACCGGATCGCCGCGCCTGGCACCTCGCCGCCGCCGCGACCGGCCCCGACGCGGACGTGGCCGCCCAGCTGGAGGCCACCGCCGACCGGGCCCGCACCCGGGGTGGCTACGCGGCCGCCGCGCGGGCCCTGGAACGCGCCGCCGAACTCAGCCCCGATCGTGCCGAGCGGGGTCGCCGCCTGGTGCTGGCCGCGGACTCCGCGCTGTTCACCGCCCAGGCCGGGTGGGTGCGCGACCTCGCCGAGCGGGCCGCCGAGTGCACCGAGGACCCCGCCCTGCTCGCCGTCGCCGCGCTGCGCACCGGCCAGGCGCTCGCCGTCACCACCCGGCACGCCGCCGCGTTCGCCCAGCTGCTGCGCACCGGCACCGACCAGGCCCGGCGCGACCCGGTCACCGCGCTGGAGGCGCTGGGCACCGCCGCCGTCGTCGGCTACTACGCGCCCCGGCCAGGCAGGCGGGAGCAGGTGCTCGCCGCGCTCGACGGCATCCCCGGTCCGCAGGACCCGGTGCGCCGCTGCTGGGTCCTGGCCGTCGCCGACCCGGAGGGCAACCGGGCGGAGCTGCTGGCGGCGCTGGCCGCGCTCGACGCCACCGAACTCGGGCCCGCGCAGGCCGTCGCCGCCGGAACCGTCGCCTGGCTGCTCGACGAGACCGCGCTCGCGGTGCGGCTGTTCGAGCGGGCCTTCGACCAGTGGCGGGTGCGCGGGCCGCTGCCCGACGGGCTCGGCTGCGCGCACGGCTGGGCCCTCGTCGACCAGGGCTCCTGGTCGCGGGCCCAGGCCGTCGCCGCCGAGTCCGCCAGCAACGCGGTCCGCGCCGGGCTCCCCCACGTGCTCGCCGGGGCGGAAGCCATGGACGCCGCCGTCCTCGCGCTGCGCGGCGACACCGGCACCGCCACCCGGCTCGCCACCGAGGCGTTGTCCCGGGTGGACCCGGCGGAGAGCGTGATGGTGGCCGTGCGCGCCCGCTACGCGCTCGGCATGGCCGCGGCCGCCGGGGGCGACCACGCCGAAGCCCTCGCGCAGTTCGGCCGCGCCTTCACCGCCGACGGTGCACCCGCGCACCACCACCAGTCCTGGGCGGCGCTGCCCGAGTTCGCCGCCGCCGCGGCCCGCCTCGGCACCCCGGACGTGGCCGCGCCCGCCGTTCGCCACGCCGGCGAGCGGTTGCGCCACGACGGCTCGCCCCGCACCCGCGCCCTCGTCGAGCACGCCCGCGCGATGCTCGCCGAGGACCCCGGGCCGCACTTCACCGCCGCCCTCGCCGACCCCGCCACCGAGCAGTGGCCGTTCGACCGCGCCCGAGCCCAGCTGCACCAGGCCGAGTGGTTGCGCCGCTCCCGCCGCATCGCCGAGGCCCGCGCCCCGCTCGCCGCGGCCCTGGAGACCTTCCGCAGGCTCGGCGCCCGCCCGTGGGCCGCTCGCGCCGAAGCGGAACTGCGCGCCTCCGGTGGCGGCGCCCCCGCACCCGCCGCCCCCGGCGTGCTGGAAGGGCTCAGCCCGCAGCAGCAGGAGATCATCCGGCTCGCCGCGCGCGGCCTCACCAACCGCGAGATCGGGGACCGGCTGTTCCTGTCCCCGCGCACCGTCGGCTCGCACCTCCACCGCGCGTTCCCGAAGCTCGGCGTCAGCACGCGGCACCAGCTGCGGGACCTGATCGACCGGTGAGCGCCCGCGCTCACTCCTCCGCCTGCTCCAGCGCGCCGATCCACAGGTAGTCGCGCGCCCGGGTCGTGGCGACCAGGAGCTGCCGCTGGAGCGTTTCGAGCTCGTCGCGGTGGAAGCCGACCGGGTGGTGCTCGTCGGGGAGGAACACCGCGTGGAACTCGAAGCCCTTCGCCTCCCGCAACGTTCCGACCCGGACCCCCGCCGCGTCCGGAGACCACGGTGCCAGGCGCTCCGCCGGAAAACCGGCGCGCCGCAACGCCGCCACCCAGTCCCGCGCCGCCGCCGAGGTGCGCGTCAGCACCGCCGCGCCGCCCACCTCGCCGAGAGCCCGCAGCGCCGCCAGCAGCGCCTCCCGCTGCGCCGCGCCGTTCCAGCGCACCACGGTCCCGCCGCTGAGCACCGGCAGCACCGAGCGCACCGGCACCGGACCGCCGTCGATGTCGTCGAACCGGTTCACCGCGTCCAGCTCCCCGGCGGCCTCCACGACCGCCAGCCGGTTCCGGTAGTTGCGCCGCAGCACCTCGCCGCGGCCGCGCAACGAGATCCCCGCCTCCGACAACCGCCAGCCGCCCGCGAACACCTGCTGCTGACCGTCCCCGATCAGCAGCAACCGGTTCGGTCCGTCCCCGCTCACCGCGTGCACCAGGCGCAAGCCCACCAGCGTCAGGTCCTGAACCTCGTCCACCGCCACCGCCGAGTAGGAGCGGCCCAGCGGCTTGCGGCCCAGCTCGTCCAGCGCGCGGACCAGCACGTCGTTGCGGTCGTAGATGCCGCGCTCGCACAGCTCCCGCTCGTACTCGCAGTAGAACTCCCAGACGTGCGCGCGGAACGCGGGGCTCAGCTGCCCGCCGCGCCCGCGGCGGGGCGCCGCGCGGTACGACTCGAAGGTGCCCAGGCCGCGCCCCTTGATCACCCGGTCGATCTCGTCCTTCCAGTAGTGCCGCGAAGGTCGCGCGTTCGCCAGCGGCCCCGAACGCCCGGAGCGCTCCCACACCGCCGCGAACGCCTCGTCCACCAGCCGGTCGTCCACGTCCGTGTCCCGGCCGCGCTCCCGCAGCAGCTCCGCCGCCCACTCGTGCAGGTTCCGGAACTCCACCCGGTGCGCCACCTGCGGGGCCAGCGCGCGGAACTGCTCCCGGGCCAGGTGCGGCAAGGTCTCCAGGTGCGAGGTGAACAGCAGCCGACCCGGGCTGCGCCGCGCCAGGTGCGCCAGCCGGTGCAGCGCCAGCGTCGACTTCCCGGTGCCCGCCGGGCCCGAGATCCGCGCCGGGCCGCCGTACTGCCTGCGCACCGCGCCCAGCTGCGCGTCGTCCAGGAACACCCGCCGGTCCAGCACCGCGTCCTCCGGCGCGTGCTCGGCCCGCTCCTCCCGCAACCGCCGCACCTCGAACAGGCCCGAGGAGCGGTCCGAGGAACCGACCTCGCCCGCGCCCCGCTGGCGCGGGATCCGGTGCGGGTTCCACGCGATCGGCACCAGGTCGAAGGTCCGGTTGTCCAGGTGCCGCGCCGCCGCCAGCGCGTCCGCCGGGTCCAGCACCGGTTCGGCGCCCACCAGCACCCGGTCCAGCTCGGACTCGGGGACCACCAGGTGCTCGCCGTCCCCGGCCGCCGCGCGCACGCCCGCCGGGACCACCACGACCGCGCGCAGCGCCGCCTCCGTGAGCATCCCGTGCGGCGTCGCCACGCCCGCCAGCAGCTCCGCCGTCCACACGAACGCCGCACGGGCCGCCTCCGCGGGTGGCTCCTCGTCGCTCAGCAGCACCACCAGGACCCCGCCCGGCCCGATGAGCACGGCGTCCGGCCGGTCCTCCGGGGTGTGCGGGGCGAACTGGTTCAGCAGCGTGTACCAGCCGGCGCCGCGCTCCACCGCGAATCGCTCCACCACCCGTTTCTGCCAGGTCGGCAGCGGGGGTCGTGCGCGGAGCTGTTCGTCGGCCTGGCGCCGCAGCCGCTCGCGGTGGTGGTCGTGTGTCCCTGTCACGGCGACTCCTGGATTCGCACACAGGTTCCCCGTAGACATTACGGTCTTCGCGCGCGATTACGAGACCTGCGAACCCGGATCACCTCAATGTCGCAGGCCGCTGGGAACCAGCGGTGGCGACCTCCCACAATGGACGGGTGGACCCGCTGCACGATCCCGACGACGAAGCCCTGCTCGATCCGCGCCAGGCGCGGGAACTCGCCGGGCTGGTGGAGAACGCCCGCCTCGCCTCCGGGGCGATCCGCTACGGCCGGATCGCCCGGGTCGGCGCGGCGACGGTCGTGCTCAACCGGGACGACCCGCTGCCCAGCGGGAACCACGCCTGCGGGCTCTGGGGCACGCTCGCCGAGGTCGCCACCACCCTGCTCACCCTGGAGCGCTCCTTCGCCGACGCCGGGCGTCCCGAGGCCGTCGTGTACGCGTCGCCCACCACCGTCGACGAGATCGAGGGCATCGCCGACGACTCCGGGTGGCGGGCCGTCGAGGAGAAGATGGCGCTGCTGCACCGGATTCCGCGCTCACCCGCCGTCACCACGCGGCCCGCCGAGGACGCGGACCTGCCCGGGATCGCCGAGCTCATCGGGGACGACGCCGGGCTTTCCGACGCGGGTGAGCGCCGGGTCGTGCGCGTGCTCGCGCACCGCGCCGAGGACCCGCGCTGCGTGCTGCGCGTCGTGGACGATCCGGAGTTCTCCCGGATCTCCGGGTTCTGCCAGGGATTCGTCGAGAACGGCGTCGGGCTGGTCGAGCACGTCGTGGTGCGCGCCGGTCGCCGCCGGCGGGGTGTCGGCGGGTCCTTGGTGGCCGCCGCGGTGTCGGCGCTTCGCGGAGGCGGTGCCCGGATGGTGGTCGGGTACGGCGACGAGGGGAGCGCAGGGGAGCGGTTCGCCGAATCTTGCGGATTCGAAGGGGTTTATCCGGTGACCGCTTACGCCCGCCGGGTTGACGAATTGCTGGATTGAGCGCGCGGGCGTTGGTTTCTTTCCGCGTTCGCGTCCGGTTGTTCCGTGGCGCGGTACCCGACGGCGCCTCGGCGGCTCCGCCGAACCGCCCGCGGGCCCCGCACCGGCGGTGCGGTCCTCCTCGGTCCCGCTGAAGCGATGTGTTCCCGCCACGACCCCGGGGTATGTCGTCTGTGGCGCGGAGTGTGCTGGACGGACGTGGCGAGGTGGTGAGCACGATGACGGCGACCATGAGGCTGCCCAAACCTGTGGCCGAGACCTGGGAGTGGCAGCTTCGGGCTGCCTGCCGGGACCTGAGCACCGCCGCGTTCTTCCACCCCGAGAACGAGCGGGGGAGCGCCCGGAGCAACCGGGAGCAGCAGGCGAAGCAGATCTGCCACCGGTGCCCGGTGATGCTGGCCTGCCGCGAGCACGCGCTGGCCGTGCAGGAGCCGTACGGGGTGTGGGGCGGGCTCGGCGAACGCGAGCGCCAGGAGCTGCTGGCGCGCCGCCGGGTCCCGAAGCAGCGCTCCGCGGCCTGACCCGGCGTCCGGAGAGGAGACCGGGATGAGCGCCGGGGTGCCCGCGGGGAGGCTCACCGAGCAGGACCTGCTGCGCGAGCTGGAGCAGCTGCACCTGACCCGCAACGAGACGTTCCTGCACGGTTCCGAGGACGCGCTCCGCGAGCACACCGCGCGCTCCTTCGAGCTCGAACAGGAGTACCTGCGCCGGAACCCCGACCGCCAGGTCGATCCGAGGCGGACCCGGGAGGGCGCGAGAGGAGAACCGGTTCATGGCCACTGATCAGCCCGCCGCCCCGACGCCCGCCACCGGACCGCGGCCCAGCCGCCCGATGCCCCGGATCGTCATCATCGGTGGCGGGCACGCGGGGCTGACGATCGCGATGCGGTTGCAGAAGCGGCTGGAGCCGGGCGAAGCGCGGATCACCGTCATCGATCCGCAGTCGCACATGACGTATCAGCCGTTCCTGCCCGAGGCCGCCGCCGGATCCCTCGAACCCCGGCACGTCGTGGTGCCGCTGCGGCCGACCCTGCGTCGCAGCCAGGTGCTCACCGCGCAGGTCACCTGCATCGACCAGAACGCCCAGGAGCTCACCGCGACCCTCGCCGACGGCACCGAGGAGCACCTGACCTACGACGTGCTCGTCGTCGTGCCCGGTTCGATCTCCCGCGCGCTGCCGATCCCGGGGCTCGGCGAGCGCGGGGTCGGTTTCAAGACCATCGGCGAGGCCATCTACCTGCGCAACCACGTGCTGTCCCGGCTCGACATCGCCGCCAGCACGACGGACCTGAAGCTGCGTCGGCGGCTGCTCACGTTCCTGTTCATCGGCGGCGGCTACGCGGGCATCGAGGCCATGGCCGAGCTGGAGAGCATGGCCCGCGAGGCCGTCCGGAACTACCTCAGCCTGGAAGCGGGTGACATGCGCTGGATCATGGTCGAGGCCACCGGCCGCATCATGCCCGAGGTCAGCGCGCCCATGGGCGAGTACACCCGCCGCCGCCTGGAGGAGCGCGGCATCGAGGTGAAGACCGACACCACCGCGAAGTCCCTCACCGACGGCCACGTGGTGCTCTCCGACGGCGACGAGTTCGACGCCGACACGATCGCCTGGACCGCCGGGGTCAAGCCGCACCCGATGCTGGAGGACTCCAACCTGCCCCGCGACGCCAAGGGCCGCGTCGAGTGCACCCCGAAGCTCCAGGTCCGCGGCACCACCAACGTCTTCGCCGCCGGGGACTGCGCCGCCGTCCCCGACCTCACCAGCGATGACCCGGAGGCCCTCTGCGGCCCCTCCGCCCAGCACGCGGTCCGCCAGGCCAAGGTGCTCGCCGACAACGTCGTGGCGCACCTGCGGGGCCAGGAGCAGACCGACTACCGGCACCGCTACGCCGGTTCGGTCGCGGGACTGGGCTTGTTCCAGGGCGCGGCGGAGGTCTACGGCATCAAGCTCAAGGGCCTGCCCGCCTGGCTGCTGCACCGCGTCTACCACCTGGCCAAGCTCCCCACGTTCCGCCTCAAGGCGCGGGTCCTCGGCGACTGGCTCCTGGAACTCCCGCTGCGCAGGCAGACGGTGGCGCTGGGCGAGCTCCACGACCCCCGAGCCGAGTTCGTCCGCGCCGCCAACACCCGAGGCCTCCCCAGCGGCCACGGCCGAGCGGGCTGAGCCCGTCATCGCAGCGCACGGCCCCGCCGAACCGCTGACGATCAACAAGGGGACCCCCCTTCGCGGGGCCGGCGGCGGGCTGTTGTACTGTATGCAGGCACGCGATGAACGGGGACGGAACACCGGAGCCGGGAACCGCACAAGTGAATCAGGGGCTGTGGCGCAGTTGGTAGCGCACTTGACTGGCAGTCAAGGGGTCACGGGTTCGAATCCCGTCAGCTCCACCCTGTTTCAAGCCCCGCTCACCACCGAGAAGTACCAGGTGAGCGGGGTTTTTTCATGCTTCGGTACGAGTTGTGCTCGGCCTGGCCGGGGACCGGTGTCGCCGTGGTGAGCGGTGGTGCCGGATCGCCCGCGCGCTGGCCGGTCTTCGGGTTCTCCGCGCGCCGCGGGCGCGGGCGGCCCTGGGCGGTGCCCCCTCGGAGGACCTTGCGAAGATGCGTCGAGTGACGACCGAGCGCACGAGCCAGGCCTACGGGCGGCGGGCGGAGGAGTACATCAGCCTCCTCGGCCACATCGACGCGACCGCCTCCCCGGATCGCGATCTGATCGGCGCCTGGGCGCACGAGCAATCCGAGGGGCCGATCCTCGACGTCGGTTGCGGGCCGGGGCACTGGACGAGCTGGCTGCACGAGCGGGGCGTGGACGTCGAGGGCGTCGATCCGACTCCGGAGTTCGTCGGCGCTGCCCGGGAGCGCTTCCCGGAGGTCCGGTTCCGGGAGGGCGCCGCCGAACGACTCGGCGTGGCCGATTCGAGCGTGGCCGGAGTCCTCGCCTGGTACTCGCTGATCCACGTGCGGCCGGACCGCATCGCCGACGCGTTCGCCGAGTTCGCGCGGGTCGTCGAGCCCGGTGGCGGGCTCCTCGTCGGCTTCTGCCGCGGGCCGGAGGTCGAACCCTTCGACCACGCGGTCACCACCGCGTACTTCTGGCCGATCGACCGTCTCAGCCGCGCGATCGAGCAGGCCGGGTTCACCGTCGCCGCCCGCGAGACCCGCGCTGATCCCGGAGCCCGGCCGCACGGCGCGATCGTGGCGCGCCGGGTCGGCTGACCGCCGAGCGGTTCCGGCCGCCGCTACCGCCCGCGCCGCGACGGTCTGGTCATCCGGATCTCCGGCGTTCGGTCAGTTCCGCACGGCGTTGCCGGTAGTCCTCGGCGTCGATCTCGCCGCGGGCGAATCGCCGGTCGAGGATGTCCTCGGGCGCGTCCGCGTGCGCGGAACCGCCGTCCCGCCGCGAGCGCGAGTCCTGGGTCAGGCGGACGACCGCCCAGATGATCAACGCGATCAGCCCGATCCAGATCACGGGAATCAGGATCATCCAGACGAGTCCGGGTCCGTAGCCGTACATCATCTCTCACGCTTCCCCGGGTACCTGTGATCACATCGTCCCCGCACGTGGGGCCGCCCACCAGGGTCTTCGGGCCCGGCGGTGATGCGCCGGGGGTCGCGCGGGCCGGGGGCGATGGTGGCCGGCCCCGAACCGCCGTCGCGTGCCGAGAGCGGCCGAGGCGATGGGCTCGGCTGGAAGAGCACGATCACCGCGTGAACTGGCGAATGCGGACGGAGTGTCACCGGTTCCGGGAACGCGGGGGTAGCCGCAGGCCCTTCAGGGCGACGGCGTTGAGAGCGACGATCACGCTGGACCCGGACATGCTCAGGGCCGCGATCTCGGGCCGGAGCACGAGACCGAACGCGGGTTCGAAGACTCCGGCGGCGATGGGCAGGGCGATGGTGTTGTAGCCGATGGCCCAGCCGAGGTTCTGCCGCATCTTGCGCCGGGTCGCCCGGCCGATGCGCAGCGCGGTGGGCACGTCGAGGGGGTCGGAGCGCATCAGCACGACGTCGGCGGTGTCGATGGCAACGTCCGTGCCTGCCCCGATGGCGATCCCGAGATCGGCCTGAGCGAGGGCGGGGGCGTCGTTGACGCCGTCGCCGACCATGGCGACGGTGCGGCCGGTGCCGTGCAGCTCGGCGATTTTGGCGGCTTTGTCACCGGGGAGGACTTCGGCGAGCACGATGTCGATCCCGAGTCGTCCGGCGATCCGCGCCGCGGTGGCGCGGTTGTCACCGGTGAGCATGACGACCTCAACGCCGAGGTCGTGCAGCGCGGCGACGGTGGCTTCCGAGGTCTCCCGCGGCGCGTCGGCGATCCCGAGCACACCCGCCGCCTTCCCCTCCACCGCGACGAGCACGGCGGTCCGGCCGTGTGCGGCCAGGTCGTCGCGGTGCTGGGCGAGCAGGCCCAGCTCGACGCCTTCGCGTTCCATGAGCCGCCGGTTGCCCACCAGAACGCGCTTCCCGGTGACGCGGCCGATCGCGCCGTGGCCGGGCACGTTCTCGAACCGCTCGGCAGGTTCGGTGGCCACGCCCCGTTGCTCGGCACGACGCACGATCGCCTGCGCCAGCGGGTGTTCGGATTCGCGCTCGACCGCCGCCACCAGGCGCAGCAGTTCGTCGTGGTCGAGCTCGTTCGCGAGGACGTCGGTGACCTCGGGCTCGCCCTTGGTCAAGGTGCCGGTCTTGTCGAGCACGACGACCTGGACGCGTGCCGCGGTCTCGAGCGCGACGGCGTTCTTGAACAGCACTCCGTGCGAGGCGCCCAGCCCGCTGCCGACCATGATCGCGGTGGGAGTGGCCAGGCCGAGCGCATCGGGGCAGGTGATGACCACGACGGTGATGGCGAACAAGATCGCCGCGGCGAACGGGCTCCCGAGCAGCAGCCAGGTGGCCAGCGTGGCGCCGCCGCCGATGAGGGCGACGAGGACGAGCCAGAACGCGGCCCGGTCGGCGAGGCGCTGCCCCGGCGCCTTGGAGTTCTGCGCTTCCTGGACCAGTGCGACGATCCGCGCCAGGGCGGTATCCGAGCCGATCTTGGTCGCTCGGACCCGGAGGGTGCCGTTGGTGTTGATGGTCGCTCCTACGACTTCGGCCCCGGGAGCCTTGGGGACCGGCAGGCTTTCGCCGGTGACCATGGACTCGTCGACCTCGCTGTCCCCGTCCTCGACGACGCCGTCAACGGCGATCTTGGCGCCGGGTCGCACCAGCAGCAGGTCGCCGACCTCGACCTCCGCGGTCGGTATCTCGATCGGCTGTCCCTCGCGCAGGACCACGGCCTTCGGCGGGGCGAGGTCGAGCAGGGTGCGGATCGCGTCGTTGGCGCCTCCGCGGGCGCGCATTTCGAACCAGTGGCCCAGCAGGACGAACGCGGCGAGCACGGTGGCGGCCTCGTAGAACACTTCACCGCCACCGGAAAGCGTGATCACCAGTGAGTAGAGCCAGCCGGAGCCCACCGCCACCGCGACGAGCACCATCATGTCCAGCGTGCGGGCGCGCAAGGCGCGCACCGCGCCGGCGAAGAAGATCCAGCACGAGTAGAAGATCACCGGCAGACTCAGCAGCAACGACCACCCGTCCTGCCGCAGTCCGAACGGGGTGGGCACGCGCAGGCCGAGGACCTCGGCGCCGATCGGGGACCAGATCACGATCGGAACGGAGAACACCAGCGCTACCAGGAACCGGTTGCGCATGTCGGCGACCATCCCGGCCATCGACATCGCCCCGGGCCCCTCGTGGTCCCCCGCCTCCTGCGGGGAGGGCGCTCGTTCCGATGCGGCGGGCGCTGGCCCGGGTGGCTCGGGTTCCTCGGTGCCCGCCTCGTGATCGACTGCTGCTGGGCGGGTCCGTTCGGGTTCCCGCATCGGGTCGCAGACGTGCGAGGGCACCGACTGCCCAGCGCAGTGGTAACCGCACTCCCGCACCCAGCGGCGCAGCTCGGCCACGCTCGTGCGAGCGGAGTCGAACACGACCGTCGCGGTCTGGGCCACCGGGTTGACCTCCACCGCGCGAACTCCGGGTGCCCGCCCCAGCCGAGCGGCGACGACGTTCTGCTCCGATGCCCACAGCAGGCCCCGCACGTCCAGCACCGCCGTGCTGGGGCGGTCTGCCAAGCGCGTGCGTGCGTCCTCCACCGGCTTCGCCTCCCGCGAGGAGTGTCAACGCTGCCCGGCGCCGCGTCCACGCGGGCCGGTGCGCGTGAGCGCGCGGCGCCAGCAGCGGACCGCCGCACCGGAAGAGCCGACCCGGATCACCCGAGGGGGTGAGCATCTCGGTGCTCACCCCCTCGGAACGAGGCCGTCGTCAGCCCGTGGCGAGCAGCCGCCGCATGGTGTCGATCTCGGCCTGCTGGGTGTCGATGATCCGCTGCGCCAGCCGCTTGGCTTCGGGGAACCGGCCGTTGCTGAGCTCGGTCCGGGCCATGGCGACAGCGCCCTCGTGATGCTCGATCATCATCGTCAGGAACGCCTCGTCGAACTCCGCGCCCGAAGACCGCTCGAGCTGTTCCATCTCCGCGGGCGACATCATGCCGTCGCCGTGCTCGCCGTGGTCCATGCCCGGCATCGCGGAGCCGGACGGCACCTCGACGCCCCAGCTCCGCAGCCAGCCGCTGAGCTCCTGGATCTCCGGCCCCTGCGCGGCCCGGATCCGCTCGGCCAGGTCCCTGACCTCCTGCGACCGGGCGCGGTCGACCGCCGCTCGGGACATCTCGACGGCCTGCTGGTGGTGCGGGATCATCCCGCTGGCGAAGGTCACGTCCGCCTGGTCGTGCGGGGCCTGGCCCGGCTGTTCCGGCTGGCCGGTGCTGGGCGGTGTCGCACCACCCGGCACCTCCGCCCCCTGTCCGCCGCCGGAACACCCGGCGAGCACGGCGGCCAGCGCGGTGACGGCCACGGCGGCGCTCAGCGATCGCGTGCGCTTCATGGTGGAGAACCCTGCCTCTCGATGGTCTGTGCGTGCGAGGAATGCGCTGATCAGAGCTGCTGACGCCGCTGATCAGCACCTCAGCACGCACAACGCGGCGAGCCGCCGGGCGGTGGGTGTCGGAGGCCGCGTCCACCTCGGGCGGGCGCGGGCACCTGGTCCCGGCCGGGGGGCTCGGGCGCCCCGGTCCCGCCACGTCCGGGCGAGCAGGAACGCCGCGAAACCGATCAGGATCGCCAGGCACAGGTGAAGCAGGGGGTGCGGGGAGGAAGCCGACATGCCGCCGAGCTCGGGCGCGTGGTGGCCTTCGCCCCCGCCGTCGGAGGCGGTGGCCGTCAGCTCCGCGCTCGTCGCGGACGGCGGAGGGGGCGCGCCGGTCCCGGAGTGCTGACCCGGGACGTGGTGCATGAGAACCACCCCGAGCACGAGGAGGACCAGCAACCCCCACCGGACGAGTCCCCGCCGCACCTCCACGCCGCCGAGATTACTGGTGCGGGAGGGCGGGGCGCGCCGAGGTCCCTGCCGCGGGCTCCCCGCGTTCTTCCTCGCGCCGTCGGTGCGGACCTTCGCGCGCTCCTCGGAATACCCCGGGGGGTATGTTAGGTTGAAAGGAGCGAAGAGAGGGGTCGTCGTGCAGATGAAGCCGGAGATGGTGGGTGATGCGCTGGCGCGGTTGCGCCGGGCGCGGGGGCAGTTGGGCGGCGTGATCGAGGCGATGGAGGAAGGGCGTGACTGCGCTGAGGTGTTGACCCAGCTGGCTGCCGTTTCCCGCGCTCTGGACCGCGCGGGCTTCAAGATCGTGGCCAGCGGCATGAGGCACTGCCAGCAGGCTCGCGAAGACGGCGACGAGCCCCCGATGACGGAGCAGGAGCTGGAGCGGCTGTTCCTCGCGCTCGCCTGAGCGTGGACACGGTGGGATGAATACCCCAGGGGGTATCCAGGAGGATCGGCGGAGTTCGGACGTCCGGGGGCGTCGGAGCGGATCCGGCGACGAGATCGAGGGGAGTGGGCAACGGTGACGACGGTGACCGAGGTGGCGAAGGAAGGACGGCTGGCCGGTGGCCTGTCGGTCGAGGTGATCGACACCTCCTCGCTGGGCGATCGCAGCTACCTGGCCAGCGACGGTGAGCTGGCAGTGGTGGTGGACCCGCAGCGGGACGTGGACCGGATGATCGCGGCCGCGGGACGGTTGGGCGTGCGGATCGCCCTGGTGCTCGACACCCACGTGCACAACGACTACGTCTCCGGCGGCCTGGAACTGGCCCGCCTGACGGGCGCCGAGTACGGCTTGGCCGCCGCCGATGAGGTGCCGTTCGAGCGGCGCTCGCTCTCCGACGGGGAGGTCGTGGAGCTGTCGCGACGCATGAGGGTGCGGGCGGTGGCCACCCCGGGGCACACCTTCCACCACCTGTCCTACGTGCTGGAGGGCGCGGAGGGGCCGGTCGGCGTGTTCACCGGCGGGTCGCTGCTGTTCGGCACGACCGGCCGCACCGATCTGCTGGGCGAGCAGCACAGCCACGAGCTCGCCCGCCACCAGCACGCCTCGGTGCGGAAGCTGGCGGCGATCCTGCCGGACGGTGCCCAGATCTGGCCGACCCACGGCTTCGGCAGCTTCTGCTCGGCGACGCAGGCGTCGGGTGATTCGGCGACGGTGGGCGAGCAGAAGCAGGTCAATCCAGCCCTGACGCTGGCCGAGCGCGACTTCGTCGAGCGGACGCTGGCGGGCCTGGACGCCTATCCGGCCTACTACGCGCACATGGGTGTGCAGAACACCGCCGGCCCGAAGCCGCTCGACCTGCGCGAGCCCGCGCGCGCCGAACCGGAGGAGCTGCGGCACCGCCTGGACGACGGGGAGTGGGTGGTCGACCTGCGCTCCCGCAAGGCTTACGTGGTCTCGCACCTGGCGGGCACCGTCAGCCTGGGGTTGGACGGGCCGATGGTGACCTGGCTCGGATGGATGATCGACTGGGGCGCGCCCATCACGCTGCTGGGCGAGTCCCGGGAACAGGTCGCCGCGGCCCAGCGGGAGCTCGCCCGCATCGGCATCGACGAGTTCGCCGGTGCGGCCGTGGGCGCCCCGCACGAATTGGCGGCCGACCCCGGCCAGCTGCGCAGCACCCGGACCGCCACCTTCGCAGACCTCGCCGTTGCGCTCGACGGGGCCCACGACGGGCTCCCCGCGCCCGAGGTGCTGCTCGACGTGCGCACCAACAACGAGTTCGCCGCGGCGCACCTCACCGGAGCGGTCCACATCCCGCTCTACGAGCTGAAGAACCGGATCGGCGAGATCCCGCACGGCGTGGTGTGGGTGCACTGCGGCAGCGGTTACCGCGCGGCCGCGGCGGCCTCGTTGCTGGACGCCGCGGACCGCGAGGTCGTGCTGATCGACGACGTGTTCGGCGCCGCCGCCGACGCCGGCGTGCCGATGACAACCGCAAGCTGAGACCAGATCCACGAGCCCGTTGGAGGAATGCGAAGAATGCGAACGACCCTGCCCCAGACCGTCGAACCCGCTCACGCCCGCGATCTCCGGGAGACCGACCACCGGGTCCGGTTCATCGACGTGCGCACCCCGGGCGAGTTCGCCTCGGCGCACATCCCCGGCTCCCGCAACGTCCCGCTGGACCTGCTGCGGGAGCACCGCGAGGAGCTCACCGCGCGGCACGGCGATCCGGTGGTGCTGGTGTGCGCATCGGGGGCTCGCGCCGAACAGGCCCGCACCCTGCTGGAGACCGCCGGGCTGGACCAGCTCGGCGTGCTCCGCGGTGGCATCGCGGGGTGGGAGGGCGACGGAGGCGAGCTGACCCGGGGCCGGGGCACGTGGGCGATGGAGCGGCAGGTACGACTGGTCGCGGGCTCGCTCGTGCTCACCGGGGTGGTGGCCAGCACGGCCGTCCCGCGGCTGAAGTGGATCGCCGGGTTCGTCGGCGCGGGCCTCACCTTCGCGGCGGTGACCGACACCTGCGCCATGTCGCGGGTTCTCGGGCTGCTGCCGCACAACCGCACGTCTCCCGCGGACCGAACCCTCCTCGACGGCCTCACCGCCGAAAACGGCCAGCAGCAGTAGCTCCCGCGAGCACGGGCCCAGCCGACGACGGGCGGTGGCGCGCGAGACCGCTACCGGGATAGGTGGTTTCGGTGTACTTGGCAGTGGTGTTCGGCGCCGTGATCGGCCTGGCGCTGGGGTTGCTCGGTGCGGGTGGCTCGATCCTCGCCGTCCCGGCCCTGGTCTACGGCGCCGGGCAGCCCCTGCAGACGGCGATCCCCACCGCGCTGGCGGTGGTGGCGCTGTCCTCGCTGGGCGGCTTGGCCCCTCGCCAACGGCGCGAGGCGGTGCGGTGGCCGGTCGCGCTGGTCTTCGGTGCGGCCGGCACCCCGGCGGCCTTCGCCGGGGCGGCGCTCGGGCGGTCGCTCCCGCAGCGCTGGCTGCTGCTGGCCTTCGCGGGGCTCATGGTCGTCGTCGCGGTGCGGATGCTGCGCGAGGTGGAGAACCACACCGGTGCCTGCCGCACCCGGGAAGGCGGAGTCGATTGGCGCAGCTGCCTGCCCAAATCGGTGATCGCCGGCGCGCTCGTCGGCGTGCTCACCGGCCTGTTCGGCGTCGGTGGTGGTTTCGTCGTCGTTCCCGCGCTGACCTTGCTGCTGGGGCTGGGAGCACAGCAAGCGGTCGCCACCTCGCTGGTGGTGGTGCTGATCAACTCGGTGGCCGGGCTCGTCGCCCACGCGGGCGCGGCGGGCAGCATCGACTACCCGGTGCTGCTGCTGTTCGCCGGCGCCTCCCTGGTGGTGTCCGTCGCGGCCGCCCGGCTGTCGATGAAGCTGAACCCCTCGACCGTGCGCCGCTGGTTCGCCTTCGTGGTCCTCGCCGTCGCCGTCTTCGTCGCGGTGGCCGCTCTCCTGAACCCCTCGGCGCTGGGGTGACGGCACCGGCCCGGGCCGGAGCGACGATGTCCTCGCGCACCCGCGCCCAGCGGAATCATCGCTGGAGAACGGGAAAAGCGGGGATTTTCCGGATCACCCCGGCACGTTGATCACTGCGAGGATGAGATCTCCGCCGCCGGTCCGCGGATCGGCCGACTACGGGGAGTCGACCGTGGAGATGAACTCGTGATCGCCAACGCCCTGGCCGCCGCGCTCGCCTTCTCGCTGCTGGTGCCGGCGCAGCCAGCGGTCGCGGAGCCGGAAGCGTCCTGGACCGGACCGCTGCACACCGAGGGCAGCGAGATCGTCGATGCCGACGGCAACACCTTCAAGCTGAAGTCGGGCAACTGGCACGGCGCCAGCGGCACCTGGAACGGCAGCGGGGACATCGAGGACGCGGCCAACCACCACGACGGGGAGAACAGCAACGGCATCCCGCTCGGCCTGGACCGGGCCCCGATGGGGGAGATCGTCGACAGCTTCCAGGAGCTCGGGCTCAACAGCGTCCGGCTGCCCTTCTCGAACGACCTGATCGACGAAGCGGAACCCGTGCCGGACGCCGCCGTCGCCGCGAACCCGGAGCTGCGCGGCAAGACGCGGCTGGAGATCTACGACGCGGCCGTCGAGGCGCTCACCGGCAGCGGACTCGCCGTCATCCTCAACAACCACACCAACACCGAGCGCTGGTGCTGCGGGACCGACGGCAACGAGCGCTGGAACAGCAACCAGAGCGACCAGGAGTGGGAAGAGGACTGGCTGTTCATGGCCGGTCGCTACCGGGACAACGCGCGGGTGGTCGGCGCGGACCTCTACAACGAGGTGCGCCGCGACGTCCTCGACGACCCCAACTGGGGCCTCGGGGACGAGCACGACTGGTTCGCCGCCTCGCAGCGCGCCGGGGACCGCATCCTCGACGAGGCCAACCCGAACCTGCTGATCATCATCGAGGGCATCAACTGGACCGGCATCCCCGTCGACGGCTTCCCGCACGAGCGGCCGACGCTGGAGCCGGTGCGGGAGCTCTCGCACGAGCTGTCGAAGCCCGGGAAACTGGTCTACTCGGCGCACTTCTACGGCTACACCGGCCCCAACCACAGCGGCGCGACCGGCGTGGGCGAGACCACCGATCCCCGCTACCAGGACTTCTCCCGCGACGAGCTCTACGAGGTGCTGCGCAGGCAGGCGTTCTTCGTGACCGAGGAGGGGCAGCCGTACACCGCGCCGCTGTGGATCAGCGAGTTCGGCGTGGGGCGCGGCGAGCAGGACGAGAAGGCGCGCGCGTGGTTCGAGAACTTCACCGACTTCCTGGTCGAGAACGACGCCAACTTCGCCTACTGGCCGCTCGTCGGCTGGTCCGAGAACGGTGCGGCCGACGGCTGGGGCCTGGTGCACTGGGACCAGGACGGCAACCGGGTGTCCCTCGACGACGGTGACTGGCGCGCCGACGCCTGGCACCGCCTGACGGGCGGCTGATCCACGGCCTCCGGCTCGCGGTGGGATCCCGGCGTGCTGCGCGCTCCGGTTGGCGCGACGCGGTTCCGCGTGCCCCGCCTGCGCCGCGACGCCGACCGCGGCGGCGTTCGCGGGCCCGGGGTGGCAGGCGCGCTCCGCGTCCGCCGTTGCCGCACCGCGCCGGTGCCGGAGCCAGCCGTCGCGGACCCGGCGGCATCCCTCTCGCCGTTGCGGCGAGGTCCGCAGCGCTCATACCAGCACGAACTTCACGGTCAACGGTGACGCTGATCACACGGGCTTGAGTGTGCCGCAGCGGCACGCCTTTTCCTTCTCGGCACGGACAGCACACGGCGAACAACCGAGGGGTCACGATGGGCGTGCAGCAGGAACTGCGCAGGGACGAGCAGCAGACCGAGCGGATCGAGACGTCCGCGAAGACGGCGAATCCTTCGGTCCTCGACCAGATGGGCGGGCCGTCCGGTTTCATCTACTCCACCGTTCCGGTCGTCATCTTCGCGGGGGCGAACTCGTTCCTGCCGCTGCCGGTGACCATCGCGGTCGCGATGGGCTCGGCGGTGCTGCTGGCCATCTTCCGGATGCTGAAGGGGGAGAAGTTCAGCTCCGCCATCGGTGGGGTGATCGGTGTCGCCGTCGCGGCGGGGCTGGCCGCCTGGACGGGCTCGGCCAAGGACTTCTTCGCGCTGGGGATCTGGGCCGCGCTGGCGGGCTTCGCGGTCACCTTCGCCTCGCTGCTGGCGCGCCGTCCCCTGACCGGCGTGATCTGGAACCTCATGCACGGCGGTGAGCACGCCTGGCGGGAGGACCGGCGGAGCCTGCGCGCCCACGACATCGCCACCCTCGCGGCGGCGCTCGTGTTCGGAGCCCGGTTCGCCGTCCAGCAGTGGCTGTACGTCATGGACACCACCGGCGGGCTGGCCGTCGCCCGCGTCGCGATGGGCACGCCGCTGACCGTGCTCGGCGCGCTGGTCGTCGTGTGGGCGTTCCGCCGCACCAGCAAGCGCCTCCTCCGCAAGGCGTGATCTCGTCCCGACCCCCTCGGCCCCGGAGCCCGCGACGGCTCCGGGGCCGATGTGCGCTCGCGCCCCGGACCGACGCGTGCCGCGGCCGGGGCCGCGACGACGGGCCGCCTGCGCCGAGGAACTTTCTCGCGTGGTCGGCCGGACGGGGCCGCTGACGCCCCGCGGGTGGAGGTGCGGCCCCGCTCGCGGACCGCGACCGCGCCGTTCCGGCAATCGAATGCCGCCCGGGGCGGGCAGGACTTGACCATGCCGCTGCGTCACGCGGTCTGCTTCCGGAGGCGCGCTCGCCCGCGCCGGAAAACCACCTCGACGCCGGAGGACGAACGTGAACGACGCAGACACCACGCAGCTCGACCGCACCGCACCTGCCCGGCCGGGGCCGCGCGCCGGATACGGCCGCTGGCGGGAGCGGGCCCGGCGGAACCGCGCCGCCGACCTCTGCTGGCGAGCGGGTGTCGGCATCGTCGGCACGGTCGTGCTCGTCGCGGGGATCATCATGATCCCGTACCCGGGTCCGGGGTGGGTCGTGGCGTTCGCGGGGCTCGCCGTCCTGAGCACCGAGTTCGAGCGCGCCCACCGCCTGCTCGGCGCCCTCCGCCGCCGGTACGACCGCTGGAACGCCTGGCAGCGGCGCCAGCACGGAGCGGTCCGCCTGCTGCTGCTCGCCGCCACGGGCGCCGTCGTGCTCGGCACGCTGTGGCTGCTCGGCGCGCTGGCGCTGGGCGCGGGCTGGCTCGGGCTCGACCTGCCGTGGCTGGCGTCCCCGATCGAACCGTTCGCCTGATCGCGGCGATCAGTTCCCGATCAGCGCCAGGGCCTCGGCGGCGGTGAGCGGTCCGGCGGTGGCCAGGGCGAGGTTCGCGAGGGAGGCCTCGTGCACGGCCTCCTCGGCCGCCGCCGCGCAGTCCGCGACGACGTGGGCGTGGAAGCCGAGCTCGGTGGCGTGCCGGGCGGTCTGCTCGACCGTCAGGTTGGTGGCCACGCCAGTGATCAGCACGGTGTCGACCCCGCGGGCGCGCAGCCGGTCGGCGAGGTCGCTGCCCGCGAGCCCGGAGAGCTTCTGGTTGTCGACCACCAGGTCCGGCTGCGCGGCGAGCTCGGGGATCAGCGCGGTACCGGGCGCTTCCGGGCGGAACGATTCCTGCGCGTCGGCGACGGCGCGCATGAACGCGGTGTTGCGGACCAGCTCGCCCTCCCCGGCGGGAACCGTGAAGCGGGTGAAGATCAGCTCGGCTCCCGCCTCGGCCGCCGCCGCGTGGAACCGCTCCGCGCGGGCCACCGCACCGCTGCGGGCCACCGGCCCGCTGAGCATCGCCCCGAAGAAGCCCTCGGGGGAGATCACGTTGACCTGCCAGTGCAGCGCCAGCACGGCGCACGTTCCGCCCATGCCCCGATTCTGCCCTCCCGCCGCAACTGGTCGCCGGTCCCGCGGACGACCGGGGCGGCGACGCCGCGCCCCCAGGCCCGCCGCGGTGCGCTTCCCGGGAGATCGCGACGGGCCGGGCGGGGCCGATTTCTCGAGAAATCTCGGCGATCGGCCGGGGCGTCAGGTGCGCGCGTCGCGGACGAGCGCCCGGGCGGTGCGGGTCGCGGTGCCGACGCAGTCGAGCTCGGGTGCCACCGCGTGCATGGCCAGCGCGCCCTCGTGCAGGCACAGCAGCGCCCGGGCCGAGGTCGCGGGATCGGCGAGTTCCGCCTCGCCGGCCAGGCGCTCGAAGAGGCCCAGCAGCCAGCGCTTCTCGTCCGTCGCGATGCGGTGCGCGGGGTGCTCCGGATCGGGGAGTTCGGCCAGCGCGTTGAGGAACGCGCAGCCGCGCGGGCTCTGCCGCAGCCATCCCGCCAAGGCGTCGAACGGCGCCGTCACCTTCTCGACCGCGGTCAGCCCGGGGGCGGCCAGCACCTCCCGCACGGCGCGGCGCCACCGGCGGTCCCGCTCCGCGAGGTAGGTCGCGACGAGCACGTCCTTGGAGCCGAAGCGGTCGTAGAGCGTCCGCTTGGTCACCCCGGAGCGCTCGGCGATCAGGTCGACGCCGACGGCGGTGATGCCGCGCTCGTAGAACAGGACCGCCGCCGCGTCCAGGACGCGGCGCGCGCCGGGGGTCAGGTCATCGGGGTCCAGGGCAGTTGTGTTCACCGATCGGTATACCTTACGCTCGCCGTCGTACTTCACAGATCAGTGTACTCATGAGCGGAGGACGTGGTGATGACGATTCCCCAGACCATGCTGGCGGCGCGGCTGGTGGGGCACGGTGGCCCGGAGGTGCTCGAACTCGTGGAGGTGCCCGTGCCCGCCCCGGCCGAGGGCGAGGCGCTGGTCCGAGTCGGTGCGACCGCGCTGAACAACACCGACCTGTGGACCCGCGAGGGCGCTTACGGGCGGCCGGGGGCGCCCGACGCGCTCTCGGGTTGGCGCGGCCCGATCGACTTCCCCCGGATCCAGGGCGCCGACGTAGCGGGCACCGTCGTCGAGGTGGGCGCCGGCGTCGATCCGGGCTGGCGCGGCCGCCGGGTGCTCATCGACCCGGCGATCTACGACCGGGACGCCGAGGACGCGAACCCCGTGGGACTGCTCGGCAGCGAGCGGGACGGCGGCTACGCCCGCTACGTGACCACGCCCGCCGCGCGGCTGCACGACATCGGCGGATCTCCGCTCAGCGACGTGGAAGCGGCGTGCTTCCCCACCGCGTACGGCACCGCACTGGGGATGCTGGAGCGCGGCGACGTGCGGGAGGGCGAGGACGTGGTGGTCACCGGGGCCTCCGGCGGAGTCGGCCTGGCGCTGGTGCAGCTGGCCGCGGCCCGGGGAGCCAGGGTGCTCGCGATCAGCAGCGCCGGGAAGCTGGACGCCGTGCGCTCCGCGGGCGCCGTCGAGGTGGTGGATCGCGCCGACGACCCGTGGGCGCGCCTCGCGGAGCGCGCACCGGGCGGGGTCGACGCCGTCCTCGACGTCGCCGCCGGGGACCACGTCGGCGAAGGCCTGCCGCTGGTGCGCGAGGGCGGGCGGTGGGTCGTCGCGGGCGCGCTCGCGGGACACCGCGTCGAGTTCGACGTCCGGCGGCTGTACCTGCACAACATCGCGCTCATCGGATCGAGCATGCACACCCCAGCGCACTTCCGGGCGCTCGCGGAGATCGTGCGCGGGGGACGGGTGCGGCCGGTCATCGCCCTCACCCAGGAGCTCGCGGAGGTCCACCGCGCCCAAGCCGAGCTGGCCACGCGCGCGCACGTCGGCAAGGTCGTCCTGGCCGGGGGCTGAGCCGCGCCGCCCGCCGGGGCTAGCCGAGGTCCGCGGACAGCCAACGCTCGGGACGCATCCGGATGATCACGTGTTCACCCAGCTGGGTCCGCTCGTACTCCACGAACTCGTCGACCCGGGCCGCGGGCAGGTAGCGCGCCGCCATCAGCCGGGAGTGCTCGGGCGCGCCCGGCTCGATCCCGATCACCGGACCCTCGACCGAGACGTAGCGGACGGTGGGCGCGGTGCGCTGCGCGAGCAGCGCGAAGCGCCCGGCGGCGCGGATCGCGTCCGCCTTCCGCGAGCGCGCGCCCGTGTTGATCCACAACTCCTCGCCGGGGGCGTAGTGGTACCAGATCGGCACCACCAGCGGAGCACGCCCGGCGGCATCGGCCACGGCCAGCGAACCGGTGTGCGGTTCGGCCAGGAACTGCTCGCGGTCCCGTTCGCTCAGCGCCATGCCCGCGACCGTAGAACGCGCCCGCGGCAGTCGCGAGGCGGTCGGGGGCTCAGTCCGCCAACAGGTGCTCGCGACCGAACATCGCGGCGGCGGCGCGGGCCGTGGGGGTTCCGGCGTCGAGGTCCGCGCCCGCGTCGCGGAGCACGGCCACGACGTCCTCCGCCCCCTTGAACAGCGCCCCCGCGATCGGGGTCTGGTCCCGGGCGTTGCGCAGGTCCGGGTCCGCGCCGCGGTCGAGCAGCGCGCGCACCGCTCCCGCGTGCCCGTGGTAGGCGGCGAGCATGAGCGGTGTGTTCCCGCCCGCGTCGGTGACGTCCACCGGCAGCCCGTGCGCGACGAAGTCGAGCAGTTGCCCGGAGTCTCCCTCGCGCGCCAGGTCCATCGCGATCGCCACGATCCGCTCGAGCTGCTCCGGGGTGAGTCCGCCTTCGGTCATGACCGCTGCTCCTCGATGCGGGGCCCCGGCGCGGTGCCGCGCCGGGGCCCGGTCGACGTCCTGGGTCAGAGGGTCCCGGCCGCCAGGGCCTCGACGGCCTTGCGGACGCCCTCGCCGTAGGCGGGATCCGCCTGCGTGCAGTTGTGGATGTGCCGCTCCACGGTCGCCCGCGAGGCGCCGTCGATGGCGCGGGCGGTGTTCGCGAACAGCACCTGCTGCTGCTCGGGCGACATGCCCCGGAACAGGTTCCCGGGCTGTTCGAAGTAGTTGTCGTCGTCGGCGCGGAAGTCGAACCGGTCGGCGACGGAACCCACCGCCTGCTGCGGCTCCCGGTAGGAGGGCTGCTCCTGCCAGCGGCCGTAGGAGTTCGGCTCGATGCCCGGGGTGGCGCCGTGGTTGCCGTCGACGCGCATGGCGCCGTCGCGGTGGTAGGAGTTCGTCGGGTTCTTCGGGGCATTGACCGGGATCTGGTGGTGGTTCACGCCCAGCCGGTAGCGCTGCGCGTCGCCGTAGGAGAACAACCGGCCCTGCAGCATCTTGTCCGGCGAGAAGCCGATTCCGGGCACCACGTTCGCCGGCGTGAACGCGGCCTGCTCGACCTCGGCGTGGTAGTTCGCCGGGTTGCGGTTGAGCTCCCACTCGCCGACCTCGATCAGCGGGTAGTCCTTCTTCGACCACACCTTCGTGAGGTCGAAGGGGTGGAAGCGGTAGCCCTCCGCCTCGGCCTCCGGCATGACCTGCACGTACAGCTTCCACTTCGGGAAGTCGCCGTTCTCGATCGAGTCGAACAGGTCGCGCTGGTGCGACTCGCGGTCCTGGCCGATGAGCGCCTCGGCCTCCGCGTCGGTCAGGTTCTTGATGCCCTGCTGGGTGCGGTGGTGGAACTTCACCCAGAACCGCTCGCCCTCGGCGTTGACGAGGCTGTAGGTGTGCGAGCCGAAGCCGTGCATGTGGCGGTAGGAGGCGGGGATGCCGCGCTCCGACATGACGATCGTGACCTGGTGCAGCGCCTCGGGGAGGTTGGTCCAGAAGTCCCAGTTGTTCTCGGCGTCGCGCAAGTTCGTGCGCGGGTCCCGCTTCACCGCGTGGTTGAGGTCGGGGAACTTCAGCGGGTCGCGGAAGAAGAAGACCGGGGTGTTGTTGCCGACGAGGTCCCAGTTGCCCTGGTCGGTGTAGAACTTCAGCGCGAAGCCGCGGATGTCGCGCTCGGCGTCGGCGGCCCCGCGCTCTCCGGCGACGGTGGAGAACCGGGCGAACATCTCGGTCCGCTTGCCGACCTCGGAGAAGATCGAGGCCGCGGTGTAGCGGGTGATGTCGTTGGTCACCGTGAACGTGCCGTAGGCGCCGGAGCCCTTGGCGTGCATCCGGCGCTCCGGGATGACCTCGCGGTCGAAGTGGGCGAGCTTCTCCAGGAACCAGACGTCCTGCAGCAGCATCGGGCCCCCCGCGCCCGCGGTCAGGGAGTTCTGGTTGTCCGGCACCGGTGCGCCGGCGACGGTGGTCAGCGGCTTCTGGTCGTTCTCGGGCACAGCTCACTCCTGTTCGGATCGTTCGCCGCGTGCGGGGCGAAGGAACCGGTGGCCGCGCGGGCCGCCGGGTGGTGGGAACGGGCCGTCCGCACCGGCCTGCGCCCCTCGGGGTGCGGCGGTGGCGGCGGCTGCACGTCCCGAGGCAATCAGCTTTTCTGGAGTTAGTCAAGTTTGGCGCGGGTGGCGGGATGTTCGGAACCGTCGATCGCCGCTGATCAGGGCCACCCTGGGAAACTGCCCCGCAGCGCGCGAAGCACCGCGGTTCACTCGTTCAGGGCTGGAGGTAGGCGGCCTCCGCCCACAGGTGGGCCACCGCGTGCGCCCGGTGCGGCCTCCACCCGCGCGCGTGCTCCCGCACCTCCGCTTCCGCCATCCCGAGCGCGCGGCGCAGCACCAGGTCCCCCGCCGGGCAGGCGTCCCGGTCGCCGAAGGCCCGCATCTCCAGGTGCTCCACCGTCCACGGCCCGATGCCCGGCAGCGCCAGCAGCTCCCGGCGCCGCCGCTCGGCGTCGCCGCCGGGCAGCAGCGACAACCCGTCCGCCACCGCCGAGGCGAGCGCGCGCACCGTCCGGGCCCGCGAGACGGTGCTGCCGATGGCCGCGCGCAGCTCCTCGACCGGCAACCCCGCCAGCACCTCCGGGGCCGGAAACCGCCGCAACCCGCCCGGGCCCGGCTCGCCGCGGGCAGCGACCAGCCGTCCGGTGAGGGTGCGGCCGGCGGCGAGGCTGACCTGCTGGCCGAGCACCGTCGACACGGCGGCCTCGAAACCGTCCGGGCGGCCGACCACCCGCAGTCCTGGACGCGCGTCGACCAGCGGCTCCAGCAGCGGATCCGCCCGCAGCACCGCCTCGATCCGCACCGGATCGGCGTCCAGGTCCAGCCAGCGCCGGACGAGCTCCGCCGCCGCGCCGCGGTCCTCGGCCGAGCGGAAGGCGCCGACGAGCAGCAGGTGGTCCGCCGCGAGCACCGTCGTTACCTCGACCGGGCCGCTCGGCAGCGCCAGCACCCGTGTCGTGCTCCGGCCCCCTCGATCGACGCGCTCCACGCCGGGCGTCGCGTGCGCGGCCAGCGCCGCCAGCGCGGGCTCCACCGCGAACGGCCCGGTGAGCTCGATCCGCAGCGAGCCGGTCACTCCGGCCAGATCCCGGAGGCGCCGCGCCGGTAACTGCCGACGAGATGCGTGTCCACGATGCCCACGGCCTCCATCAACGCGAACATCGTGGTGGGGCCGACGAAGCGGAAACCCCTGCGTCGCAGCGCCTTCGACAGCGCCACCGACTCGGGTGAGGTGGTGGGGACCTCGGCGACGCCCCGCGGTCGCGGCGTGGATCCGGGCTGGAACGACCAGACGAACTCGTCCAGGCCGCCCTCCTCGCGCAGGGCGAGGGTGGCCCGGGCGTTCCCGATCGTGGCTCGGATCTTGGCCTGGTTGCGCACGATTCCCGCGTCCGCCAGCAGGCGGGCCACGTCCCGCTCCGCGTAGGCGGCGACCGCGTCCGGGGCGAAACCGTCGAAGGCCTCCCGGAACGCGGGGCGCTTGCGCAAGATCGTCGCCCAGGACAGGCCGGACTGGAACGCCTCCAGCGAGATCCGCTCGAACAGCGGCTGCTCGCCGCGCACGGACATTCCCCACTCGGTGTCGTAGTACTCCCGCAGCAGCGGGTCGTGGGCCGCCCACGGCGAGCGGGCCAGGCCGTCCTCGCCGACGATCACGTCGGTCTGCTCGGTGGTGCTCACGTCCGCTCTCCACTCTCCAGGCCGGTCACCCGCAGGGTGATGTTGATGCGTCCCGAGGCGAGTCCGCAGGCCGGGTCGGCCGTGCCCGGACGGACCGCGGGCACGCCGTGGTGGGCGAGCCGCGACGGCCCGCCGAAGACGAACAGGTCTCCGGACTCCAGCTCCACGTCGGTGTGCGGCCGGGCGCGGGAGTCCGGGTTGCCGAAGCGGAACGTGCAGGTGTCACCGATGCTCAGCGACACCACCGGCTCCCGGGCGCGTTCGTCCCGGTCCTGGTGCATCCCCATCCGCGCCCGCTCGTCGTAGAAGTTGATCAGTGCTGCGTCCGGGCGGTAGTCCGTCGCGTCCTGCTCCCAGGCATCGGCCAGCGCCGCCCGGCCGAGTTCGCCGAGCCAGGACGGGAACGGTGCGACGCGGGCGCCGTCCACGTCGTCGGCGGTCCGGCTGTAGGCGTAGGGGTACCAGTGCCAGCCGAGGCAGACGGTCCGCACCGACATCCGGTGCCCGCTCGGCAGCGCGGCCGAGCGCATCGGCACCGGCCCCCGAGCCCACGTCCGGCAGGCCTCCACCAGCTCCCGCTGCCGTTCGAGATCCAGCCAGCCGGGCACGTGCACGGCGCCCGGCGCGACGACCCGCTTGGGCAGCGGGAACAACGACGTCCCCATCCTGCGCACCTCCCCTCTCCACCAGCGCCCCGAAGTTACCCGCCACCTCCGACACCCCGATGGCTCTTGCGTGACCGGCCCGCTCACCCCGCACCCGGAGCGAGGAGTGAACGGACCGTTGGTCCAGCGAGTTGGGACGAAGGGACCGTTCACCCGGACAGCGCGCTCGATTCCAGGGCGAGCAGGGCGGCCTTGGCCCGCGTACCGCCGACGTAGCCGCCGGGGGAGCCGTCCGAGCGGACGACGCGGTGGCAGGGCACCACCACCGGCAGCGGATTCGTCGCGCACGCCGTCCCCACCGCCCGCACCGCGCGGGGGCTCCCCGCGGCCGCGGCGATCTCGGCGTAACTCGCCGTCCGCCCGTAATCGATCTCCGAGAGCCGCTCCTGCGCCGCGCGCCGGAACCCGTGGGACAACCGCCGGTCCAACGGCAGCGCGAACGCCCTCCGGCGTCCGGCGAAGTACTCGTCGAGCTGCCGCGCCACCTCGTCCAGCCGCCCGGGCTCGCGCAGCACCCGCGGGCTGATCTCTCCGGCCAGCTCCGCCAGCACCGCCTCCTGCTCTCCGCCGTCGGTGAAGGCCACCCGGACGAGCCCCGTCTCGGTCGCCGCGAGCAGCAACTCGCCGACCGGGGTGGGGAGCGTCCGGTAGGCCACGTCCACCAGCCCCTCCTGCCGCGCCGCGCCGACCAGGCGGGAGCGCAGCCGGTCGAGCGCCCCGGGGGCGGCCCCGGGCAGCGAGTCGAACAACTCGTCCTTCATCTCGGTCCTCCTTCCGCTCCGGTCCGGTAGGTGATGCGCAGCGCGCGGATCCCGTCCGCGGCAGCGCGCCGGGCGGCGTCAGCGCTGCCGCCCGTGATCGCCGCGACTTCC
Source organism: Saccharopolyspora antibiotica (assembly GCF_047200635.1). Taxonomy (NCBI): domain Bacteria; kingdom Bacillati; phylum Actinomycetota; class Actinomycetes; order Pseudonocardiales; family Pseudonocardiaceae; genus Saccharopolyspora; species Saccharopolyspora antibiotica. Next base: position 17,341 of record NZ_JBJZOI010000034.1, on the reverse strand, counting down.
GCGTAGGGCAGTCCGCCGAGGTGGTGGTAGGCCACCGCCATCCGCTGCTTGTCCGGCAGCGCGGCGAGCGCGGCCCACAGGTCGCCGTCCCAGTCCTCGGGCCCGCCCCGCCGCGCGGGCCGTTCGGGAAGCTGCTCGACGGGAGCCGGGCGACGGGCGCGGGCTCGGGCGGCGTCGAGGGCCTTGCGGTGCGCGATGGTCACCAGCCATGCCTCCACGTTGGCGTCCGCGCCCAGCTCCGGGTAGGCGCGCAGCGCCGCCAGGAAGGTCTCCGACCAGGCGTCCTCGGCCTCGACGGGCCCGAGCACGGCCCGGCAGACCCGCAGCACCACCGGCCCGTGGATCTCCACGATCTGCTCGAACGGTCTCATCACCACTCCCAGTAGACGCCGCGGCGGCCCGGAACGTGAGCCGCTGGTCGCGAATTCCTCCGCGCGCGGCGGCAGCGGGCCGTGAAGGTCGTCGCCTTCCCTCGTCCCGGCCCGTCGAGCGTTCGGGCCTCGGCGCGGGGCGACGACCTCGCCGACGGACATGAGCCGACCGGGACCGGCGCCAGCAGCACGGGCTCCGCCCGGTCGGTGCGAATGTGGCCAACGGTTGAGCTGCGGAATTCCGAGTTCCGCCGCGGATTCCGGCGGAATTGATCGGAAGGGACGAATTACCGCCTCCGGGGTGATCCGAGTCACTCCGAGCAACCGGTCGCTCGATCTCGCGTCTTCAGGGTGGATCACCGAGCACGCGACAATTTCGGAGGTAATCATGCGCCGCATCGCCATCACGGGTTCCGTTCTCGCCGCCGGCCTTTCCCTCGCCGGGATCGTGGGACTCGCCGGCTTCGCCGGTGCCGCGAACTCGGAATCCGCCGCGAGCTTCGCGGGCGCGCAACCCGCCGCGAGCCACCCGGAGGTGCCCGGCCCCCAGCCCGCGGACGTGGCCCACGGGGCGCTGCGGGCGCCGGGCGGCGCCTACTACGACGTCTACTCCAGGGACGTGAACGGCGCTCACGCCGGTGCCGAGGACGCGCTCAACGCGATCGGCCTCTACCTGCGGCTCGACCCCTCCCAGCTGCAGGGCGAGGACGCCTACGCCGAGGACGTCTACGGGGACTACGACTGCTCGCTGGTCAGCAAGCAGGGCACCCAGCACCTCGGCGTGAGCTGCGACTACGAGGGCGGGCTGCCCGTCGTCGCCTTCATGCAGGCGAGCTGACCTGCGGCTCCGGGAGCGGGCGCCGCGGAACCGATCCCCGGGGATCGGTTCCGCCCCGCATCGGCGGCGACGCCGCACTTCCCGCGAATTCCGGGATCGGCCGCGCTCGTCGGTGATGTCAGGCTTCGCCGGAATTCGCGACGAGAATTCGCGATTCGCCGATCTCGGGTGGATCGTCCGATTCTCCCGCCACCCTCACCGTCTCCGGTCCGGGGCGCTGGTGGGTGAGATCCCGAACCGATCGCGCTGTTCCGGCCGCTTCGCCAGGGGGCGAGCGGCGAGATCGATACCGGCCATCCCGCGCGTCGCGCGGGGTGGCCGGGCCTCCCGGGGGGCGTCCGCGCGCTCGGCCGGATCGCTGGCCCGAGGGCTCTCCTCGGACGGCCCTCGTCCCGCAGGGGCCGGGGGCCGGGCCGCTGCTGGAGGAGGGCGGCTCCGCGTGCTCGCCGCCGCGCAACCCGGCCCGGTGCGCGCGCTCCGCTCCAGCGTCCGGCCGTGAGACGTCGCCCGCCCGGACGCCTCCGCCGGAGGCGCGGTTGTTCCCTCACTCGTGCAGATGCGTGCGCTGCCCGTCGTGGTCGAGGAGGGTGAGGATCTCCGCCGGGCCGTCGTGGGCGCCGAAGGCGTGCGGGGTCATCGTGGAGAACTGGGCCGCGTGCCCGGTCTCGACGACGATCGAGCGTTCGCCCAGCAGCAGCATCACCCGCCCGGACAGCACCATGAACCAGTCCTTGCCCGGGTGCACCCCCAGCTCCGTCGTCTCGCGCGAGGCGGGCTTCGTGAGCCGCATCTTCGCCACGGTCATGCCGTGCGGGCCGGAGTCCCGGCTCAGCAGCCAGGTCGTCGCGCCCCGACGCTCGTCGTGCACCGGCCTGATCACCACGTCCTCGTCCGCGGCCGACTCGACCAGCTGGTCCAGCGTCGTGCCGAGCGCGCGGGCGAGCGGCGCCAGCTGGTCCAGGCTGATGCGCCGGTGCCCGGTCTCGATGCGACTGAGCGTGGAGGTGCTCAGGTAGCAGCGCGCTGCCAGCTCCTCCAGTGACAGGCCGCGCGCCGTGCGCAGGCTCTTGATCCGCTGCCGGACGAGGGCGTCCAGCTCACCGTCTTGCGTCATGCGCAATAACGTATGCCATCGGGGCAAGGCGACGCTAGCGTGGAGCCATGGCTCACGAACCCCAGCACCACGGCGCCGAGGACCTCCAGATCGAGATGCTCGACCTCGACGCGGAGGTCCTGCACGACCACCTCACCGCCCTCACCGCCAGGCTGCGCGAGCTGGCCGAGGAACCGGTGCGGCGGATCCTCGACCTCGGCAGCGGCTCCGGAACCGGCACCTTCGCCCTCCTCGAACGCTTCGAGGACGCGACGGCGATCGCCGTCGACAGCTCACCCGCGATGCTCGACCACCTCACCGCGAAGGGCGCGCGGCGCGGACTGTCCGAGCGGATCCGCACCGAGCAGGTCGACCTGGACGCCGCGTTCCCGCGCACCGAGGGCCCGGCCGACCTGGTGTGGGCGTCCGCCTCGCTGCACCACCTGGCCGATCCGGGCCGGCTGCTCGGCGAGGTCTTCGGTGCGCTGCGGCCCGGCGGTCTGGTGGCGGTGGCCGAGCTGGACGGGTTCCCGCGCTTCCTGCCCGACGACTTCGGTGTCGGCCGCCCGGGCCTGGAGGAGCGCTGCCGCGAGGTGCTCGCCGCCCGGCGCGCGGACGACCTCCCGCACATCAGCTCGGACTGGGCGGCTCTGCTGACCGGGGCCGGGTTCGGGCTGGTGGAGAACCGCGCGGTCGAGATCGACCTGCGCTCCCCGCTTCCCGAGGGCACCGCCCGCTACGCCGAGCTCGTCCTCACCCGGATGCGCCCGTTCCTCGCCGACCACCTCGACGCGACGGACCTCGACGTCCTCGACACCCTCCTCGCCGACGGCCTCCACCGCCGCGACGACCTCACCGTCCGCACCACCCGCACCTTCCTGGTCGCTCGCCGCCCGTGAGTGAACGGACCGTTCGTCCAACGCCGTGGGACGAACGGTCCGTTCACCGAGAGCGAGGCGCTGGGGCCGCTCGGCGGGCCGGGGCGAACGGACCGTTCACCCCGCAGCCGGTTCCGGGCAACGGCTCGCCAGTCCGGATTGGACGAACGGTCCGTTCGCCACAACCCGGGATCGGGGTGAACGGACCGTTGGACCAAGAGGATCGGACGAACGGTCCGTTGGCCGGACCTCGAATCCGGTGAGCGGACCGCTGGTCCGGCGGGTCGGGGTGAACGGTCCGCTCGCCCCGCTCCCTCGGCTCGGCGGACTTCTCGGAGTGAACGGCTCCTTCGACCAGCGGAGTGGGACGAACGGTCCGTTCGCTCGCCAACCGCGGCCGAGACGACCGCGCGGGTCGTTCAGCAGGTGATGATCACACCTGCGGGGTCATGGCCCAGGCGTCCCCGGGGGTGCCGTAGGACTTGACGATCCCGCCCTTGCTGGCGTTGAACGAGCCCTTGCCCACCTGGAACCGCTGGCCGCCGTCGGTGAGGCCCACGACGGTGATCGGCTCGATGCCCGCGCTGCTCAGGCCGGTGGTGTCGTGGCACTGCCCGGCGGGCACGACGAAGGTCGAGAAGCCGCCCCGGTCGGGGAATTCGACCTGGGTGGAGTACGACCCGTCGGAGCACAGCGAGAGCGTGCCCGGGCTGACCGCCGCCGTGGTGGCAGCGCTGGCGGCGGTGGCCGTGAGCGGCATGGCGAGCACGGCGGCGCTGGCGGCGAGCACGGTGGCGAAACGGGTGCGGCGATTGGTCATGAATCCTCCACGAATCGGATTGACATCGAAGATGAGCGCGCGCGGATTCCCCGGAAGCGGAATTCCCGCCAGAAATCTCATCCGCAGCGCGGGGCCGACATTACGCGGGCTCCAGCACATCGCTCCGGAACGGCGTCTCGTCCGCCCGGCATCGGGCCGATCAGCGCCGGGGCGAGTGAAAGCGCAGGTCATGTCCGGAAGCGATCGGACGGGTGCGGCTGAATCGGAGTGATTCGACCGCCTCGGACTCGTGAATTCCGAGAACCGCTCGAAGCGCACCTTGGGGGTATCCCTCATCGGTCCCGGGCGCCTCCGAGAGTCCGGGATCGGCCGCTCGGCCGCACCGCTCCCGCGGCCCTCTTCGGAAGCCGGGGAGCGCATTCGCCGGTCACCCCGAGCCCCGGACGCGTTCACCGCCATCCTGGCCGTTCCGGTTCCGGAATGCGCGCTCGTCCGCGCGGTGCCGCCGCCCAGGTGCCGACCCCGATCTCCGCCTCCTCCCGCGCTGAGCAGAAGCGCGGGCCGCGCCCGAAGTCGAGGTGCGAGTCCTGCGCGATGGAGCCCGGAGCCCGGATCGGTGAACGCTCCCGGGGCTCGCGGTGCGCGGGCACAGCGGCGGCAGAACCGCCCGAAGAACGCGCCTCCGCCAGGGACGACCGAGGATCGGCCAGCGCGCCTCACCAACCGGACCACCGAACCGTCGCGGGCGATCGCCCCGGTGCACCTCGCCCGGCGCGCGCACGTCGCCGACAGCGGATCGCGAACCCCGCACGAGCTCGACCGCGCTCGTGCGGGGAAGTTGCCGGGCATCCGGCCCTCAGGCGCGGGAGTTCTCCAGGGCCCGGCGGACCAGGACGCGGGCCAGGTGCCTGCGGTACTCGGCCGAGGCCGTCGGTTCGTCCGCGGGCGAGGTGCCCTCGGCGGCGCGTTCGGCTGCCTCGGCGGGGGTGCTGCCGGCGGCCAGCGCGGCCTCGACGGCGCGAGCGCGCAGCGGAGTCGCCCCCATGTTCACCAGCGCCACCGCGTCCCCGGCGACCGCGACGCCGACCACGGCCCAGTCCGAGGCGCGCCGGGTGAACTTCTGGAAGTCCCAGCCCCCGGCCCGTTTCGGCACCCGGACCTCGGTGAGGACCTCGTCCGGCGCCAGCGCGGTCTCGAAGAAGTCCACGAAGAACTCGGCGGCGGGCACCTCCCGCGTCCCGCCCGGGCCGGTCAGCACCAGCACCCCGTCCAGCGCCAGCACCACCGCGGGCAGGTCCCCGGCCGCGTCCCCGTGCGCGAGCGAGCCGCCGAGGGTGCCGCGGTGGCGGACCTGCGGATCGCCGACGGTCCCCGCGGCGCGCGCCAGCAGCGGCAGCTCCCGCGCCAGCAGCGCCGAGGTCGCGAGGTCGTGGTGCCGGGTGAGCGCCCCGATCCGCACCGCGTCCCCGGCGTCCTCGACGAACGCGAGCTCCCGCAGCCCGCCCACGTCGACCAGCACCTCCGGCACGGCCAGGCGCAGCTTCATCAGCGGCAGCAGGGAATGCCCGCCCGCCAGCAGCTTCGCCTCCTCGCCGTGCTCGGCGAGCAGCCGCAACGCCTCGTCGACCGATCCGGCCCGGTGGTAGCGGACTTCGGCCGGGATCATCGCGCACCCTCCGCGCGGGACGCGGCGAGCACGGACTCGACGATGTTCTGGTAACCCGTGCAGCGGCACAGGTTGCCCGCCAGGCCTTCGCGCGCCTCGTGCTCGGTCGGAGCGGGGTTCTCCCGCAGCAACGACACGGAGGCCAGCACCATCCCCGGCGTGCAGAACCCGCACTGCAGGCCGTGGCGCTCCTGGAAGGCCCGCTGCACCGGGTGCAGCCCGTCGCCGGAGTCGAGCCCCTCCACCGTGGTGATCTCGTGGCCGTCGGCCTGCGCGGCCAGCACGGTGCAGGACTTCACCGACTCCCCGTCCAGCAGCACCGTGCACGCGCCGCAGGAACTGGTGTCGCAGCCCGTGTTCGTGCCGGTGAGGCCGCAGTCCTCCCGCAACAGGTGGACGAGCAGGGTGCGGTCCTCGACGTCGTGCCGCTGCTCGGTGCCGTTGATCGTGATCGTGACCTGCAACCCGGGCTCCCTCTGAAGGCTGGTCGAAGCCTACCGGGAATCGGGGACGATTCGATCTCCTCGCGGCGGCCGACCGGACGATCAGTTGTGGCCGCCCGCCGCCTATACTGCGTGTCGGCGCAAGTGCCGCGATCCTGCTGCGAGGTGTTCGATGCCCGATCGCTCCGGTGCCGATCCCGCCCGGCTCAGCTGGGCCCGGTCCGGGATCGCGGCTTCGGACCCGGAGACCGGACCGCTCGACGTGCGGCGTCTGAACACCCGGAACCCCAGCGTCGCCCGGTGCTTCGACGCGCTGCAGGGCGGCAAGGACAACTACGCCGTGGACCGCGCCGTCGTGGACGCCGCGCTCGAAGTCTCCCCCGGGCTCGATGTCGCGACCCGGGACCACCGGGAGTGGCTGCTGCGGGTGGTGCGCTACCTGGCCGGCGCCGCGGGAGTCGACCAGTTCCTCGACATCGGCTCCGGGCTGCCCGCCGCCGAGAACACCCACGAGGTCGCGCAGCGCGCCAATCCGGACGCCGTCGTCGTCTACGTCGACCACGACCCGATGGTGTTCACCCACGGCAAGGCCCTGCTGGTCGACAACGACCGCACCCACTTCGCGTTCGGCGACCTCACGCGCCCGGCGGATCTGCTGGCGCTGCCGCAGATCGAGCGCGCCATCGACTTCTCCCGACCGGTGGCGGTGCTGCAGGCCGCGACGCTCCAGCACGTCGGTGACGCCGCGGCTCCGCACCAGGTCGTCGCCCGCTACGTCGACGCGCTCGCGCCCGGGTCCTACCTCGCGCTCAGCCACCTGGTGCGCCCGGCCGATCCCGCGCAGGTCGAGGTAGCCGCGCACCTGGAGAAGCTGATGCTCGCCGAACTCGGCACCGGGTGGTTCCGGGACCACGACGAGATCGCCCGCTTCTTCGACGGCACCGAGCTCGCCGAACCCGGCCTCGTGCGGCCGGTGGACTGGTGGCCGGACGGTCCGCGGATGCGGCCGCGGGTGCCCGCGCACGACCTCGTGCTCTGCGGACTCGGCCGCAAGCCCTGAGCTCGCGGTGCCGTCTGGCAAGATTTCGCCGTTGCACTCGCGACGTGAGGTGAGGGGCCGCCCCGTGTTCGTTCTCGGCATCGACAGTTCCACCCAGTCCGCCAAGGCGGTCGTGGCCGAGGCGGAGACCGGCCGGGTCGTCGCCGAAGGCAAGGCCCAGCACCCGGCGGGGACCGAGGTCGACCCGTGGTCGTGGTGGACCGCGGCCCGCGAGGCCGTCGAGCAGGCCGCCGCCGCGTCCCCCGGGCCGATCGAGGCGGTGTCGGTCGCCGGCCAGCAGCACGGCATGGTCGCGCTGGACGCGCGGGGAGAGCCGGTGCGGGACGCGCTGCTGTGGAACGACACCCGTTCCGCTCCGCAGGCCCGGGCGCTCGTCGAGCGGCACGGCGCCGACGGGCTCGCCGCGCGCACCGGGCTGGTTCCCGTCGCGAGCTTCACCCTGACCAAGCTGGCCTGGCTCGCCGAGCACGAACCGCACCACGCCGACCGCGTCGACCGGGTGCTGCTCCCGCACGACTGGCTGACGTGGCTGTTCGCCGGGCGCCCCGAGCGCGCCTGCACCGACCGGGGGGACGCCTCCGGCACCGGCTACTTCGACCCGGCAACCGGTTCCTGGCTGCCGGACCTGCTGTCGGAGGCGATGGGCGGACGCACCCCGCGCCTTCCCGAGGTGCTCGACCCGGCCGGCTCCGCCGGGCGCGGCACCGGATTCGCCCCGCTGGAGGGCGCCGTGCTGGCCGCCGGGACCGGCGACAACATGGCGGGCGCGCTGGGCATCGGGGCCGGGCCGGGAGACGTGGTCGTGTCCCTCGGCACTTCCGGAACCGCGTTCGCGGTGGCCGAGCAGCCGTGCGCGGACGAGAGCGGGCAGGTCGCGGGCTTCTGCGACGCCACCGGCCGCTACCTGCCGCTGGTGTGCACGCTCAACGCGGCCCGCGTGCTCAGCGCGGCCGCGACGATGCTCGGCACCGACCTGGCCGGGCTGGACCGGCTCGCGCTGGAGGCCGCCCCGGGGGCGGGCGGGCTGACCCTGCTGCCCTACCTGGAGGGGGAGCGGACCCCCGACCTGCCGGACGCCACCGGCACCCTCACCGGGATGCGCGGCGCCAACACCACTCCGGAGAACCTGGCCCGCGCCGCCGTCGAGGGAATGCTGTGCGGCCTCGCCGACGGCATCGACGCGCTGCGCCGCGTCGGGGTGGAGGTGCGCCGGGTGCTGCTGATCGGCGGGGCGAGCGAGTCGGCGGCGGTGCGTGCGATCGCGCCCTCGCTGTTCGGGGTCCCGGTGGAGATCCCGGAGCACGCCGAGTACGTCGCGCTCGGCGCGGCGAAGCAGGCGGCCTGGGCGGCGTCCGGCGCGGCGGAACCGCCCGAGTGGGAGCTGCGCTCCGAGCGCTGCCCGGAGACGACCGCCCACCAGGGCGACGCGGTCCGGCACGCCTACCGGACCGCCCGCCAGCTCGTGCACGGATTCTGATCCTTCCCGGGGGGTTCCCCCGGACCCGCGCGGCGCGCCTCGCCCCGCCCCGGCCCGGTGTGGTCGTCTCGGGGGAGGTGGAACCGAGCGGGAAGAGGTGATCTCCGTGGAGTGGTTGGTCTTCGGAGCCCTGGTCGTGGTGTTGCTGCTGCTCGTGGTCCGGAACTCCCGGCGGCGCCCGAAGCGCCGCAGCTCCGTGCACGGAGTCGGCGAGAGCATCGACTCCGGAGGCGGCGGCGACTGAGCCGGGATTGCGCCGACCGGTCCGAGCTGCTGCGGCGAACGGGTGGTCCCCCGATCGCGGCGCTGACCCGTCCGGCGCACGCCCGCTAGGTTCGATCTTGAGTCGACCGGCGGGAGACGCGGAGGTGCCCGGGCATGAGTACCGATCACCGCGAGGAGCGGTTCCGTCGCGCGGCCGAGCGCGCGGTCGCCGCCTACCCGGAACTGCCGAGCTGGAAGCGCCGGGTGCTGACCCGGTTCCTGGTGGAGAGCCGCCGGGGATGGCACACCTGCGTGCACGAGGCCTTCCCCGACGCACCGGCCGCCGAACCCGACGTGCTGCTGATCGGACCGCTGGGCGTGCTCGCGATCGCGCTCCGGGACAAGGAGCCCGAGTGGGAGGACGTCCGCGCCGCCGTGCGGAGGTGCGCCGAACTCTTCCTCGGTGCCCGCGCGCCTGCGGGATCGGTCACCGAAGCGGTGGTGCGACCCGTCGTGGTGCTGCCGACCGGTCGGGGACCGGCGAACCCGTCGATCGGGCACCACCTCACGGTCGCGGACACCGAGCTGGACCGGGTGCTGCGGCGCGGCGAGCGCAGGCTCGGTCGGCGCGACGCGCAGTCGCTCGTCGAGCACCTGGGGGCGCGCGCCGGTTTCACCCCGCTCACCCCGGGTGCGGCTCGGGACCCCGCGGAGCCCGACGCGGAGTTGTTCGACGTCGCCGACCTCTCCAGGGATCGTTTCGACGCCGCGTTGGACGGTCCGTTCGAGGCCTGGCTGACCTTCCTGGACGACGAGCAGGCCGCGATGGTGCGCCGCGACTACAGCGGACCCGCGCGCATCAGCGGCCCGGCCGGCACCGGCAAGTCCGCGGTGGCGCTGCACCGGTTGGTGCACCTGGCGCGCCGGAGCGTCGGACCGCTGCTGTTCACCACCTACGCGCGCAACCTGCCGCCGATCGCGCGGCGGCTGTTCCACCGGCTCGCCCCGGAGATCGGCGACCGCGTCGAGTTCAGCACCGTGCACCGCTGGGCGAAGCAGTTCCTCCACGAGCGCGGCCGGGCGGTGGACGTGCGACCGGTGGCGAGCTGCTTCGCGCTGGCCTGGTCGCAGTTCGGAAAGAACACCAGGCTCGCGGAGCTCAACCCGCGTCCCGACTACTGGCAGGACGAGATCGACCGCGTGATCAAGGGGCGGGGGATCGCCGATCTCACCCGGTACCAGGCCCTCAACCGGGTGGGCCGGGGAATGGGGATCGAGCGCGGTGCGGACCGGGCGTTGGTCTGGCAGCTGTACGAGACCTACGAGCGGATCCGCGCGGACAAGGGCGTGCTCGACTTCAACGACGTGCTGACCGCGGCGCACGCCGAGCTCGAACGGCGCGGGCTGGACCGCCCGCTGGCGGGGGTCGTCGTGGACGAGGTCCAGGACATCACGCTCGTCGGCTTGCGGCTGCTGCACGCGCTGGCCGGGGACGGGCCGAACCGCCTGCTGCTGGTGGGGGACGGGCAGCAGCAGATCTACCCGGGTGGTTGGCGGCTCTCCGACGCCGGCATCCCGATCCGGGGCAGGGGTGAGGTGCTGCGCACCAACTACCGCAACGCCTCCCGGATCCTGGAGTGCGCGAAGCGGTTCGACGCCTCGAACCAGGTCGACGATCTCGACGGGGCCGCGGGGTTCTCGTTGCGCGAGGCGGTGGCGACGCTTCGCGGAGGGGACGTGATCTGGTGGACGGGCGCGCCGGAGCAGCACGAGGAGGCTCTCGTCGGGGCGCTGCGCCGGCTGGACGTCGAACCTGACGACGTCGCGGTGCTGACGTTCGGCAAGGTGAGCACGACTCGGTGGCTGAAGGTGCTGCGCGCGGCCGGGTTCGCGGCGCGCGACCTGGAGCACTACGAGGGCGAGCGCGACGGCAAGGTCCGGGTCGGCACCGTCCACCGGGCCAAGGGCCTCGAATTCCGCGCCGTGCTCGTGCCCGAGATCCCCGCCGGTCCTGGCGTGGACGAGCGGCGTCGCGATCAGCGAGAACGAGATGAGCGCACCCAGCTGGTCGCGCTCACCCGGGCGCGGGACGTGCTCTGGGTGGGACGCCCGCACCGGGAGGGCGCCGGCTGAGCCGAGGTCGCGATGGTGCGGCGGTTCCGGCTGAACCGGGTCTGCGGGCCGACGCGCGGTGATAGCTTCCGAGCACCTGCTGGCGAGGGCGCCGGGACCCCGGCGGGGCGCAGCGAACCCGGCACGCTGGGGGTTGATGGTCATGAGCATCGCAGTGATCGGACTTGTCTTGCTGGCCGTCGTGCTGGTCATCTCGTTCAACGCGCCGAGGCGGTCGGCCGCGCGCCGCGGCTCCTACTCGGCCGCGCCGTTCGTCGGGACCGGCGACCACGGCACGCACCACCACGGCGGCTCCGACGGCGGCAGCGGCTTCGACGGCGGCTGCGGCGACGGCGGCGGCAGCAGCGGCGGTGACGGCGGCGGCTGCTGACCGGCGGCTGCGCGCCCGCCCCGGACGGCGCCACCGCCGGTAGCCGCGGCGGGTGCGCTGCCCGGGAGCGGGGTCTGCTCGACGCGGGACGCCCCGGCGGCGCGCCCGACCGCGATCGCGGTGAGCCGCACCGCCGCGCCCGCCCGGATCTCGTGGCCCGGCCGAGCGCGGGTGCCCTCATCGCGGTGCGCGTCCGCCGCGAGCGGTGGTGCTGCCGGGACGGCGGTGCCGGACGGGGCCCGAGGTCCTGAGCGCTGTCACCGGGGGTTCGCTCGCGGCTGCCCGGTCGAGGGAAATCCTGGAAGTCAGCCTTGTGGCCCTTGTCACATTCCGCCGTCGCGCGGCACCCTCGACAGGTCGATGCGACGACCCGTGCGAGAGGTGTTCGCCCATGACTTCGACGACCGAACTGACCGACGTGCGGCGGGTGCTGGGGCAGTTGCGCAGCAGCGTCGGGACCCTCCGTTCGCGCTACGGCGACGCTGCGGCGGTGCGCCGCCTGAGCAACGATGTGGAGCGGCTCGAAATCGATCTCGCCGAGCTCTCGGCGCTGCCCGCGCCGCGCTCGGAGCCGTCCGGCCGCGAGACGGTCCTCGTACCGGACACGCCCTACGACCCCGCGCTGTGGCGCGATGCCGACGACGAGGGGGTCGGGGGCAGGCAACCGCACTGACCGGCCGCCGCGCGGGAGTCCGGCCGGGCTCCCGCGCGCGGGCGCGACGGTGCGCCCGCGCAGCACCGGCGAGCACGAGGGACGGGCCGCAAGCCGCACCGGACACCGACGACGAGGTCAGCCATGTCCGCACTCCCCGGTTTCGATCCATCCGGCGCCCCACCCGCGCACCCGCCGCCCTCCCCGGAGCCGCGGACCCGGCGCACCGACCGGTGGTGGCTGCCGCCGCTGATCACCGCGATCGGGCTGGGCCTGTTCCTGATCTACGGCCTGATCCGCACGTTCATGAACACGGCCTACTGGGTGCCCGAGCACCACTACCTCGCGCCGTTCTACTCGCCGTGCCTGAGCGCCGCCTGCGTCCCCGGGGCGAGCCACTGGGGGCAGTGGTTCCCGGCCCTCGGGCCGTTCGTGCCGCCACCGGTGTTCGTGCTGCCGTTCGTGTTCGGGTTCCGGCTGACCTGCTACTACTACCGCAAGGCCTACTACCGCTCGTTCTGGGCGTCCCCGCCCGCGTGCGCCGTGACCGAACCGCACCGCGGCTACACCGGGGAGGCCCGCTTCCCGCTGGTGCTGCAGAACCTGCACCGCTACTTCTTCTACGTCGCGCTGGTCGTAGCGGCCGTGCTCACCTACGACACCGCGATCGCGTTCCGCGGCGCCGACGGCGGATTCGGCGTCGGGCTCGGCACCCTCCTCATGGTCGTCAACGCGCTGCTGCTGTGGGCGTACACGGTGTCCTGCCACTCGTGCCGGCATCTCGTCGGCGGTCGGCTCAAGCACTTCTCCCGGCACCCCGTCCGGTACTGGGCGTGGACCAAGGTGACCGCGCTCAACGCTCGGCACATGCAGCTGGCCTGGGCCTCGCTGCTGTCGGTGGCGCTGGTCGACCTGTACGTGCTGCTCGTCGCCGCCGGAGCCTTCCCCGATCCCCGACTGTTCAACTGAGAGGCGGCCGATGCAGATCGAGCAGCACGACTACGACGTGATCGTGATCGGTGCGGGCGGGGCGGGGCTGCGGGCGGCGATCGAGACCCGGCAGCGGGGACTGCGCACCGCGGTGGTGTGCAAGTCGCTGTTCGGCAAGGCCCACACCGTGATGGCCGAGGGAGGCATCGCGGCCTCGATGGGCAACGCCAACCCGCACGACGACTGGCAGGTGCACTTCCGGGACACCATGCGCGGCGGGAAGTTCCTGAACAACTGGCGGATGGCGGAGCTGCACGCCCGGGAGGCCCCCGAACGGGTGTGGGAGCTGGAGACCTACGGCGCGCTGTTCGACCGCACCGCCGACGGGAAGATCAGCCAGCGCAACTTCGGCGGGCACGAGTACCCGCGCCTCGCCCACGTCGGCGACCGCACCGGGCTGGAGCTCATCCGCACCCTCCAGCAGAAGATCGTCTCGTTGCAGCAGGCCGACGCCGCAGAGCACGGCGACCCCGAGGCGCGGCTCAAGGTCTTCGCCGAGTGCACGGTCACCGAGCTGCTCAAGGACGCCCCGGACGGGCGGATCGCCGGGGCCTTCGCCTACTGGCGGGAGAGCGGGCGCTACGTGCTCTTCCGCGCGCCCGCCGTGGTCCTCGCGACCGGCGGCATCGGCAAGTCCTTCAAGGTCACCTCGAACTCCTGGGAGTACACCGGCGACGGGCACGCGCTGGCGCTGCGCGCGGGGGCCGCGTTGATCAACATGGAGTTCGTCCAGTTCCACCCGACCGGCATGGTCTGGCCGCCCAGCGTGAAGGGCATCCTCGTCACCGAATCCGTGCGCGGCGACGGGGGAGTGCTGCGCGATTCGGGCGGGCGGCGGTTCATGTTCGATTACGTCCCCGACGTGTTCAAGGGCTCCTACGCCGACTCCGAGGAGGAGGCCGACCGCTGGTACTCCGATCCGGAGGGCAACCGCAGGCCCCCCGAGCTGCTGCCCCGGGACGAGGTGGCCCGCGCGATCAACAACGAGATCAAGCAGGGCCGCGGCTCCGAGCACGGCGGGGTCTTCCTGGACATCGCCACCCGGCTCACCCCGGAGGAGATCACCCGGCGACTGCCCTCGATGCACCACCAGTTCCGCGAGCTGGCCGACGTGGACATCACCGCCGAGATGATGGAGGTCGGGCCCACCTGCCACTACGTGATGGGCGGCGTCGAGGTCGACCCGGACACCGCCGCCTCCGGGGTGCCGGGCCTGTTCGCGGCCGGTGAGGTCGCTGGCGGGATGCACGGCTCGAACCGGCTCGGCGGGAACTCGCTGTCGGACCTGCTGGTGTTCGGTCGCCGGGCCGGGATCGGCGCCGCCGAGCACGTCGCGCGCGAGGGCCGGCCGGAGCCGCGGGACACCGACGTGGCGGCCGCGGCGGCGCGCGCGGCGCGACCGTTCGAGTCCGGCACCGCCGAGGAGAACCCCTACGCCGTGCACGCCGACCTGCAGCAGGTGATGAACGACCTGGTCGGCATCATCCGCACCGGCGAGCAGGTCGAGGACGCCCTGCGGCGGTTGCGCGGGCTCGGGGAGCGGGCCCGCGACCTGGCCGTGGAGGGCAACCGGCAGTTCAACCCCGGCTGGCACCTCGCCCTCGACCTGCGCAACATGCTGCTGGTCAGCGAGTGCGTGGCGAAAGCGGCGGTGCTGCGCACCGAGAGCCGCGGCGGCCACACCCGGGACGACCACCCGGGCATGGTCGCGGACTGGCGGCGCACCCTGCTGGTCTGCTCGTTGGGCCGGGACGGGATTCGGGTCGACGAGCAGCGCCAGCAACCCGTGCGCCCCGACCTGCTCGCGCTGTTCGCGCCCGAGGAGCTGCGCAAGTACTTCACCGACGAGGAACTCGCCGCCGCGGCGGGCTGAGGAGGCCGAGGATGAGCTACCTGGCGCACCTGCGAGTGTGGCACGGCGACGCCGGTGGCGGCGAGCTGCGCGATCACGTCGTCGAAGCGGAGGAGGGGGAGGTCGTCCTCGACCTCGTGCACCGGCTGCAGGCGACCACCTGCCCCGACCTGGCGGTGCGGTGGAACTGCAAGGCGGGCAAGTGCGGCTCCTGCTCGGCGGAGATCAACGGGAAGCCGAAGCTGATGTGCATGACCCGGATGTCGACGTTCGCCACCGACGAGATCATCACCGTCACCCCGATGCGCACCTTCCCGGTGATCAAGGACCTGGTCTGCGACGTGTCGTTCAACTACGCCAAGGCCCGCGAGGTCCCCGCCTTCGAGCCACCCGCCGGTCTCGCTCCCGGCGAGTACCGGATGGCGCAGGAGGACGTGCAGCGCTCGCAGGAGTTCCGCAAGTGCATCGAGTGCTTCCTGTGCCAGGACGTCTGCCACGTGATCCGCGACCACGGCGAGAACAAGGAGGCCTACTCCGGGCCCCGGTTCCTGATGCGGATCGCCGAGCTGGAGCTGCACCCGCTGGACGCCCGCGACGAGACCCGCGCGAACCGGCCCGACGAGGCCCGCGCCGAGCACGGCCTCGGGCTGTGCAACATCACCCGTTGTTGCACCGACGTGTGCCCCGAGAACATCCAGATCACCGACAACGCGCTCATCCCCCTGAAGGAGCGGGTCGCCGACCGGAGATACGATCCGATCCGCCGCCTGTTCCGGCGCGGCCGGGATTGAACCGCCCGTGCGCCGGACGGTGTTCGATACCCGGAACACGACGAAATGCGAAGAATGCCGGTCCGCTGTGCCACATCGCGGGATTCGGGCACTCAAGGTGGCCGAACCGGACGCGCACCGTCACTCGCGCCGCGGACCGGCAATCCAGGACGGTGGGCGGGGCGAAATCGTGCCGTGATCGCGCGTCGGCCTCGGTCGCGCGACCCGGTGCGCCCGCGCTGAGCTGACGAAACGTCAGTTCACCACGACTTCTTCCACGTTTTTCCCGCGCGTTGCCGCCTTGGGTGGTTCATCGGCATTCGCGTCGTGGGAATGATGGCAAAGTCTCGTCGAGTGGCATGTCGCACTTCGGCCCGAAAGCCTCCCAGCATTCAGGAAAACTCCAGATGAAGCCTGTCAATATGGGGGGACTCCGACGAAGTCGGCGCACGTCGTGAAGGGTGGCGTTTTCTAGCCACCTCTTTGTTCGCGGTCGACTCGGTCGATACGTTCTGGGGCATCCGAGTCAATTACCGATCGACTTCGCTGCCAGGCGGTTCGTCCGCCGGGAAACGTGTCGGTTCGTGACGGAGGGAATCCCAGTGAAGAAAACGCTGTTCGGTGCAGGAGCCGGTCTGTCGGCCGCGGCGCTCGTGGTCGCCGCGGTCCCCGCGCTCGCCGCCGCCCCGCAGGAAGACCTGGCCCCGCTGACCATGCACACGGCGAACGCCGCCGGTGCGGGTGACTCGTTCGTGGTGAACCTCAAGGACGGCGTCAACGCCGCCGAGGTCGCCGAGGAGCTCGGCGTGCAGACCAAGCACGTCTACAACAACACCCTCAACGGGTTCTCGGCGACGCTGAGCCCGCAGCAGCTGCACGACGTCCGGGCCAACCCCGCCGTCGAGGGCGTCTCGCAGTCCTTCCGCATCCAGGTCGAGAACCCGCACGCCGCGGCGACCGAATCCTGGGGCCTGGACCGCCTCGACCAGCCGGAGCTGCCGCTGGACGACACCTACGCCCCGGCGCAGACCGGTTCGGGCGTCACCGCGTACGTCATCGACACCGGACTCGCCGTCAACCACCCGGACTTCGAGGGCCGCGCCTCGATCGGTTTCGACGCCACCGGTGGCGACGGCGGCGACGTGCAGGGCCACGGCACCCACACCGCGGGCACCATCGGTTCGAAGACCTACGGCGTCGCCCCCGGCACCGAGCTGGTCGGCGTGAAGGTCCTCGGCGACGACGGCAGCGGTACCACCGACGACATCATCGCGGGTCTGGACTGGGTCGCCGAGAACGCGGACGGCCCGTCGGTCGCGAACATGTCCCTCGGCGGCAGCAAGGACCCGGCGCTGGACGAGGCGGCCACCGGCCTGGTGGACAAGGGCGTGTTCCTCGCCGTCGCCGCGGGCAACGAGTCGCAGGACGCCGAGAACGTCTCCCCGGCCAGCGCGGAGGGCGTGTTCACCACGGCGGCCTCCGACGAGACCGACACCTCCGCCGAGTTCACCAACTTCGGCGCCACCGTCGAGGGCTACGCCCCGGGCGTGGACATCACCTCGACCGTCCCGGGCGGCGGCACCGAGGCGATGGACGGCACCTCGATGGCCAGCCCGCACGTGGCCGGCGCGGGTGCGCTGTACCTGGAGGCCAACGAGGGCGCTGCCCCGGCTGACGTGATCAAGGGCCTGCAGGACGGGGCCGCGACCGGCGTGATCCAGGGTGCGCCGCAGGACACCACCACCGACCTGCTGCAGGTCGAC